>CAVCRI010000110.1:0-10299 GCA_963604545.1 Lachnospiraceae bacterium | reverse complement strand
CTATGCCCAAAAGACCAAGAAGATACCTGGCTGTGTACCTGATAGATGAAGCTAAGAACGCCTATTGCCTGTTGCCTTACCAGTCTTCCAAGAACGGAAAGGTGGCGATAGATGCCAACACTCGCTACGTGTTCTTCAACACCAAGACCGCAGCGCCTCAGTTCCAGCCAAGCGATGTGGATGAGTATACAATGACTTGCGAGAAGGCTTCAGAAACCAACTATATCTATGTCATCAGCTCTCCCAACCCCTTCATCAAGGCGATAGACTACGCCGCCGAAGGATTGCCAAGAGAGCTGAGCTATGACAGTTTCCAAAAATGGCTGTCCAAGAACCGTACACAGGACAAGGACATGCAAGTAGAAATCAAGACGATTACCGTCAAGAAATAATTAACGTCATCAAGTCATCAAGAAATCGTTATAATTTCTTGATGACACTTTCCATTTGTTCACCCAAGCCGATGGTGTAGCCTTGCGACAGGTAAACCACACGGTTGAAGGTATCTGATATGGTAAAAATCGGTAGGAGATTGGTATTCTGAAGTTTCATGTTTGCCAACATCTGCTTGCGGATGGCTCCATCCTTGTCGATACCAAAGATGATATTGCTAGGCAGACCAGGGAACTCAGAGAGTCTAAACTTCTGCGCAGCAGCCTCATCCTCAAACAAGAGGACGATAGGGCGGTTCCACTTCTCAAACACCTGCGCCACCTTAGCGATGTCTTTCAAGGCATGATTGGTCGGCTCCTGCCCGACACCTATCAAGCCCGTAACGAAGTACCCCCTGCCCGTTTGTGACAAGAGGCTCACCTCCTTAGCTTCTGATACTGCCAAAGCAGCCTTTCCTGCCAAGACCTGTTCCTTATCGAGCAAGAGAAATTTAGACTCTAAATCGAAGTTACCCTTCACCGTAACCTCGGTAGATGAAGAGCGAAGATGCAAGTCTAGAGCAGTTATTTTGTCTTGTTTCACATGAAACAATTGCATCTCAGAAAGCACGCCGCCATTGGCAAAGCGAGTACCCGATACCAAAGCATAATCTCCCTCATCCAAAGCCACTCCTTTCTTGAAGGTATTGCTCCAAGTAATGCCATCTTCTGGATACTCCAAGAGCGATGTGGAACCATCCTTGTTGATGCGAGTAAGCGTGAAATGGCTATAGTATTTCGGATCATCCACAGCCCCATTATCCTGATAGCCCAGCTTCAAGATGCCCTTAGGCGCAACGCTCTGCTGTGCGCTCTCGAAATCCACATCTATCCATTCCCCGTTTTGTTTATACTGAGTCTTCTTGGTCACTTCATCCACCCTTGCCTCTATACCCAGGCTTCGAGCCACATCCACAAAGAATATCTTGAGAGAGCGCTCATCGGTAAGGCGAGAACGGTAAACGCCTATAGGAGTCTGTGCTATCTGTAGCGCTTTCTTGTCAGGATTGATCCGGATGTTCCGCTTCACCCATTCCACCAAAAGAGCAGGACGGTTCTTGAAACTTTGCGACAAAGGTTGGTTTACCTTTACAGCACCACCCAAAACATCCGTCTCCACAGAGGACTTCATATTGCCGAATTCTTTCTCGAAGAACTGCTTGAACGGAAGGGTTATCATCTCGCTTTCCACCCGAGGGGACAACTCGTCGCTCTTGGCTGAGAAACTATCCTCCAGGATATTCATCTGCATATCGCGCAAATCCTTGGTGCTCAAGGTCTCCAGGAGAGTGATAGCCCTGCCGATATTATCTTTGTGCTTCACCAAGAAGTCGAGTATCACCTGATGATTTCCACTGGAAGCCACAAGGAAGTTTACCATCTTCTGCGTGTCATCAGAAAGGCGATTATCCGCCTCCGCACCAACTGCCAACCCATGCTCCATCAAAGCCTGCAACGCCGTTTGCTTATTATAGAAGGTGGCAAGATAAGCATGGCGAAGGGAATCCTCATAAGCGAATCGCTCCAAGTTCTTTGCCCTAGCTTGTGCTGACACCTCTGGGATGTTGGCTCGCTCTGGAGGAGGAACGATGTCGAAAGAATCTCGGAAGAAGACTTGTTGCTGCTCCCCCACCTCATGGCTCAGGCGAATCTGCAACCGCTTATCCTTACCAAAAGAAGCCTTGGCAAAGCCATACTTGCCATTCTTTGAAGCCCAAACCATCATGTCACCCTTGCCAGCAGACAGGAATGTCTTGCCGTCAGCCGCCGTGTACTTGGTTACGACGCTACAGAACTCAGCATAGTTGTATATCTTGAAGTCCACTCTTGCGCCATCCACGGGCTTGCCTTCAGCATCCACGATGTCGAAGTCGATGCGGGCCGAAGAGCCGTAGTTGTCTATCAAGTTGATTTCCGTATAGTTGGAGGTACGGAGCATCACCTCCTCCGGACCATTGTAATCACCAAAGGCCTTGGTGTGCATCAGCATGGCACGAGAAGCTGGCGCATTAAACCAAGCCAGATTGAGCACTGCCTCTGGCTCGCAAGCTCCCAGGAAGTACCACTTGCCGTCAGCCCAAGCCTCCACCCAAGCGTGGTTATCATCGGTATGCGCCCAACGAGGCGTATAAACCTGGCGAGCAGGAATGCCTATGGCACGCAAGGCAGCCACCGTGAAAGTACTCTCCTCGCCGCATCGTCCGTAAGCCGAGCGAATGGTGGCAAGCGGAGCCGAGGTGCGTGCATCGGATGGCTGATAAGTCACTCGCTCATGGCACCAATGGTTCACCTCCAGAATAGCATCCTTCATGCTCATCCCCTTGACACGTTCTTTCAGCTCTCGGAAGAACACCTGGCGAGAGTCATCCAGGTTCTCATTGTTCACTCGGATAGGCAGCACGAAATGGCGGAACAGCAGTTCCGGTACTTCCTTGCCCCAAGGCATCTCCTTACGAGCCTGAAAACTGGAGCGAACGTTCTGAAGATAAAAGCTCGTAGGATAGTCGGTTACATCAGCCAGAGGCATGTAGGCATAGAGAAACTGCAACGCCTCAGCCTCATCGCCGCTCACTTTCTGCTTCTTCAGCATCTTTTGGTCATAAAACTGCTTGCCCACCAAGTCTATCTTCTGCTTGAAGGCATCTTCCACCTTTGAGCGATAGGCATCGTCGGTAATGAAATGCTCACTCATAGCCATCCTGGCAGATGCATATCCTTCCATCCTTGCAGATGCACCACTTGCCAACGCTATCTGAAGGGATGCGAAGAGCAAGAACATAAGAGAAGTCATCTTCTTTCTCATTGTTATTTAGTTTTAATTTCTATATTGAGTCCTTTTATATGTTATATGGGGCTTCTTATTCCTATATGCCCCTTTTGGAATGCAAATATAATGCTTTTTTTCGAAATACAAGCCCTATTCGGAATAAAAGCATTATCTTTGCAAAAGATAATAAAAGAAACAACTATGAATAGACAAGACTTTAAGTTTGAGATATGCGCCAACAGCGTGGAAAGTTGCTTGGCGGCACAAGAGGGCGGAGCCGACCGTGTGGAACTTTGCGCTGGCATCCCAGAGGGTGGAACCACCCCATCGTATGGCGAGATAAAGATAGCCAGCAAAGTGTTGACAAAGACCAAATTGCATGTGATTATCCGTCCTCGTGGCGGCGACTTTCTCTATACCTCACTTGAACTAGAGCGTATGGAGGAAGATATTCGTCTATGCCGAGAACTAGGCGTGGATGGAGTTGCCATCGGATGCCTTACCCTTGAAGGAGAGGTAGACATGGAGGCAAATCGTCGCCTCATCGCCTTGGCAAAGGATGATGCCAGCAGTTGGTCGGCATCAGGTAAGGACTTGAAGCCGATGAGTGTAACCTTTCATCGCGCTTTCGACCGGGCCTCGAACCCTACCCAAGCTTTGGAAGACATCATCGCCCTGAGATGCGACAGAATCCTGACCTCCGGTCAACAGCCCAAGGCCATAGACGGCACTGCGCTCCTGGCAGAATTACAGGAGAAGACCATGGGCAGAATCATTCTCCTAGCAGGAAGCGGCGTAAACGAGGAGAACATCCGACAGATATACGATGCCACTCATATCCACGAATACCACTTCTCTGCCAGAGAAAACGTGCCGAGTCTGATGAAGCATTACAACCACGAGGTCTATATGGGAGCCAAGGGGGCGGATGAGTCCAACACGCTCGTGACCTCAAAAGATAGGGTTCAAAAGACCATAAAGGCGCTCATTACTGGTTAAAGACATATTTCCACCACCTTATCCACCTCTGTAGGTGCTTTTTCAAGATACAAGACGATGCCTCCCTCACATCTTTGCACCTTTATAGCCTTTTTAGTGGCGAAATCGAAGGCAGACTTTATCTTTCGGTTTCCGATAGGCAGGAAGAGAGACTTGTCCTGAAGGTTGAGAATATGAACGAAGAGGCGGTTGCCTTTCTGCGTGCTTACGCCCCAATCATGAGGGGCAATGATTCCTCCACGAGTGCCATAGATGGTCTCACCGTATGTCTTCATCCACTCTCCCATCTCTGCCAAACGCTCCAAGGCGATGGCTGGGAGCTCGCCGTTAGGCTGAGGACCGATGTTCATCAAGAGGTTGGCATTCTTGCCTGCCGCCTTAACGAGATAATGTATCAGGGTCTTGGTGGACTTATAGTCCTGGTCCGTAATCTTATATCCCCACATTCCGTTCATCGTCTCGCAAGTCTCCAAAGGCAAGTGGCTGATGTCCTGACCAGAAAGTCCTGCCTTGTTCTCGCCCGGTAAGTCTCGCTCAAACATCTGGAAGTCCTCACCCTCGAAAGGCACTTGGTGATGATTGTTTCCCACCAAGCAAGCAGGTTGCAAGCGATGGATAAGGGCATATTGCTCTGGTAGTTGCCAGTCGAAGCCTGGGTTCTGGTCTTGGTCCCACCAGCCATCAAACCAGATGGCTCCGATCTTGCCATAGTTTGTCAATAGCTCCGTGAGCTGATTATTCATAAACTGATAATAGCTCTTCCAGTTGCCCTGAGGATTAGGGCGCCCTGTGCCACGGCCAGTTCTTCCCCAAACAGCATCCTCGCGATACCAGTCGATATGCGAATAATAGAGGTGCAGACGGATGCCCTGCTTATGGCATTCATCGGCAAGTTCTTTCAATATGTCGCGCTTGAAAGGAGTCGCATCCACGATGTTATAATCAGAATACTGGGTCTTGAACATAGAGAAGCCCTCGTGATGGCGAGTGGTAAAGCAGATGTACTTGGCACCCGAAGCCTTGATGGCCGCCACCCACTTGGCAGCATCAAACTTAGAGGGATAGAACCCGCCAACCAACTTAGCATACTCCTTATAATTCAGATTTTTGTTGGTCATCGTCCATTCGCCCGTGGCAAGCATGCTGTACAAGCCCCAGTGCAAGAAGATGCCAAACTTATCATCTTGAAACTCCTTGCGAGATTCCAAGTTCTCCTTCGTAGGCTGATAGTGCTCATCTGCATGCCCATTCAGAGCCAGCAGGCACATCGCCAATGCCATGATGATTTTCTTCATATTGCTTCTATATTTAGTTATTTTATCTTTATTAGCTAGTTATAAGTGCAAAAGTACGATTAATTTCATAGACATCGCTATAAAGGACAAAAGAAATGCTCCCTTTTAACATCATTTGCCTAAAAATACTTGGAGCGTAACGGAATAAAGCGTATCTTTGCAACATCTGCAAAGAAGTTATCCACCCCACAGGGACAAGATGGCTAATCAGCAGATACAGAGTGAATTAATTGCAGTAATAACTTAAAAAGAAAGAAAGGAAACATGATGAAGAAGTATGTATGTGACGTATGTGGTTGGGTATACGACCCAGCAGTAGGCGACCCAGACAATGGCATCGCCCCAGGTACAGCATTCGAGGACATCCCAGACGATTGGGTTTGCCCACTTTGCGGTGTTGGAAAGGATGAGTTCAGTCCTGTGGAGGAATAACCATCCTATAGATATTTAGTGGATACATCCTCGTCTAGAGAGGCTGTATCTACTAGATTAGTTTATCATTAAAAGTTTTAGGAGGATCATTTATGACTAAGAACAGAGAAATCTACCGTTGCACAGTATGTGGCAACGTGGTGGAAGTAGTGAACCCAGGAGCCGTGCTCAGTTGTTGCGGACAGCCGATGAAGCTGATGAAGGAGAACACGACGGACGGTGCCAAGGAAAAGCACGTGCCAGTAATCGAACCTATCGAGGGTGGCTATCGTGTGAAGGTAGGAAGCGTGGAGCATCCGATGCTCCCAGAGCATTACATCCAGTGGATAGAGTTGCTCACCCCGACCGATGTGTTGCGCCATGAGTTGAAGCCAGGCGATAAGCCAGAGGCTATCTTCCTGACAAAAGCAGACGCCAAGGAAGTAGCAGCTCGTGAATATTGCAACCTGCATGGGTTGTGGAAGGGTGAAATCCTGAAAGGATAGTATCGCTATCCTAGATTAAGACCAATCATATAAGAAAAGGTGTCGCAATCTCGATATTTTCATGAGATTGCGACACCTTTTTGCCAAGACACTTTATTACAGTCTGCTCTTCTCTGCATTACCTGCACCAGTACCCTTGTACTTGCTGTTGGCTGTATTGAAGCGATAACTTATCGTCAGCTTCACAGCCTGCGAGTCGCTGTAGTTCCATTTGTCTAACACCATACTTGTGCCGTATGTAAACATAGAATTACGAGCTGTACGGAAAACATCTGTGGCTTGCAGCTGGAATGTCCATTGCTTCAGTTTCTTGGTGATTCCCAAATTCAACTGATAACTTGGCTTCAAGGTTGCAATCGTATTGTCGCCGTATGTATGACCAGTAATGTCTGCCGTCAAGATATAGCCTCTTGAAATAGAGAAAGAATTATACCAATTCGTCATCAACAAAGGATTGTTCAATTTGAGCATTTCTCCATCATGAAGCATCTCGAAATCTTGCCCCATCAATACCAAAGACAAGCGAGGCGACCATATCCCTATCCTTGGTGTCAACGAGAGAACAGCCGTATATTGATTCATGTGGGAACGGTTGATAGTCGTAAGGATATTGAGCGGTTTGCCTTCGCCAGGCTGCAAATCCACCGTATTCACGATGAAGTCATTGATATGCAGGAAACTGAAGTTCAAGTATATCCACTTATACAATCCTGAGAAAGTCATATCATGGATGATTTCTGGCTTCAGAAGAGGATTACCCTTTTCATAGGTGAAGGCATCGTCATATTGCATATTGCTACTCAGCTCTTGATAAGATGGACGACGAGTCTTCATCGTATAATCCAATGAGAACTTGACTTTGCCTATCGGGAATGACACACTTGCATTCGGGAACAATTTATCATATCGACGACTTTGCCCTTCTATCCATACGCCTTTCTCGTAATAATCAGAAACAGTATGCTCGTATCTCAGTCCTGCTTCCATGTCTAGTTTTCCAAGCGAGAGATTATAGGTCAGGAATCCTGCCAACTTGCTTTCCTTGATATGGTCGTCGGTAGAGGCGATTATTTGTTCTACATTGCTGTAAGTTTCCTTGCGGTCTGTGTAGATAAACTCACCGCCACCTTCTACCTTTCCTTTTCCCATGGGATGAGATAACACCAATTTGGAAGCGACCATGACATTGTCCGCCTTGTTGTCGCTGTTCACTTGGCTATCGCCCGAAGCACTACTTTGCTCCTTGATGTTCTGTACTGCCTTGCTTTGGCTAACGACCAAGTCATTATCAAAGACGATCTCCCATTTCCCGAACTCACCTTTGTAATAAGCATTTATATAATGGGATGGATTCGACTTGCGATTCCAATTCGTATCATAGAATATAGATTCCTGTTCCTCGCCATTCTTTGACACATTTTGATGAGTAGTCCATGATGCGGTACTGTTTGGCAAGAAATTCACATCATAGGTCGCACCGATAGAATGCTTCTCGTTGAGAACATAATTGAAACCCAGTTTGGTTGAAATTCTGGCTTTGCTCTTTGGAAATATTCCGATATCGCTATGCATCTGCCATATATCATCCTCCTTCATGACAGTCTTGTTATCTATTTGATGCTGATAGCGTTGCGACAAATCATAATAAATATTCCCGAAGATGTCCAATCCTCCCTTGCGCCAGTTCAGGTTGCCTCCTTCAGACAATGAGATGTTATGCCCTTGGCGAGCCATTGAGGTAAAACCGCCACTCAGACCATCACCTTGCTTTTTGTTGGTCTTTATCATGATGACAGCTTTGACCGTAGCATCGTATTTTGCGCCAGGATTATTATTGAGAGTTACGGAAGCAATGTCTTTGGAACTGATTCTTTCCAATTCGCCATCATCAGTCAGTTTCCTTCCGTTTACATAAATCTGTGCCACTCCCTTACCATAGACACTATATTTTCCATCACCACCATAGACACTTGGCACTTGCGCCACCACATCATTGGCAGTACCAGCTTCGCTCAATGGTGTACCTTTCACTTGAGTAACAAGTCCCTCTTTTGTCATCTCAAATGTTTTACGATGTCCTTTCACCAACACCTTTTTTAATGTATAGGCATCATGAAAGAGGCGGATACTTCCCATCTTGCCTACGTTTACTCGCTTATAGAATGTCTTGTATCCTACGTATGAGAAACGGGCGATGACTTGCTTTTGACTCGTTGGAATCACGAAGTCGCCCGAAAGATTGCTCACACCTCCATTCACATAGCTGGAATCCTTCACGTTCAAAAGGGCGACATTGACAAACTCCATTGGCTCACCCTTGTCATCCAATACCCTACCTATCAACTTCTGAGGCTCCTTCTGGATGCACTCCACATAGATTTCATCCTTGTCGAAGGTGGCACGGATGGGATAGAAGCCTATCATCTGATTAATAGCCTCGTGAATATCCTTGTCTTTGAAAGAGGTGCTGACGGTAAAATCCTCCAACTCGTCATAGATAAAGTTTATCTTGTATTGGCTCTGCGCCTTGTCGAGCCAAACCAAAGCCTTGCTAAAAGATGCCTTGTCGAAAGTATGCGAAAGGCGTTGTGCATAGCTGGCGGCAACTGCCATGCACAAGTATATCATGAATATGATTTTCTTCATAGTTATTCTACGATTAATTGTTGCTTTGCCTCATCAAATGACAGATGCACCTTCTCGAAGTGATTGATCTTGTCGATAATGTCTTGTAGAGAATCGCTCTGCTCCCATTGCAAGTAGAAACGAATATGAGCAGCACTCTCATTGTGATAAGCAATCTTCACGTTTGTCTTATCGACAATATACTTCAATATCGTAGATAACTCTGCATTCTCAAAGACAACAGGACTTTTCTGGTTAGGCTCTACTTCCTGCCAAGTCTTAGAACTAGCCATCTGCGTCTTTGATGGTTGAGAGACAGTTACACTATCCTTAACCACGACCTGTTCCTCGGCATTTCCTTGCTTAGCAATATGGTAAGCGGCATAGGAAATGCCAGAAAGCATCAGCAAGCCCACGAATACAGCTGCTATCTTAAGCCATATTCTATTGGATTGCTTATTAGAAGACTCAAACTTCTTCCATTCAGCCTCAACATCCACTTCTCCCTTTGCCTTCTCATACAAAAGAGCACGCTTCAGCAAGATAGCCGCATCCTCATCTAGTTGCACCTGAGTGTCAAGCCATTCCTCATTGATATTCTTGTCCATCATAACTCTGAATTTTTAAATTGTTCCTTGATGATTGTTGTGATACGTGAAAGATGTTTCCATACCGCCACTCTACTGATACCCAGTTCCTCACCTATCTCCTCATACTTCATGCCAGCCAGATAGCGCATCTTGAAGATACGCAACTGATGGTCGGAGAGTTGGGAATGAGCGATTTGCAGCATCTTCTCCATTCTTTGCTCATCCCTTTCGGGCGAAACAGCCAGTTGTTGCTCGCTGGCATATTGCATAGCGAGGCGTTGCTGGTTCGTCTTTTGGGCAATGCGCTTGAGGCAAGAGTTTCGAACACTCGTTAGCAGATAGTGCTCGATGGTATCAGGCAGCAGTACGGTATCGGATGCAAGCAGTCGAGCGAAGATGTCGCTAACCACATCCTTGCTCTCTTGCTCATCATACAGGATGCTGACAGCCATCCCGTACATTCGCCCATAATACTGCCTAAACAGTGTCGCTACTTCTTTCTTTTCCATCACGTTTTTACTAGATATACCCATGAGGTGGATAAACGCTAACCCAGAGCTCGCACTTTTTTATGCAAAGATACGCTTTTTCTTGAAAACAGCAAAAGACTCGATGTAATAAGTTAATTAGTAATAAAGTTCTTACTAAAAAGTTTATTACTAAGAAACCTTTTAC
>CAVCRI010000109.1:0-10365 GCA_963604545.1 Lachnospiraceae bacterium | reverse complement strand
GCCATCCCATACGCCGTGCTGTATATCGTATTGGGCGGACTGATGGTTTACTTCGGTTGCTGATATTCCTTAAGTTCAAAAGGAAGTTATCTTTAAAATAAAAAACTGTCCTCATCTGTTGATTTCAGATGGGGACAGTTTCTTCTTCTCAGATACTCCTTATTTAGTATTCTCTATTTTCTACAGCCAAGCTATGCTCATGCTTCTCAATGTCTCTCTTGGACTTACTCTTGATAACAAGCCAAACGCCTGAGAACACAAGTACGGCGGCGATAGCCTGCATGCCCTTGAACACGGCGAGACCAGCCAATACGCTCACGGTAACAGACACCAATGGCTGCACATAGTTGTAGACAGATACCACGGTAGGGCGCAAGGTCTTCTGGCCTATCATCATGCAGATGTATCCCAGGTAAGTGCCGAAGAGCACCACATAGCCCGATTCCCACCAAGTGCTCATTGGAACATGGGCAAAATCGATGCTCATCACGTGGCTGAAGGTGAATGGCCATATCAAGATGGTAGCCCAGAGAAACATCCACTTGTTGATGGTGAAGAGCGAATACTTGGACAGCAGGTTCTTGAAGAGCGACAGGTAGAGCGCAAAGGAGAGCTGCGCCGACATACAAAGCAAGTCGCCCCAGATGTTGCCCACTTTCGCATTGCCCGAAGTGGCACTAGTTAAGATGATGATGACGGCACCAGCGCATCCCATCAATACGCCGAGTGCCTTTTTCCAGGTGATAGGCTCCTTCAGAATCAAGAAGGAGAGTACCATGGCGAAGATAGGCATGGAGGTGGTCATGATGCTGGAGTTGCTAGGCGAAGTCATGTTCAGACCGATGGTGTAAGAACACTGGTTGAACACGAGGGCGAAGATGCCAGCGGCGGCAAAGGCGAAGATGTCCCTTACCGGTACATGCTCTTTCTTGGTGAAAAGTGAGGTGAGCCAGAAGAGAATAGCTCCACCGAGAACACGAAAACTCACGAGGTCGATGCCATCGATGCCGTGCAACATGGCGTCTTTGCCTACGGGCGCCATCAAGCCCCAGAATGCGCCCGAGCAAAAGAGGCACAGGTGGGCTATGAGCGGTCTTTTATTATCCATTTTATCTTTTTATAAATTTAAACTATTTCCTATTGTATCTTTACCGAAATTCTATTCTTGTCTTTATCAGTTTTCTATATTTGTATTCTGTGATTCTAACCATTCGTCAGAAATCGCCTGCAAAGGTAATCATTTTTGGGCAATTAAGCCTTATGTTTTTCCTTAAAAATGCACACTTTCTGATATTTGTGTAATAAATGCCTCGAATGTCGTCTGCTAACGTGAAGAAAGAATAAAAAATAATGCTTGTATGTTGCCCTTTGCGTATTTTTAAGTACTTTTGTATCGAATATAAAATATGGAAAAGAACAGTATGAATGAGTTTAAGAAAATATTTGAGAGTCATTACACATGGATAGAGGGATTCATGCGCAACGTGCGCCGCTATCCCCAAAAGACGGCACTTATCGACCCATTGAGAAAGCTGACCTTGAACTATCAGCAACTCAACGCCGAGGTGAACCGATTGGCCAATACTTTGACCGCAACAGGTTTTCAACCGCACGACATCGTGATGATACTCTTGAAGAATTGTCCGGAATTCATTTATGCTTACATTGCCGCCCACAAGATGCACGGTGTTTGTTGCCCCGTGAGTTTCCGATTGAGCGCAGGCGAGCTGGCTTGGGCGATGAGAGATGCCCGTCCGAAGGTCTTCATCTATGATGTGAGATTCGACGAGACCGTGAAGGAGGCCTTGAGCTTGAGCAGTTACCAGCCTAAGCATGTCATCGTGGTGGGAGGCAAGGAGAGTGCCGATGCCATGACTTATCATGAGTTTGTGGCTGATGCCAGTGAGGAGGAGTCGCAGTCCACTTGCAACTATTATATCTACGATGAGACCTTGCGCCTCTATACTTCTGGCACTACGGGCAGGCCCAAGGCTGTGCCTCTGCTCTCTATCAACGAGGTGCTTTCGGCGCACGATGTGATGATGGAGCTGCCGATGAACGACGAGGACATCACGATGAACACCACGCCTTGGTTTCATCGCGGAGGCATCCACAGCGCCGGTCCGGGTGTCGTGTTCTATGCTGGTGCCTCACTTGTCATCATGGACAAGTTTAATGCCGTCGATACCTTGAACTATGTGGAGAAGTATCACATCACCTATGTCATCGGCGTGCCAACCGTGCTCGATGCACTTGCCGACGAACAGGAGAAGCATCCTCGCCAGCTCTCTTCCATCCGTGGTGTCATAGCCATGGGAAGTCCTTTGGAGCGAGAGGCTTGCATGCGTTACAAGATGGACTTGACACCGAATATCTTCAATGGCTATGGCACGACCGAGACCTTCTGGAACACCATGTTGCGTCCTCGTGATGTGCTCTCTCATGCCGGAAGCGCTGGCAAGGCTTGCGTAGACGATGATGTGAGAGTGGTGAAAATATACGAGGACAGAAAGGGTGACCCTGATGAACTAGTGGCTATGGATGGCTCGGAGGTGGGTGAGGTTATCATGCGCTCGCCAGCCAAGTCGCCTTACTGTTATCACAACAACGAAGATGCCTCTGCCGATAAGTACTACAAGGGTTTCGTCTATACCAACGACCTTGCTACCTGGGATAAGGACCAGTTCGTCACCATCTTGGGACGTATGGACGACATGATTATCTCTTCGGGTGAGAACATCTATCCTGCCGAGGTGGAAGCTGTGCTCGACGCTCACCCAGACGTGAAGGAGAGCATCGTAACATCGGTGCCCGACAAGATAAGGGGACAGGTCGTTACAGCTTATGTCATAACCAGTAATCCGGAACTTACCCCTGAGGATCTCGATGACTTCTGCAAGGAAAGTCCGGAGATTGCCAACTTCAAGCGTCCTCGCTATTATCGCTTCGTGGATAGTGTGCCCCACAATGCCACAGGCAAGCGTATGCATCGACAGGTGAAGGAACTGGCGAAGGAAGACCTGAAGAGTGGACTCCTTTATCGCATGTAAGTCTTAAGAAACATATAAGTTCGAACCTATAAAACATAATGACTATGCAGAAATATGCCGATTATATCAAGCAGATTGAGATAGAATCTCTCTGGAGTGGTACCAAACATATCCTTTGGAACCTAGACCGCCGTGTCAATATCCTGAGCGGTGTGAACGGCGTGGGTAAGAGTACGATATTGAATAAGGTGGTGAAGGGACTTGCCGCCGGGGGCGAATTTCCGAGTCACATGCTCAAGGGTGTCCATCTGCAGGTGGAGCCTGCTGAGGCTAAGTGGATTCGCTTTGATGTCATCCGCTCGGTGGACAGACCGCTGATGAACGCCGAGATGATTAACAAGATAGACCTCTCGCTCGTCACCGAACTCGACTGGCAGCTCTTCCAGTTGCAGCGCAAGTATCTCGACTATCAGGTGAACATCGGCAACCGCATCATCGCCGTGTTGCAGAGTGGCGAGCCTGACGCCGCACAGAAGGCGCAAGCCCTGAGTGAACCCAAGAAACTCTTCCAAGACATCGTGGACGGTCTCTTCAAGGACACAGGCAAGACCATCGTCCGTACAGCCAACGAGATTCGCTTTAACCAGATAGGCGAACAACTGATGCCTTATCAGCTCTCAGCTGGTGAGAAGCAGATCCTTGCCATCCTCCTCACCGTATTGGTGGAAGACAATCAGCCGTATATCCTCTTCATGGACGAGCCAGAAATCAGTCTCCACTTCGAGTGGCAGAAGCAACTCATCGGTCTGGTCTTGCAGCTCAATCCGAATATCCAGATTATCATGACCACCCATAGTCCTGCCGTGGTAATGGACGGATGGACAGATAAGGTGACGGATGTGAGTGACATCACCATCAAGTAATGTTGAATGTTAAGTGTTAAATGTTAAATTGTTCTGCTTATGGCTAAACGTTTAACCGATAATATCAATTCCCAGTTCTTCGAGGCAATCAATAAGATGACCCCGAAGAAGGCTCGGCGTAAGATCGTTGTTTACGTCGAGAGCTACGATGATGTGTTCTTTTGGCGCTCCGTATTGGGAAGGTTTGAGGATGAAAACCGCACGTTCGACATCATGCTTCCTACCCGCAATAGGCACTTGGATCGAGGCAAGAAAGCGGCGATAGCCAGTATGCTGAAGGGAGTGGGCAGGGATATGATAGCTTGTGTAGATGCCGATTATGATTATCTCCGCCAGGGCGATACCGAGGCATCGAAGCAGATATTGGAGAATCCCTATATTTTCCATACCTACGCCTATGCCATCGAGAACTTCCAGTGCTATGCCAAGGGACTGCACGAAACCTGCGTGATGGTGACGCTCAACGACCACAATATCTTCAATTTCGAACGATTCCTGGATAGTTATTCACAGGCGATATGGCCGCTTTTCCTTTGGCACATGCTCTTCTATATCCGTTATCGCAAGATGTCGATGCACTTCGATATGGCAGAGTTTGACAAGGTAATCGTCCTCCCGTCCGTCCGCATCCAGGATCCACAGTGGGCGATAGATTATCTGGGCAAGAAGGTGAGGGCGAAGATATTCCAGCTGGAGCGTCGCTTTAAGAAATACAAGGACGACCTGCCGAGCATGGCGGAATATCTCAACCGCCTTGGTGTGAATGAGCACAACACCTATTTATATATACAGGGACATCACCTCTTCGATCTCGTGGTTAGTCCGATTGTGCAGAGCGTCTGCGACCAATTGCGCAATGAGCGAGAGAACGAGATACGCGATCGTGCCATCCACTCGGAGCAAGCCCGCACTGAGATGGCTTGCTATGAGAACAGCCTGGGCAAGGTCAAGATGATGATGAAGAAGAATACCTTCTACCTGTTCTCGCCCGAGTTTCAGAAGATACAGGCGGATGTGGCTAGGTTCTTGGAGAAATAAGGAAAATAGCTAGCTATTATCCGATAAATAATGGATTTTAAAATAAAAGCGTCCAACTGGTGATGTGCAGTCGCACATCACCAGTTGGACGCTTGCACATCACCTGTTGTGCAAGCGCACATCAGCTGTTGTGCGGTTAGAGATACTAGTACTTCTGCCGACATGTACTAGTTGTTCAACCGACTTCTTGTACTTCTTTCGAAGACTTTAAACGTAAGTTTCAAGGAACTTCAATGTTCCCTCCACCTTCAAAGTCTTGGTGCTTGCAGGGATGACGATGCTTTCGCCGCCCTGGAGAGTAATCTCGTTGCCCTCGTTGTCGGTAATCTTAGCCTCACCCTTCAAGCCAATCAAGATGACGAAGCTATCCAACTCAGAATAGTCGAACGTCATTGGTTCGTCGAGGTCGTAAACGGCAGTGTTGAAGTAAGGACACTGTACCATGCTCACACCCTCGTTCTTGGCTGGAGTGTAGTGCTGGCGATAATCAGGCTGCACGGTATAGTCGATACATTCGGCAGCCTCCTTGGTGTGGAGCTGGCGATAGTTGCCGTCCTTATCCTTGCGCTTGAAGTCGTAGATGCGATAGGTCACATCACTTGTCTGCTGTATCTCGGCTACAAAACAGCCAGTGCCGATGGCATGGATTCTACCGGCAGGGATGAAGAAGCAATCGTCTTCCTTCACGTTATACTGTGCCAAGGCTTCGGTGATGGTGTCGTTCTCCACCATCTCCTTATATTGCTCTGGCGTAATCTGCATATTCAGTCCATTGTAGAGCTTGGCATCTGGCTCACATGGCAGCGCATACCACATCTCGGTCTTGCCGCGCTCCTTGCCCTGCTTGTGGGCAATCTCATCGTTAGGGTGAACCTGGATGGAGAGGTCGCGGTTGGCATCGATAAACTTGATGAGCAGTGGAAACTCATTGCCAAATCGCTTGTAGTTCTCCTCGCCAAGGAAGCTACCCTTCAGTTCTGCAACAACCTCGTTGAGGCTCTTGCCCTGCATCTCGCCATCTGCTACGATGCTCTCATTGCCTGGTACTCCAGAGATTTCCCAGCTCTCACCTACATTCTCTTGCTTTACGTCGAGATGCTTGAAAGCGATAATCTTACTGCCACCCCAGATGGTGGATTTCAATAGTGGTTGAAATTTTAATGGTTTCATTGTTACTAATATTTAGTTTATAAAAAATTTAGTTTTCCCTCCAAAAGGCTGGCGTAAAGATGACCAGCACGCTGAATATCTCCAGACGACCGATGAGCATCATCAGCGAGCAGAACCACTTTGCCACATCAGGCAGTTCGCTCCATGACATGGTAGGTCCTATCTCTGTGCCCAGCGTAGGCCCCACATTGCCCACGCAGCTTAGGGTGATGGTAATGGCATTGGTGTTGTCGATGCCCATAGCTATCATGGTGAAGGAGATGATGACGCAGATAATGAGATAGGTCACCAGGAAGGCGAGCAACGTTACTCTCTTTTGCATTGGTACGTTCACACCATCAATCTTGAGAGGCAAGACGGCGTTAGGGTGCAGAATCTGTCTAAACTCGTTCTTCACCACACGCAGCAGCATCACGCCACGGATACATTTCAGTCCACCACTCGTACTGCCCGAACAGGCTCCGAAGAACATGCAGCAAGCCAATATTACCCAAGTGACATGAGGCCAAAGAGCAGCATCATCATTGAAGAGACCTGTTGTGGTGATGAATGATACCACCTGGAAAATGGCGCAGCGGAAGGCATGCTCCACATCATAGTTGCGCATCGCCATCAGCTCTATCATGATGAAGGCTGTGAAGGCTGTGACGAGGAATAGGTAGAATTTGAACTCCGAGTTCTTGAACAAGTCCTTGATCTTAAACTTGATAACGGCTGCGTAGAGCAACGTAAAGTTGACTCCTGATAAGAAGCAGAAGAAGGTGCAGATGTATTCGAGCGAAGGAGACTTGAAAAACTCTGTGCTCGAATTGTGAGTGGCGAAACCTCCTGTGGCTGTAGTGGTCATTGCATAGTTGAAACTATCGAAGACATCCATGCCGGCTATATAATAACTGGCGATGCAGGCGATGGTGAGTACCAGGTAGATACTCCAAATCCACTTCGCCGAGGTGGAAAGGCGAGGGTGTAGCTTGGTCTTGATAGGTCCCGTAGCCTCGGCTGCAAAGACCTTGGTTTGTCCTCCTACAAGCGAAGGCAGCAGGGCTATGGTGAAGAATACGATTCCCAAACCGCCAATCCACTGGGTGAGCGATCGCCAGAACAGCAATCCATGCGGCAACACCTCCACATCATCGAGGATGGTGGCACCCGTGGTGGTGAATCCTGACATCGTCTCGAAATAAGCATCCGTAAAGTTGTTGATGTATCCGCTTATCATAAACGGGAGTGTACCAAACAAGCTGAAGATAATCCAGGCGGAGGAAACCACAAGGTAGGCATCACGACGTGACATGGAGTTGTCGGCTCCATGCCCCTTCCACTTCAAGGCAAGTCCGCCGCCTATGGTTGCTAGTGTGGCAATGGTGAAGGCGAAGACATCGTCCTGCTGATAGTATATAGCCACCAGCAAACTGACGAGCAGGAGGAATGCCTCGATGAAGAGCAACTGCCCCAATACCTTATATATCAATTTCCAATTGATCATGTTATCTCTCTCTAGGATTCGTTATACCTATTTATATAATATATATAGTTATACGAAATATTTCTCTATCTTCTTCATGTTGATGTTGTGGCAGAACACCATGACCGAGTCGCCTGGCTCTATCTGGGTGTTACCCGAAACCAGCATTCCCTCGTTGCCACGTACCAGTCCACCGATGGTTACGCCGATAGGCATACCGAGGTCTTTTACTGGCTTCTTGGTTACCTTGGAGCCTTCCTTGGCGATGAACTCAGCCACATCAGCGTTGGCGCTCATCAGAAAGCGCACGTTCATCACGTCGGCGTCGAGCATCATCTGGTAGATGTAGCTGGCGGCAATCATCTTCTTGTTGATGATGGTACCGATGTCTAGGCTCTCAGCCATGCTCACGTAGTCAACGTTCTCTACGGCAGCCACGGTCTTTCTTACACCCATTCGCTTGGCGGTGAGGCATGCCAGAATGTTGGTCTCGGCGTTGCCCGTCAGTGCCACGAAGGCTTGTGTGCTTCGGATGCCCTCCTCGGTAAGGAGCGGTATGTCCCTACCATCGCCATGGATGATGAGGGTATTGTTCTCGTCGAGGATGTCGTTGAGATATTCGCAGCGATTCTCATCCTTCTCGATAATCTTACACTCCATATATTCTGGCATCTTCTTTACGGCTCTCACGGCAGTGCGTCCGCCGCCCATGATCATCACGTTCTTGACATCCACGTAATGTTCCTTGCCCACAATCTTGCGGATGTATGGGATATAGTTGCGAGTGGTCATGAAGTAGGCGAGGTCGTAGAGCTTCAGTTCGTCGTTACCACCAGGGATGATGGTTTCTCCTCCTCTCTTGATGGCGACCACATGGTATGGGTCGTTGGGACCGCTGATGTCCTTCAGAGGCTCGTTGAGAATCTCGCATCCCTCACGCAGCTTGATGCCGAGCATCACGAGGGCTCCATCATGTACATCCCAACGCTGTCGTACCCAGCTCATCTTTAGTCCGTTGTTGATGTCCACGGCGGCAAGCATCTCTGGGTAGATGAGTTTACTGATGCCCAATCCCTTGAAGAATTCCTGAGCCTGTGGGTCCATGTACTCAGGGTTGTCTACACGAGCCACGGTACGCTTGGCACCTAGGTTCTTGGCTAGGATGCTGGCGGTGATGTTGGTGCTCTCCACAGGAGTGACGGCGATGAAAAGGTCGGCATCGTCCACGCCGGCATCACGCAATGTCTTCAGGCTGGTAGGCTTGCCCAGCATGGTGAGCAAGTCACAATCTGAACCGATGCTAGCCAGTCGTTCCTCACTCTCATCGATGAGGGTTATTTCCTCCTTGCTTCTCGATAAGAGACGGGCCAAGTGTGTGCCTATGGCATGGGCACCAGCTATGATAATTTTCATTGTTTGATAGCTTCTTTAATTGATTCGTTGTCGAGATGTACAATCTCACGGAGTTGAGCTACTGTACCATGCTCCACGAAGTCGTCTGGCAATCCCATTCGGGTGATGTGAGGCTCAAAGTCGTGGTCGCTCATCCATTCCAGCACGGCGGAGCCAAGTCCGCCAATGCGGGTTCCATCCTCGATGGTGACTATGCGCTTGAACTTCTTGCCTACTTCCTCTAGAATATCGGCATCCAATGGCTTGAGGAATCGCATGTCGTAGTGGGCTACACTCATGCCGGTTTCTGCCTCCACTTCGGCGATAGCCTTGGCTGCATCGTTTCCGATAGGACCGATGGTCAGCACGGCGACATCCTTGCCGTCTTTCAGCTTTCTGCCAGTTCCAGTCTTGATTTCTTCCATCGGGTTGCGCCAGTCGGTGAGCACACCATTGCCCCTAGGGTAACGTATCACGTAACAGCCATGGTCTGGCAGTTGGGCTGAGTACATCAGGTTGCGCAACTCGTGCTCGTTCATTGGCGAGGCGATGGTGAGGTTTGGTATTGGGCGCAGAGCCGCCATGTCGAAGGCTCCATGATGGGTAGGGCCATCCTCGCCCACCAGACCGGCACGGTCTAGGCAGATTACTACTGGTAGATTCAAGATGGCCACATCGTGTATGATGTTGTCGTAGGCACGTTGTGCGAATGAACTATAGATGTTGCAGAAAGGGATGAGCCCGTCCTTGGCCATGCCTCCCGAGAAGGTGACAGCATGTCCTTCGGCGATACCCACGTCGAAGGTACGGTCTGGCATCGCCTTCATCATGATGTTCATGGAGCATCCTGTAGGCATGGCTGGTGTCACGCCTACTATCTTAGGGCTCTTCTCTGCAAGTTCTAGCAGTGTGTTTCCGAAAACATCCTGGAACTTAGGAGGCTGGTTGCTGGCGTCGGCGACGAGTCGTTCACCTGTCTCTGGGTCGAACTTGCCCGGTGCATGCCAGATGGTGGCACTCTTCTCGGCAGGTTCGTAACCTTTGCCTTTGGTGGTATGCAAATGCAGGAGCTTAGGACCCTTCATGTTCTTCAATTGGCGCAACACCCGTACCACCTCCTTCACATCGTGACCATCGAAAGGCCCGAAGTATCGGATGTTCATCCCCTCGAAGATATTCTGTTGGTGGCTCAAGACTGACTTCAAGGCGTTGTTCAGCCGTATGATTCCCTTGCGGCGGTTGTCGTTGAGATAGCCCTTGGCATGGAGCCATTGCGAAGCCTTGAAACGCAACTTGTTGTAGGTTTCGTTGGTGTCGAGCTGGAGCAAGTATTTCTCCATGCCACCCACGGCACGGTCGATGCTCATGTCGTTGTCGTTGAGGATGA
>CAVCRI010000108.1:0-10450 GCA_963604545.1 Lachnospiraceae bacterium | reverse complement strand
ACCAGCAAGAGCCCGCCCATCGTGATGAGGATGACGGGAAAGAACGACAGTCCGCCCAATCTCGGGATAGGCGCATGATGCACCTTCCGCTTGTCTGGCATATCAAACAACCTCTTCTTGTGAGAGATTAAAAGGATGTTGGGCAGCACAGTCATGGCGATGGACACTGCCACGACGAATGCAGCCAACAAATAATAATATACTGTTAGCATAAAGTGCCAAAATAAAAATCGGACAAAATGTAATCTCTGATATTAGATGTGATAAACTCCATCAAGCGGACAGATGTTGAAGCAATCCAATACCACCTTGCCCTTCAGCTTGTCCCAGTTTTGCTTGATATGGTCGTGCTTCACCATGATTACCACCATATCAATGTCCTTCAGGAAGTCCTCGAAGTTGTCGAACTGGTTCTCGGCAATCTTGTGGTTCTCCAAGAATGGGTCGTAACATTTCAACGGTCTTGCCAGATGACGCTCCTGCGCCTCCAAGAGTTGCAAGGTAGGCGACTCACGATAGTCATCCACGTTCTCCTTGTAGGTCAGTCCATAGAGTCCCACTCGGCGATTGTCGGTGATGCTGTTCTCCTTCATAATCTCATAGATGCGGTTCAACACGAAGGTAGGCTGAGAGTCGTTGGTCTTCATCGACTCGTCTATCACCTTTGCCAACTGTGGATAGTCGCCCACCAAGAACCATGGATCCACGGAGATGCAGTGTCCCCCCACACCAGGACCAGGCTGCAAGATGTTCACACGAGGGTGCATATTGCATATCTTGATGATTTCATACACATCCATGTTGTCGTGGCGACAGATGCGTGAAAGTTCATTTGCAAAGGCGATGTTCACCGCACGGAAGGTGTTCTCCACCACCTTGGTCATCTCGGCAGAACGAATGTCCGTCACCACGATTTCGCCTTGGCAGAAACTCTTGTAGTATTCCTTCACCTTCTCGCCAATCTCCTTGGAGTCTGCACCAATAGTACGGTTGTTGTGCAGCAACTCATATACCATGTTGCCAGGAATGATACGTTCAGGCGCATGCACCAGGTTGATGTCCTCGCCAATAGTAAAACCATTCTCCTCCACCACAGGGCGCACAAACTTGTCGATGGTGCCAGGACTCACGGTGGACTCAATCACCACGGTAGCCCCCTTAGGACAAACCTTCATCACGTCCTTGATGGCTGCCACCACATAGCAGGCATCCACTTTCTTGGAAAACTTATCGTATGGGGTTGGCACAGAGACGATATACATATCCGTCTTCTGATACTCAGTGGTAAACTTGATGCCAGCCTTCAGAGCGTTCTGGAAGAGTTCGTCCAGTCCATCCTCCTTGAAGGTGGTATGTCCAGCGTTCAATGTATCCACCAACTCCTTGTTGTAGTCAGTACCAATCACCTCCACTCCGTGTGAGGCCATCATCAGAGCCGTAGGCAATCCGATGTATCCCAAACCAATTACATTAATCATATCTCTATCAAATGTTTATTGTCATTACTCTTTTTATAAAAACCTACTCCGAAAGTATTTTCACGATTCTCTCGCAAGCCTTTCCGTCACCGTAAGGGTTCACCGCCTTCGACATCCTCTCGTAAGCCTCTTTATCCTCCAGCAGCATGCTCACCTCATCCATAATCTTCTGGTAGTCGGTACCCACCAAATGGACAGTGCCACTTGCCAAAGCCTCAGGACGTTCCGTGGTGTCACGCATCACGAGCACTGGCTTGCCCAATCCAGGAGCCTCCTCCTGGATGCCACCCGAATCCGTAAGCACGATGGCAGCCTTCTCCATCAGATAAACGAACTCCAGATACTGCAAAGGCTCGATGAAGAACATGTTTCCCAAGTTGCTCAAATCCTCGCCGAAGACCTCGTGGATAGGCTTTCTCACGTTTGGATTCAAGTGCATCGGATAAACGAAATCCACATTTGGGAACTTGTTCTTCAAATCCTTGATGGCTGTCACCATGTGGATAAAGCCCTCACCAAAGTTCTCGCGGCGATGTCCCGTGATGAGCACCAGCTTCTTGCCGTCAGCCAATCTGTTCACATCATAGCCAGCTTGCAGCAAGATTCCCTCCTGCTCCTTAGCCAAGGCAGCATCATTCTTCAATTTGTTCACCACCATATGCAAGGCATCAATCACCGTGTTTCCCGTCACATAGATGTTTCCCTGTGCCTTCTCCTCCTTCAGGTTGCTCTCTGAGAGAGGCGTAGGCGAGAAATTATAGGTGGCGATACGCCCCGTAATCTGTCGGTTCATCTCCTCAGGCCAAGGCGAGTAGATGTTGTGCGTGCGAAGACCAGCCTCCACATGTCCCACAGGTATCTGCTGATAGAAGGCTGCGAGGGCTGCGGCAGTGGAAGTCGTTGTGTCGCCATGCACCAATACCACATCAGGCTTGCACACCTTGAATACATCCCTCATGCCTGTAAGTACACGAGCCGTCACATCATACAAGTCCTGTCCCTGCTTCATGATGTTGAGGTCATAGTCAGGCTTCACCTCAAAGATGTTCAACACTTGGTCCAGCATCTCCCTGTGCTGTCCCGTCACGCATACGATGGTCTCAAACTCATCACTATGCTTCTGAAACTCCTTTACCAAAGGACACATCTTAATGGCCTCTGGTCGAGTTCCGAAGACAAGCATTACTTTCTTCATTATCCTATTATAACTAATTTCCGAACATTTGTCTTTACGCAATCTGGCGTATTATAGTTTTTTCATTATCAACCAATAAGCATATTTCACAAGATGAATTTGTCGTTTAATACGCTTAGGTTCCTTGATGAGTCGATAAGCAAACTCCAAGTTATGTTCCACCCACCATTTTGGTGCTCTCTGCACATGACCAGTATAGACATCAAAACTTCCACCTAATCCTTGGAATATGGCTTGATGCTGCTGCATGATTTTCTCCATCAGAAGTTCCTGTTTCGGAGACCCCATCGCCACGAACACCACATCAGGTTTCTTAGCCACAATATCAGATATGAGAGCCTCCTCAGCCCCTTCTTCCTTCAAATAGCCATTACGATAACCCACAATGCGAATACTAGGGAATTCCTTTTGAAGTTTGGCTACAGTTTCATCTATCACCACCTGCTTTCCTCCTACTAGATAGAAAGTTTTCTCTTGATAGAATCGTCTCACTATTTTCAGCCACAATTCGCATCCAGGAATCTTGCAAGCGTCCTTAACCCCTTTCTGCTTAAGAGCCATCATAGCACCAGCTCCATCACAATATCCAAGATTTCGATTGATGATGCTTCTTGTTTCATCCGTAGCATGCAATATTTTCTCTGCATTAATAGCCACAAGAATCCCCTTATGCTCGTTCACATAATCCAACAGTTGTCCCTCTGAGGTAAAAGGATACACTTTCACCCCATTCAACGAAATTCTTTCCATTTGTAATAAAATTGAGAAAAATACAATGCCAGGATTAGCCATCGAGCCTACAGCCCGATAGCTAATCCTCTATAATCATTTTATAATAATAAAATCCTTTTCTTCGTGTTTTTCTAGTATTAGTTTTAGGCATCATCGGGCAGACGAACTAGCCCACCTGCCACTCCAAGGTATTCACCTCATCCTTGATGCTAAAGTTCATGCCCACCTTCACAATTTCCTTACCTTTCATCTTGAAGGCATCGGCATAGTGCTTCGCCTCAATTTGCTCCAGAGCTTCCTCCACACTCTTGTTGAATTTCAGTTCCATCACATAAATGGAGTCTGCCGTTTCTAGCGTCATGTCGATTCGCCCCTTCGCCGTATGTTGCTCAACAACAATATCATAGTTCGTGAGCAGGGCAAAGATAATGTAAAGCATCTGCTGGTAATGTCCCTCGTAATTCGTATTGTCGCAATAAGGCACAGTCTCCAAGAAATCAGCCAGCAACTGCAAGCCACCATCCAAATCTCCTTTTCTGATGAGCACAGACATTTGGGCTATCGTCACATCTCCCTCATCAGTAAGTTCTTCCAAGTAATTAGGCAACAAGCTCTCATACAACCCCACCAAAATCTCCTTATTCGGAATATCCAAGGTGTAGAGCTGCGACATATCATCATAATTCTTGATGGTAAGATATCCACTCTGATAGAGCAATGGAGTTATCGCCCTCATCTTCTCCGTTGGAGCATCAAAGGCAGAGGCCTTGGCAAACATCTTTCTGATGGCAGAAGGCTGCGTCTTAAAGTTCCTCATCATATTGACAAGATAGGTAGGAGTGCCAGAGCCAAACCAATAAGAATTAAACTTACCGTCTGCAAAACAATTCAGCAAGCTGAAAGGATTGAACACATCAGGTGATGGCCAGCAAAAATGATAGCCATCATAATATTCCTTCAGTTTCATAATCACTTCGTCAAAAGACAAACCTGATTTCTGAGCCAATTCAGCTATATCATCATGCATTTGGGTCAACAGTTCTTCGTTGGTAATACCGCATATAGCAGCGTATGACTCATTCATACTGACATTTGTGATATTGTTCAGCTCGCTAAAGATGCTGAGTTGCGAGAACTTTGTGATGCCCGTCATAAAGACAAAGCGAAGCATTGGCTCGCTTCCTTTCAGAGGACTATAGAAATTACGCATGATATTCCGAAGCTCTTCGAGTTTCGTCTTCTCATGCGCCACATCCAGCAATGGTGCATCATATTCGTCGATAAGCACCACCACCTGCTTGCCCGTCTTTTCAAATATGGTCTGTATCAAGTTTACCATACGGATATTTGGGTCTGGTGAATCACATACAACTCCAAAACGTCGCTCATTATCTGCCAGAATATATAGCTGAAAACGTATCAATTGCTCCTTCTCCATGTGCTTACCCAAGCTCATGTCAAAGTGGAGCACAGGATATTCATTCCATTCCTTCTCCAACTTCTCGATGGCAAGTCCCTCGAAGAGTTCCTTCTTGCCCTCGAAATAGCTTTGGAAAGTGGAAACCAACAGCGACTTGCCAAAACGGCGTGGTCTGCTCAAGAAGAAATACGTACCACTAGTATGGGTCATACGATAGATGTATTCCGTCTTATCGATATAGAACTTATCTTCCTTACGGATTCGTTCAAATGTCTGTATTCCTATAGGGTATAATTTTCTTGCCATATTGCTCGTCTTTAAGAATTCTACTTTACTTCCTTCATATCTATCAAACCTTTGCCCAAATCATCCAGCTCCACAGCAAGAGCTATGACCTTATGCTTACCCGCCTTAAAAGGCTCAACATATTGGTTCTGACGGATTTGTTTCTCCGCAGCACCCAAGCCACCATTATTGGAAAGTTTTAGCTCTAACACATAGATATACCTAGAAGTTGTTACCACCATATCGATTCTGCCAGTAGAAAGCATACGCTCCACTTCCACCTTGAAGCCAATAGCATTAAGAATGGTACTAATAATAAGTCGATAACGTTCCTCCATATCCATACAAGCAAGCTTTTTGTTGCTATATGGTACATCTGCGATGAGAGCTTTCAGGAATTTCTTAATTTCTTCAATATTACCATTGCCCATCGCATACATCAGTGAATTCTGTATAGAAAGCACTTGGTCGCTTGATTGCATGGTCAAAGCAGGTATCACTATTTTATAGAGAGCCTTACGAACCTCATGATTAGGAATACCCAGAAGGTAAATCCCGTCGGCATAGCTCTTAATGGTAAGATAGCCAGACTGGTAGAGGAAAAGCTCAGCTCCGCCATCTGAAACATCCGAAGTTTCCAATGTATCTCCATCTATCGGACAATTCTCGAAATTTTTCAGACGAATCTCCATATTGTCCACAAACTTAGGCAAGAGTGAAGTGGCTCCAGAGGCTGCCCAATAGTTTCGTAGTTTTTTATCACACAAGGCGTTGATGAGGCTGAAAGGATTGAAAATATCAGCCATGTTGTCCGCACTGAAATGATAACCATCATAGTAAGCCCTCAGTTGTTCTAACGTTTCATCAACATTCCATCCGTTTTTTTCACCCAATTCTTTGATTTCAGGCATAAAATACTGTGTGACCTCTTCTTTCGTTATGCCACAAAGTGCAGCGTATGGAGCATCAAAACTAATATTACTGAGATTGTTAAGCACAGAGAACCATGAAATCTGAGTAAACTTAGTGATGCCTGTGATAAAGACAAAACGCTCAAACTCATCATTAGTCTTCAAGATGGCAAATACCGCCTTATATATTGCCGTACAAGCCTTATGCTCTGGAGTCTTCCACGAATGCTGTAGGGGCGAGTCATATTCATCCACGAGGACACAGACCTGCAATCCCGTAGATTGATATGCAGCCTTTATAATATTCTCAAAACGAACGGCAAGAGAATCTTCAGGGCTAACTTCCACTTGAAATTTTCTCTCATAATCTTTGAAAGCATTATTGAGATAAGACTTGATGGAATCAGGATCGGCGCCAGCACCACTCATGTCTAGGCGAATAACTGGATAGCATTTCCAGTCCTTCTCCATATCCATGATTTTCAGTCCTTCGAAAAGTTCTTTCTTCCCTTCGAAATATGCCTGGAGCGTATCCACGAGGATAGACTTACCAAAGCGGCGTGGGCGGCTCAGGTAATTATACTTCTTGCTCTTGTTGGCAAGCTTCCAAATAATGTCCGTCTTGTCAACATACACATACCCATTCTTCCTGATTTCCGAGAAAGATTGGATGCCTACAGGCAATATTCTATCGTTCATTTCCATCCTCGCTCCTATTCCATTAGTTTAACATAAAGCTGCTGCAAAGATACGACATTACTCTGATATTACCAAATATTTCCTTTACTTTATTCACGGTCAATCAGCATTTATCTCCATCAGCAAGCAAGATATGGCATTAAACATAAAGGCATTACTCCAGCGCATATAGGAAATCTTGGAGCTGATGCCAGGCTTCAGTTGATAGTAGAAATATCCTTTCTTGTCTTGCATATTCTGCAATGTCCAGTCCATCACCCTCTCCACCAGATTCTGATACTTATCATATTGGTGCAAGCGATGCAAGGTGACGAGAAGCTGTCCAGGACAATGGATGTCTATCGGATAAGTCTTGTTGTCATAATATTTCGGCGTACCATCCTCCTCAAAGAAATGACGGATATAGTGTTCAAAGCCCTTCTCTATGAAAGAGTGATACTTCCTGTCACCCGTCATCTCCTCATACGCCACCAAGGCATCCAGATTATAGCCCGTATGAAAACTATCCACCCAACTCTGCACAGGCAGCATACCATACACCCAAGCACCGTCTGTCCTCTGCCCCGCACAACAAGCCTTGATAGAAAGCTCTGCCAATCGCTTATACTCCTCATTCTGAGTATAATGATAACAATAGCTCAATAGTCGAGAACCCAACAAGGAAGCGTTGAACACCGTGTCGTTACCCTTCAGCGGACTATACGAGAAGAGGAAGCCATCCTTGTAATCACTGCGATGCAAATCCTTGATTACGAAATTTGCCGCCGACAACGCCACTTCCAAATATCGCTGATTGCCAGTCACCTCGTAAGCCTCCATCAGGGCTGTAGCACAGAAATTGGTAGCCACCACCGTAGGCGTGAACTTCGGAAAGAGGAAGAGCCTTCTTGCCTGCCAGTCGAAGTTGTATCCCCAGCAAGCCCCACTATATCCTTTCGACTGCAGTGAGATGAGCAAATCAGCCAAAAAGCAAATCTGTTTTCTGACGTCCTCTTCCGAGCCAATGCGCCCACTCCATTCCGGATGCTTCTTCACTACCTGATAGAGATTGCAATAGCCACTCAGGAAGAGACCGATGCCCTTGGCATTATACTCCTTTGGCACCATCGCCAAGGGTCTCAGGTTAAAGGGAAACCTCTTGAACCCCTGAATCATCACCAGTCTGCAAATGGCAGAATGCTTCAACAAAGGCAAGGCTTGAAACACCTTCGAATTCAATCCATCGTAAGGGTCCCATCCCTTGAAATTCTCCTTCTCACAATATTCTTTCAATCTGACGAAAGAATCAAGTATCTCTGTTTTCATCTTTAAATCTTAGTATTCTAGCTGGCACGCCAGCCACGATTGCATTGTCCGGCACAGGTTTGTTAACTACGGCATTAGCCCCCACAGTCACATTGTTTCCGATAGTGATTCCACCGAACACGATTGCCCCTTTGGAAATGCGCACATTATTGCCTATTATCGGTAAACCTGGGTAATGGCTGTTCCCCCCCCGATTGTAACCTGTTGTCCTATAGAACAGTTGTCACCTATCACGGCTTTGCAATGCACCACCACTCCCATTCCTCCATATCCAAACTTTGTTCCCTTACCAATTTGTGCTTGATAAGGAATCTTGCTGTTGTAAATCAAGAATATCAACAGCGTCACTAGTTTTGGCAAGAAGGGTATATGATGCAGATATAGCCATCTTGAAATTCTGTAAAATACGATTGCGTTAAGCATAAGCTAAATATTATTTGTTTCACGATTATATACTTCACTTATTGTTGTAAAATTATAACCTTTTTGCAACAATTCCTTAAATAAAAAGTTCATTCCTCTTGTAAGTGTCCGAAAACTGGGGCACTATGTATTTACTGCCTGAAAAACAGGCAGTTCACATAGTAGCCACTTTTTCAAAAAATGTCACTTTTATAATTATTTATAGATTTTTCCTCCAAAGATGAGGGATGAAGCTGTCCACCGTACGGTTTGGAGACAACCCATTTGTTAAAAGGTCTTCCCAAAATTCATACGGATTAACATTGCATAACTTACAGCTCTGCGTAAGTGAATACGCAAAGGCTAAGTTTTGGGCAGCTTCATCACTACCAGAGAACATAAAATTCTTGCGACCAGTTGCCAAATCCCTCATGATTTGCTCGGCATAGTTGTTGTCTGCCCTATAATTACCATCCTTCGTGTAGAGCATGAGTCCTTTCCATTCAGCCTGCGCATAATGGATGGCCTTCATCAACAACTCGCCACACTCATGAGTTGCGTTGTTGGCATATCGGGTCAGGTCTTGCAAGATGTCACCCAAGATTGGAAGAATGTCACGCTCT
Organism: Lachnospiraceae bacterium; assembly: GCA_963604545.1. Classification (GTDB taxonomy): domain Bacteria; phylum Bacteroidota; class Bacteroidia; order Bacteroidales; family Bacteroidaceae; genus Prevotella. Next base: position 1,400 of record CAVCRI010000108.1, on the reverse strand, counting down.
CGATTTGCCTTGATGGTCTCGGCGGAAAGCTTGTCCTTCTTATATTGCTTCTCAAACTTATAGACAAGTTGTATCCTATCGAGGAACCGTCTCGCTATGCCTGTCTCATCCTCAAACTTCAAGGCTTTGTAGAAGTACCTTCTTATATGAACCAGGCAACTCAACCTTGTTATACCAACCTTGACATTCGTCTCAAATATCTTATACATAGAGGCACCATCTGTCTGTATCGTTCCGATGAACTCCTCCAAGAAACCAACGATAACCTCCCTACACCTGGAACCCTTGTCATAGATAAAGTAAACGAGGTTGGTCACGGAGGTGCGAACACCCCAGTGGTAGCGAGTTCGAAGATGGCGTTTACCATCCTCACCAATAACAAAGACACCCTCGGTTGTCTCATCTATGGCAAGGTAAGGGTCTTGCAACACCCACCATTTGTAACGTTCCTCCATAAAATCTCGGATTCGTTTCAACACAAGGTTTATATGAGTGTTCACCGTCTTGCGGGATATGTCCATGCCAATCTGATACTTCTGAGCACGTTGGGTCTTGTTCTCTGCCATGCCATTCAAATACTTATTGAGTATCATGTTTGTTGTGTACTTAGGACCTCTGTGGGCATTGCCCAACAATGTCTTCGGCATCTGAGCCCAGACCTTCTTTCCGTTGACGTAGCATCTGTGCAAATGATTCACGATCTTGTAGAGCTTTGGCAAAGTGATTTCCCACTGAACAAAGGTTCGCTCGTCATAGGATGTGCTGTTGGCATCACATCCCTCTGGGTAAAAATCGTTATGAACTGTGTCTGCTTCATCGACCTCACCATAGTTGCAATATTCTTCAGGACGAGGTATTGGCTCATAATCTGTCTGCCCATAATTGCCACGAGGTTTTATTGGAGCTTTGACATTGGAGTCATCATCAGCGTTTCCTTCCTCAGGATCTACCGCTGACTTTTGTTCCTGTGACAGTTTCTCACCACCTCCACCAAAAGCCTGGTCGGTCATCGACTTCAACTTTTTCTGGGCTGCGTCAAGTGCCGCCAAAGCCTCCTCCTTGGTATCAAAAGTTAGCGTGTCGGACTTACTGACACGACGTGAACCTGATGCACCAGAGTTGCCATCGGTGTTCTTGCGTCTCTTACTTGTCTGTAGCTCAGCGATCTTGGCCTCATACTCCGCAGCCATAGCCTTTAGCTTGCCCTCGTAGTAATCAACCATTCGATCATGTTCCTCGGCGACGGCATTCTTTACGATTTCGTCCACATCCGACCGTTTAACCATGTCGGATGCTATCTGATTAAGCAGACGAAGTATTTCGCCATCCTTATTTTCAAGCATAATATCCTTTGCTTCCATCTGTGATTTCAGTTGGGAGTTCTCTGATCTCAGCATGAG
>CAVCRI010000107.1:0-10467 GCA_963604545.1 Lachnospiraceae bacterium | reverse complement strand
ACTCGTAGACACGGAGTTTCTGGTGGATGAAGCAGTAAGCCGACTCAATGCAATCCTTTTCTATTTCCATCATATTTCAATCTTGTAATCAGCACCTGTATGCCGAATGCGGTGGGAGTTGCAAAGCTACAACTAAAAATCGTAAACACCAAATATTTTAGATAGAAAAACAAACTAAACTTTATACCTCATCCATCCTCCGCAGTTTCCATCCGTCAAACTGCATGACAATCTTATGCAGCTGGGTACCTTGGCGCAATGCCTCCACCCTCGGAGCCTCAGCATAGCGATTGATTTGCTTCTCCGCTTCATCCCATTGCTCGGCAATCTTAGTCTCATAAACCTCTTGACTCATTCCTTTTTCCTTCTTTGGAATCAACTTGAGTTCCAAGATATAACTGTGCTTTGATGGATAATGAGTCAAGTCTGGCAGGAGGAAAAAGTCACAATAGCCATGGTTCAACTCTAGCTCCGGTGCCGTATAATAATAAGCATTCAGATTGAGATATGCCATGAAGAACCCCTGCAGGTTGCGCTCCGCCTCTATGCCATCACGCACAGAAGAGATTTGAGCATAGGTATCAGCCATGTATTGCAAGGCATCCCTCCACTTGCCCTCATACGCCATGTCATAATAATAATCGGTGAGCAAATTGGTATCCACAACAGCCTTTGTGTCGATGAGTTCCATAAGATACTCATAGTATTGCTTACGTACATTATTATTAGGAATGCCAAGCACTAACTTTGCCCCACGAGTCCCCTTGATGGTAAGCATGCCATAATAGAACAGCAAACTAGGGAACACCTTCGGGTCGGTAATCTTGTTGGCAGGGAATGTCTCATAGAGCTCTGCCACAATTTCACCATTTTCCGCTATCGTGCGAATCAATCCCTTACGGTCACCATCCAGCTTATCCAACTGCAGGAGCTTCTTCATCTTGGCATAATCCGTCTTGGTGTTTGGGTCAACCATCACCTTAGGTGCCTCTCCACGACTTAAATAATTGCGCAAATAGTAGAATACCATATCACAATTAAAAACCTTGCTCTGTGAATGCAAAGCATCTTCCGAGAAACAATAGTTATCATACCAAGGTTTCATCTCGTTGATAACCTTTTCTACATCTAGGTCAGTAGGCAATTTACCTACACTCTTGTAATAATGGAATGCCTCATACACATCCTCCGTAGAGAAGCCTAGCATTTGGTTGAACTCAGGCTTTGTAGAAATATGCCAACCGATATTGAATCCGCTGGTCACATCATCTAGCGTCACGGGACTGACACCCGTGATGAAGATTCGCTCAAAAGACCCCTTGAACTTCTTGAAGATGTCACGATAGAAACCCTCGGCATGGGTCATTGCCCAATACACCTTCTCGCCCTTCTCGTTGAGCACGGTATTGGTAAAGTTATCATACTCGTCGATGATGAGGTAGAGAGGATAGGACTTAGCCTTAGCTTCATTTTGGATGATGGCAAGTTTTCCTCCTGCCTCATTTGTACCATAGACTGTTTGCTTTATCATGTCAGAATACGCCTCATCATAATAACGCACAAAGCCGTCCAACTGTACTCCAAGATAGAAGTTAAAATTTTCTTTCAGATGCTCAATGTCCCCTCCCACTTGTGAAAAATCGAGATGTAATATCTGGTATCTACCCTGCAAAGGCGTTGGATGCTTTCCTACCCACAAGTTGCCAAACCAATCTTGGAACTTGTCCTTGGTACGACAATCATAATAGGCATGGAGCATACTCAAGAGCATGCTCTTGCCAAAGCGACGAGGACGGATAAAGATGAGGTTTACTGCTTCATCTTCCAATACAGGCAAGTACATCGTCTTGTCAACATAATAGTTATTTTGCTCGATGATTTGCACGAAGTCGCATCTTCCGTAGGGTATTCTCTTATAATCCTGCTCCATATCATTATTTGGTTTATGTTCTTATTTGATTGTGCAAATCTACAACAAAAAATCGTAACCGCCAAACTTTTAACCATAAAAGTAGCAGTTACGAAAATTCAGCGATTGCCTTATCTCTAGATTCCTTTCATCGACAGGGCGATGCGCTTGCGCTTCAGGTCAACCTCAGTCACCTTCACCATCACGTGCTCATGCAGTTTCACCACCTCGTTAGGGTCCTTGACATATCGGTTTGACATCTGAGATACGTGTACAAGACCATCATTGTGGACACCTATATCGACGAAGGCGCCAAAGTTGGTGATGTTGGTCACGATACCTGGCACGACCATGCCCACCTGCAAGTCACCAATCTCCTTGATACTCGCATCAAACTCAAACTTTTCTACCTCACCACGAGGATCCAAGCCCGGCTTGTCAAGCTCAGCCATGATGTCGGTCAAGGTAGGCATACCCACCTCGGCAGTGACATACTTATTGATGTCTATCTTCTTTTGCAACGCCTTGTCCTCCACCAGTTGCTTCACGGTCACTCCTTGGTCTTTCGCCATCTGCTCCACAAGGGCGTAACGCTCTGGGTGAACGGCTGTGCCATCCAAAGGGTTCTTGGCATTAGGGATGCGAAGGAAGCCGGCACACTGCTCGAAAGCCGAAGGTCCGAGGCGAGGCACTTTCTTCAACTGGGCACGAGAAGCGAAGGCTCCGTTCTCCTTGCGATATTCCACGATGTTCTTAGCCAAAGTAGGTCCCAAGCCACTCACATAAGTCAAGAGATGCTGCGAAGCGGTATTCAAGTTCACACCCACTGAGTTCACACAACTCATTACCACAGTATCAAGGCTCTTCTTGAGCTGGGTCTGGTCTACATCATGCTGATACTGACCTACACCGATGCTCTTAGGGTCTATCTTTACCAACTCGGCAAGCGGGTCCATCAGTCGGCGACCGATACTCACGGCACCACGCACGGTGACATCCTCGTCAGGGAACTCATCTCTGGCAATCTTGGAAGCCGAGTAGATGGAAGCACCATCCTCGCTCACCACATAGATATCCACAGGGTGTGGAAAACTAATCTCGTGCAACCAGTCGCTGGTCTCACGGCTCGCAGTACCATTGCCCACAGCCATTGCCTCCACATGATACATCTTCACCATACGCTGGATAGCCGCAGTAGCCTCAGCCTTCTTGTTGCGTGGAGGATGAGGGTATACAATTTCATGATGGATAAGATTGCCTTGTGCATCGAGGCAACAGGTCTTGCAACCGTTGGCGAAACCAGGGTCTACCGCCATCACTCGTTTCTGACCCAGAGGAGCGGCAAGCAAGAGCTGGCGCAGATTCTCGGCAAACACCACGATAGCCTCCTCATCAGCCTTTTGCTTGCTGAGCGCAGCAAACTCGGTCTCGATGCTAGGGTTCACCAGTCGCTTGAAGGAATCTTCCACAGCCTCAGCCACCAATTTGGAAGTCTCGCCGTTGCCACGCACATAGCGCTGCTTCAGTCTGTCCGTTGCCTCCTCTTCATCGCAGGAAATGCTGACACGCAGGAATCCAGCAGCCTCGCCACGACGCATAGCCAACAGGCGATGGGACGAGCATTTCTTCAATGGTTCGGAGAAGTCAAAGTAATCGGAGAATCGCTGCGCCTCCTCTTCATCCTTCTTCTTGGCGATAACCTTAGAGGTGATGATGGCACCGTGCTTGTATCTCTGGCGCACGGAGTTGCGGGTGAACTCATTCTCGCTCACAGTCTCGGCGATGATGTCCTTGGCACCCTGGATGGCAGCCTCCACATCCTTCACCTTCTCACCCACAAACTTCTTGGCAGCTTGCAGCGGATTGTTCTCTCGCTGTAGCAGGATGAGCTGTGCCAATGGTTCCAAGCCTGCCTCACGAGCCACCTGCGCACGGGTGCGACGTTTCGGCTTGTATGGCAGATAGATGTCTTCTAGCTCGGTGCTGTCCCAACAATCCTCGATGCGCTTCTTTAGTTCATCGGTCAGCTTACCTTGTTCGTCGATAGTCTTGAGGATGGTCTCCTTGCGCTTCGCCATCTCCTTCAGTTTCTCGTTAGCCTGGGCGATAGCCTCGATGTTCACCTCGTCCATATTTCCCGTCTTCTCCTTGCGATAACGAGAGATAAACGGAATGGTGCAGCCCTCTTCGAGCAGCGCCAATGTATTCTCTACAGCCTGCTCCCTGAGGTTGAGCTGGGCTGCGATCAGTTTCGTAAATTGATTCATCTTTATATTATCTGTTAATAGCAGATGCAAAGGTACATTAAAAAAGTCGCAAAGACGAAACTCCTTGCGACTTTTAAGATTTATTTCTTAATATAAGTGCTTCACATACCAGATTTTATTTCTTGATGGCAAACTCGAACTTCAGTCCACCTTCCGGCAGATTGCTCACCCGGATGGTGCCACCATGCAGCAACACAGAGTTCTTAACGATGGCGAGTCCAAGTCCCGTACCACCCATCTTTCGACTGCGTCCCTTGTCCACTCGATAAAATCGCTCGAAGAGACGAGCAAGATGCTCCGTTGGCACGCCCTGTCCATTGTCACGGAAGATAAAATGCCACTTGTTTCCCTGTTCCTTTGCCTCCAGGGTCATGGTCGTTCCCTCACCGGCATAAGCGATGGCATTGTCGGTCAGGTTACGGAAGATGCTATAGAGCAGGCTTCGATTGCCCTTTACCACGATTCGTTCCGGCAACCGGTTGTCGAAAGTCATCTTATGAGCCTCACGCTCCAGGGCAGTCTCCCTGGTGATGTCAGCCACCATCTGCGTGATGTCTACCGCCTCAAAATCTATCATGTCGCTTCCATCGTCCAGTCGGTTCAGGGTAGAAATATCACGAAGCAAGGAGGTGAGGCGTTCGCTCTGGGCATAACAACGCTGCAAGAACTGCGCCTTGGTCTCCTCATTGATATGCGGATTATCCAGGATGGTCTCCAAGTAACCCTGGATACTTGCCACCGGGGTTTTCAACTCATGGGCTATGTTCTGGGTGAGCTGACGCTTCAAGATGTCCTGCTCCTTACGTGTGGTCTGGATGCGCTTATACATCTTAATGATACGCTCAGCTATCTCACCCAGTTCGTCGTCAGGGAACTTCGCCAAGTCTTCCACCTCCAAGCTCTCATTATGGTCTGCCTTATAGGCAAAGATACTCAACTTGGAGATATTCTTGCCCAATCTGTTGGTAAAGCGATAGAGCACGACGGTCAGGATGATGATGGCGGCTATGGCAAACCAGATGTAGTGCTGGTCAGCCTGCAACGACTTGGAGAGGTCATTGTTATAAGGCAGTGCGCTACGGATGATGAGCGAATCCTGTGGATAATAGGATGCCACATAAAAATAGTCTTGCCGAAGCGTCTTCGACTGTCGCTCCACACTCGTACCTTGCCCATTTCGCAAGGCATCCTGTATCTCCTTGCGATTCAAGTGGTTGGCGAAGTGATTATAGTCCTTGCGCATATTATCATAGACCACCTTTCCATCAGGACGAATCAAGGTGATACGCAAGTCCTTACTCTCATGCCCCCTGACAAAGGCATTCAGCTTCTCCTCCGACACCAAGACCTTGATGTTTCCCTTGGCAGTATCACCCAGCAAAATGCCCTTGTCGTTCGACAATGCCAAATCCTCCTCCAACAAGGCATTATACCCCTCCAACTTCATGGTGAGCGTACTGACCTTGTATTGCTTTTCGCGAGTTTGTTGGAAAACGATGAAACTGACGGCGAACACAAGGAACACCGTCAGCACACTGAAATACAATTTTCTACCAACACTATTAATTCTAAACATAAACTCCTAACTTCTAACTAACTTAAGCGTCAAAGTAATAACCAAATCCCAGGCGGGTGACGATGCACTTGGCAAACTTTCCAATCTTCTTGCGCATACGGGTGATGTTGACATCCACCGTACGGTCGAGCACCATCACATCCTTAGGCCATACACGGTCGATGAGTTCCTGGCGAGAGAACACCCTACCCTTCTCCTCCAGCAACAGATGGAGTAGTTCAAACTCGGTCTTGGTGAAAGGCACGTTCTCACCATCGATGCTCACCGTCTTCTTGTCAAGGTTGAGCACCAATCCCTGATAGCTGATGACCGAAGGCTCGGCTGCCTCTCCCGACATCTCGGCAGTACGGCGCAACACGGCACGTATCCTCACCAGCACCTCACGGATGGAAAAAGGCTTGGAGATATAATCATCAGCCCCCAGGTTGAACCCTGTCACCGTATCATTCTCCGTATCACGAGCAGTAAGGAAGATGATAGGGATGCGAGCCGTGGCAGGTTGCTCCTTCAGGTGCTTGGCCATCTGGAATCCACTCATGCCGCCCATCATCACATCCAGAAGCAAGAGGTCGTAGGATGGCACATCCATATCGAGTGCCTCTTCTGCCGAATTAGCCGTATCGGCATGGTAACCCTCCGTCTCCAGATTGAACTTCAATATCTCACAAAGGTCTTGCTCATCGTCAACGACCAATATTCTTTTCTGCTTTTCGTCCATAACTTTAACCTGTTTAATCTATTTATGATTTCTGCCGCAAAATTACTACTTTTATCTTGTAACAATCGTTACAACCGATTACAATTCTATGACACGAGCAATTATTTTGCTAAAAAATGATAAATAAACGGAATAAATTACTTTTTTTAACTCATTGTCACTTTATTGGCTACATCTATGTTTGCAAGTTAGAAACAATAATGCTACTTTTGCAACCGTTTAAAAACAAGCAAACAAAATTATTAAATTTCATTCAGTTATGAAAGACAAGGTAAATACTACATTGTTCATTGGTGAGCGTATTAAGCAAGAGCTCAAGAAACAAGGCAAGACTTCAGTTTGGCTCGCAGAGCAACTGGGTTGCCATCGTACAAACATCTACAAGGTTTATGGCAGATCTTCTATTGACACTAGCATGTTATTCCACATCAGCCAGTTGCTCAATGTTGATTTCTTCAAACTCTACTCTGAAGCATTGGCTAAGCAAAAGAAGTAATCAGAACAGAAAAAATGAAGCATAAGGAAAGGCTTGCAAAACATTCGAAGAGTAAAACTCCCGGTTGTTCTGCAAGCCTTTTTTATTGCGCAAGCAAATGTATATTGCGCCAGAAAATGGGATTTTCCTTATCCGAGTCTCTTTTCGAGACGCTCACGGATGGCGGCGATAAAGCCAGCTGAGTTAACAGCCTTTGGCTCCACTCCCTCCATCAGGTTGACGAGGTCCTTGGTGGCGATGCCATCGTTGAGGGTATCGAAACAAGCAGCCTCCAGCTGGTCGCCGAAGTTCTGAAGTTCCTTGATGCCGTCCAGTTCACCACGCTTTCTCAGCGCACCGCTCCATGCGAAGATGGTAGCCATAGGGTTGGTGGATGTATCCTCACCCTTCAGGTAGCGATAGTAGTGACGAGTCACGGTGCCATGGGCAGCCTCATACTCGTACTTGCCATCAGGAGAAACCAACACGGAAGTCATCATCGCCAACGAACCGAAGGCGGTACTGAGCATATCGCTCATCACATCGCCATCATAGTTCTTACAAGCCCAGATGAATCCGCCCTTGCTGCGGATGACACGAGCCACGGCATCATCTATCAATGTATAGAAGTACTCGATGCCAAGTTCGGCGAACTTCTCCTTATAGTCGCTCTCATACACCTCCTCGAAAATCTTGCGGAACTGCGCATCATAGGTCTTGGAGATGGTATCCTTGGTGGCAAACCAGAGGTCTTGCTTGGTGTCGATGGCAAACTTGAAGCAGCTATGGGCAAAGCTACGGATGCTCTTGACGGTATTGTGCATGCCCTGGATAACGCCGGCACCCTCGAAGTTATGGATTTCCACCTCCTGCTTCTTGCCGCTCTTGCCCTCGAACACGAGCTTAGCCATCCCTGGCTCATCGGCACGAAGTTCCACACTCTTATAGACATCGCCGTAAGCATGACGAGCGATGGTGATAGGCTTTTCCCAGTTCTTCACGCATGGGTGGATGCTAGGGATAGTGATAGGAGCACGGAACACGGTACCGTCCATGATGCTACGGATGGTGCCATTAGGACTCTTCCACATCTTGTGCAAGTGATACTCGTCCATGCGCTGGGCATTAGGGGTGATGGTGGCGCACTTCACAGCCACGCCATATTTCTTGGCAGCCTCGGCAGAGTCGATGGTCACCTGGTCGTTGGTCTTGTCACGATAAGGCAAGCCAAGGTCATAGTATTCCGACTTCAAGTCCACGAAAGGCAAAATCAATTCATCCTTGATCATCTTCCAGAGGATTCTTGTCATCTCGTCACCGTCCATCTCTACCAATGGAGTCGTCATCTTAATCTTTTCCATAAGCGATTTAGTATTAATATTGATAATTTGCTTGCAAAATTAATAAAAATATCTAAGAAAAGAAAGAAAACGCTCTTTTTTTTCTTTCAAAATGACAATAAAAATCAAAAAAGGCATCAACAAGACCTAAGTCCTATTGATGCCCTTTTAATGTGTAGGCCTGAAGGGTGGAGGCGAAGAGCGACTTCTTGTTTCACGCCGCTAAGTTACGAATAGAATCCGACACGGCATCCTGTGTATTATTGTTCTTTGTATTATTGTTCTTTGGTGGGGCGGATGGAGCATCCGTATCCTCTCTGGACACCTGGGCCATACGTTGTCAGATGATAACGACTAAAGCCCATGCACCCGCCCTGCTGCGTGGAAAGTTTTTCTGCTGATACTATCGGGACGGCAGCCCAGTAATAACCACCAGAGGTCCAAGCACCATAATCCCAACGGAATCCCAAAGAACCGAAAAAGATAGTGCTGGTCCATGTAGAAGAACCGCTGGTACCAAAATCCATACCGTAGTGTTCAGCGGTAGAACTCCAGGTGCCGTTGATTTTGCTGGAACTGGTAGCATCCCATCCGTCTTTTGTGAATCCTGTGAAAGCCCTGCCTGGCGGCACGGTGAAGCCTACAGGACACGGGTCATAGACGGTCTTCACAACTGTCTTGTCGCAGTTGTATATGAGATAACTTGTGTTGTCGGCACTCCACAGATTGTAGTAGGTATTGTCGCCATACTCATTGGTAGTATATGTCCCTGGCTTGAGGATATAGTTCTTGATGGCATCCGTTCCAGTACCGAGATTGCTTGTTGCAGGCAGACCTGTGGAAGAGTTACCGTCCTTATCATACCAAGTCTTGTTGTTTGCATACGCGTACGGGTACTTGTCCATTGACTCATAAATCAGTGCCGGCAGGAACGGATCCTTACGTCCCCACTGGTAAAAGGGGTTGTTCGCCCAAGTAGCGTCTGTTCCACCGCTTTGAGTGAGGGTAAGTTCCTTACTTAGGTCTCCTGCGGTAAACTTCACTAAACAGCTGCGCTCCGCATAGGTCACGGCTCCATAGTCGCACCAGCCGAGGTTGACCGGCATGAAGTAGTTGGTCTCATTGTAGGAGGAGTAGTTGGTAACAGCAATAGTCTTGGTGAGGTTTTCGTCCGTCACCCAGATGTGCCAACTCCAGAGCACGTTGCCACTTGCATCCTTGACGGCAATGACGGCGTTGCCCTGGCGGATGGTTGACTTGTCCACATGGAACGAGATGTTGCCGCCATTGCTGCCTGTATTGTTGTATTGGATGTCCGTCACCAAGTCCTTTGCGTCCTGCCATACCAGTTCGGCTGACTTGGGACTACAGTTTGTATTCTTTGAGATGTAAGGATCTGTGATTGCACTACCGAGATGGTTGACAAACTTCTGAAGTATAGTTGTTCCCGACTTCGTGGAAGTGTATGCTCTGCTGTTGGTCTTGGAACTCTTAATCGCATTGCCATATACAAGAGGGAAGGAGTAGTAGCCCGGTGCACTGACCACGTAGCAGTTGGCGGTGTTCTGTACTTGCGTATTACCAGATGAGTTGGAGAGATTATAAGGAGAAGTTGACGAACCCTTTGCCGTGGCGTTCTGCAACGCTTTCGTATGGCTCGTGCCGCTTGCCACGCCCGTTGGGGCGGTGACCGTTACACTGATTTTCTCTGTAGAAGAAGTACTGGCGACACCTTTGCCGGAGGTGGTGAATCCCGTCAGCCAGTCAGGCTTTGTGTCGCTCCATGTGCCCCCGTTGTCCGTGGAGAACTGTGCCGTCCAAGGGACGGCCTCCGTTTTACTACTGCTTTTCCTGTAGCTCTGGACAAAACAGTAGTACCCCGTGAGATTTTTATAGGTGAGGCCCGACCCAGAGAAGGCGACTTTCAGCGTATACGTCCAGTTGATAGAGCTTGTGGAGAGCTTGTAGGTGACGGTACTGCCTTTGGGCCACGCTTGTCCACTTACATTCGCTGTTAGAGTGTGCTCCGCATTGCTACTGTCGGTGAACTTCACCTCTATCTGTGCGTCTGTCGGCAGTGTCTGCGGAATCATCATGAACGTCTGGGCATCCGTAGTGATGGCATCACCGCTTGTTCCCTCGGTCGCCTTGTTCAGGGTCTGCGTGAATGATGTAGTTGAGC
>CAVCRI010000106.1:0-10621 GCA_963604545.1 Lachnospiraceae bacterium | reverse complement strand
TCGTTGAGAAAGAAACAGTGAAAAAGCATTATTTTGTAGACAATGGCCTTTTGCATCTATTCATCAATAATCCCAACGCATCGTTGTTGGAGAATCTCTGCGCTATCACCTTATATAAAAGGTATGGCGATAAGTTGTACTATTACAACCGAAACATAGAGGTGGACTTTTATGTACCAGAAGAGGGACTGGGTGTTCAAGCTAGTTACCAGATGAGCGATGCGGACACCTTTGAGAGAGAGGTGAAGGCATTGGTGGCTCTCCATTCCAAATATCCTCTGACGAAGGCAATGATAATCACTTATGAAGATGAGGGGGAGATTGAGCAAGAGGGGCTAAAAATTGAGATTGTGCCTGTCTGGAAATGGGTTGTATAATCACCCAATCCTTAAAATTATGCAAATGAATCTTTGGCTGAGGGAATAGTGCACAGGCACTTTCCCACAGCAAAAAAATGACAAAAACGGAAGAACCTATTTTACCCCCATTTGCAGCCAAAATCCTACCAAGCATTTTGGCTGCAAGTGGTATTTTTGACATACATAGAGCCAAAATCATACATTTTTATAATTTATGTGCCGACTTTTCTAAAAAAAGTAGTATATTTGCAGACAGATTAATCAACTTAAAATAATAAGCGTATGAGAACCAAATGTTTTTTGACAGTCATCTTGTTGGCTGTAGTGATGTCAGTTTCTGCACAAGTGCAGGTGTTTACCCACAATGAGGGCCATGGCGCCATCTGCCGTGCAAAGAAGCTCTTCATGATGGAGGCTGGTGACAAGACTCCTATCTGGAATGTCGTCAACTATAAGAAGACAGGTAACAAGGAGACCTTTACCCTTACACCTAAGGAGGAAACCGATGTCACCTATTCTTGCGTGATGACACTGAACGGCGAGACTCCTACGGCGATGACGCTTACCAGCAAAAGAGAGGGCAAGAAGACTTATCAGTTGAAATTGACAGATGATGAGCATCTTAACAACTATTATGGTGGTTTGTGTGGCTACTCTCCAAAACCAAGTTTACAGGGTGGCGTACCTAGCAAAGCTACTGCACAAGACCTAAAAGAGGGTGGTGTTAAAGGCGCTGCCAAGAACGTTGGTGATGCTGCCAAGGGTGCCTTTGGTAAAGTGAAGGGCTTGTTTGGCAAGAAGAAAGACAAGAAATAAATGATAAGAAAAAAGACAAGTTATAAGAGAAATAATAAGTCGCAATGACTTTTTATTCGCAATGACTTTTTTGTTTAATAGATGGGGAGGGCTATGATTCAATCTTGAATCGTAGCTCTGCCTTTTCGAATTGTATTCCGTCTCTTTCGAAGAATCGGGAGAGGCTACCGTTATCTGCCAATTCTCTTGGCGTTCCTACCGATAATTTGCTTTCCCTTAAATTGTCCTTTGAATGCTGTGCAGATTGCTCCATCAACCAAATGCAATCTGCCAACTGAAGTGCTAGCTCCACATCATGGGTAGACAGCAAAATGGTCTTGTGCTGCTCGTGGGCTAGGCGACGCAACAGTTGGAGAGTCTCCACCTTGCTCGGAAAGTCGAGGAAAGCGGTAGGCTCATCGAGGATGATAATGTTGGTCTGCTGTGCCAAAGCCTTTGTAAGCATTACCTTTTGGCGTTCGCCATCACTCAACTCCTGGATGTTGCGATGGGCAAGATGCTGGATGCCTACTTGCTGGAGGGCTTCCGCCACTATCTGCTTGTCATAAGATGATAAGGTGCCCCAGAAGCCAGTGTAGGGTGAGCGTCCGATGTCTACAATTTCTTCAACAGATAATTGGGTAGCATCGGGCTTGGAGGTGAGAACCACGCTTATTTCCTTGGCGAGGTCTTTAGGAGAAAAGTCGGAAATGAGTTTTTTGATAAGACGGATTTCTCCAGAGAGTGGAGGTTGAAATCCCGACAATGTTCTTAATAATGTGGATTTTCCGATGCCATTGGCTCCAATGAGGCAAGTCAGCTTGTCGCTTTGGAGTTGGGCATTAATAGCTGAGGCTACCGTTCGAAGCTGGTGCTTCGAGCGGTAGCCTATACTTAGATTATTTAATGTGATAGTTGCTCCCATTAAATATGATTTTTCTTCAAAATATCCTGTACTTGGATTACTTGGCAGCCAATACCTCAACCTCTACCAGAGCACCCTTAGGCAACTTCTCGATAGCTACGGCAGAGCGAGCTGGATATGGCTTGCTGAAGAACTCGGCATAAACCTCGTTCATGGCTGCGAAATCATCCATGCTGTCAAGATATACTGTAGTCTTAACCACGTGAGAGAGGTCGGTGCCGGCTGCCTTCAAGATGTTCTGGGCGTTGGTGAGAGCCTGACGGGTCTGCTCCTTGATGCCACCCTCTACGAAATTGCCTGTAGCTGGGTCGATAGGAATCTGACCAGATGCAAAAACAAAACCATTTACTTCGATAGCCTGGCTGTATGGTCCGATAGCAGCAGGCGCATTGTCTGTGTGAATTGCGTTCATAATCATGTATATTTTATAATTAATAATTTACAATTGGATTCTTCACTCTTCATTCTTCACTTTACACTATATAAAGGTGGAAACCTTTTGCTTCGAGGGCTTCCTTGATTTCCTTCACATGTTCCTCATCGCGAGTTTCCATGGTGAGACGGAGCACGCAGGCATTCACTTTCTTGCGATTGGCGGAACGGTCGTGGTGAACACCCGTGATGTTACCTCCCAATCCAGCGATGACAGAGCAAACCTCCACGAGCTCTCCAGGCTTATCGTCCAGCTCCATCTCGATGGTGCAGAGACGGCCACTCTTGGCAAGACCACGGGTGATGACACGGTTCAGGATGGTTACATCGATGTTGCCACCGCTCACCACGCAGATGGTCTTCTTGCCCTTCACAGGTACCTTGTTGTACATCACGGCAGCAACGCTGGCGGCACCAGCACCCTCGGCAACCATCTTCTCGCTCTCGATGAGCTTCAAGATGGCAGCGCAAATCTCGTCCTCGCTGACGGTCACGATCTCATCCACATAGTTGGAGCAAGTCTCAAAGGTGATGCTTCCTGGTTCCTTCACGGCGATGCCATCGGCAACGGTCGATACGGATGGCAATTTCTCCTGCTTGTGGTCGTGCAGGCTCTGTACCATGCTCGCTGCACCCTCAGCTTGCACGCCGTATACCTTGACATTCGGGTTGAGCGACTTGATGGCGAAGGCGACACCGGAAATCAAACCGCCACCACCTACAGGCACAACGACTGCCTCTACATCTGGTAGTTGGTCGAGAATCTCCAGTCCGATGGTTCCTTGGCCAGCGATGACATTCTCGTCATCGAAAGGATGAACGAAGGTATATCCATGCTCGTCTCTCAGCTCCAATGCCTTCTGGTAGGCATCATCGTAAACGCCCGGAACGAGACAAACCTCGGCTCCCAGTCGCTTGGTAGCCTCTACCTTACTGATAGGCGCACCCTCAGGCAAGCAGATGAGGCTCTTCACACCCATGGCGGTAGCACCAAGCGCCACACCCTGTGCATGGTTGCCAGCCGAACAAGCTATCACACCTTTTGTCTTCTCCTCGTCGGTAAGTTGAGAAATCTTATAGTAGGCACCACGAATCTTAAAAGAACCCGTTTTCTGAAGACACTCAGGCTTCAGATATACATCACTCTCTGGGTTGATTCTTGGGGTGTGAACCAGCTCAGTCTTTCTGATTACCTTGCTCAGCACGAAGCGAGCCTTATAGAAATTATCTAGTTGTAACATAACTGCTGTTGATATTATTCTGTCTGATAGGAATGCTGGAATCTGCATTCCCGATACATTCAGCTGCAAAGTTACAGCAAAGTAAGGATAATACAAAATAATTCGATTTAATTTTTGTTTATTCAATAATATTGCGTAAATTTGTCGGCAATAAATGGAACCAAAGCAGTCATTGTCATGAAGAAAACCATTCAGATTATACAGGTCGTGATATTGTGCATCTTGTCGGGGAGTTATTTCCTCGACCCTAACCGCATGGCTACCCAGGAGGTGCTGCTCACCAAGGGAGCGCAGACAGGTAGGGACTATATGATTTCCTCGCTCAATGTCACCGCCTTTGCTCGTGACAAGCGTGAGATGATGTGGATAGGTACATCCGCTGGCATCAATATTTATGATGGCAAGGACTTCATCCAATTCTTTCATGATACCAAGGATACCACCGCTCTTCCCGATGACTATATCAATGTGTTGCACCTCGATAAGGCGGGCAGAATGTGGGTAGGTACACAGAATGGACTGGCTCGGTATGTGGGGGCTTACCGCTTCCATCGTGTTGCCTTGCCAGCCAATGCAGATGACGAGAATATCGTGGCGATAGAGGATGCCAAACCTTCTGACATCGTGGGGCAGAATGCCAAGGATATTGCAAAAAAGGCTGTGTTGGTGAGCAATGGCAAACAGACTTATCTCATCCAAGACAATGGGCAGGTATCGCTCTCCCAGCGACACATCCACCCCAATCCCCTTCAAGCTCCGCTCCCTGATGATGACCTCGTCTTGAAAAAGCCTAGGGAACTGGTTACGGCTACCTTCCGTGATCTGGGCGATAACCTGTGGGTGGGCTATCGCAACGCTGGCTATCAGGTCATCTCCCAAAACCGTATCGCTTATATGTATGCCAACCATAATGCTTTGGCTGAAGCTACGAAAGGCAAGGACATCGTATGTATGGGACGAGTGGGGCATCATATCTTGGCAGGTTCCACCCTGCGACTTTTTATCTATGATACCCAAGGCCATAACCTCGGAGAAACTTATTACCGCAAGATTTTTGACCTTGGGGATGGCATCATGCCTGCTCCTAAGCTAGCTTTGAACAATATCGTACCCTTCGATGATGAGCGGGCTTGGCTAGTGGGTAACCACCATGTGCTGAGTTGCTGTATCGACCATGAGAAGCCTGAGATGATTGGAAAGGCTCATTTTGGCAAGGGTGTGCAGTTGGGCTTTGCCACCAAGGTGGGGAAAGACTTGTATGTCAGCAGCCAGAGCCAATACCTGTTGCGCTTTCCCTTTGGCACCGCCCATCCTGATTCTATCGTCGTGGATTCTCGTTGGTATGATGAGGAAACACAGCTTGCTACGCTCCATAATGGGGATGTCCTCCTCTTTATGAAGGATATGCAGCTTGCCATTTATTCGCCAAAGACGGGAAAGGTCATGCCATTGGAGCATCTTACTGGCATCCCAGACTATAATAACATCGACCCAGCCTTTGTGCATGAGGATTCGTATGGCAATATTTGGTTGGGCACCAAGCGATATGGCTTGTATCATCTTGATATGGAGAAGCATCGCATCACTCGTGTCAACGTGCCGAATGATGTGCATATCCAGGCTCTTGCGGAAGATACACAGGGGCAGCTCTGGGTTACCACCATGCGAGATGCCTTCTGCTTGCAACCTAACACGAGATTGATGGTGAAGAACAGTCTGGTGTCTAGTAGACAGAATCAGAACAACTGGCAGTTCTTCGACAATGCCATCTGTATCTCGCCCAATGGGGATGTTGTGTTTGGTAGTTCCGATGGCTGCAAGTTCCTTCCACCACCTGCCATGAACTCCAACTTCCTCTCTACATTGATGGGCAAACATGCAGGCAGAACGTTGGGCATCTATAGCATGGAGGTGCAGAACGACAAGGGTAAGACATACGCTATCGACGAATCGGTGGCGGACGGCTCTCGCTATACCTTCGCTTACGATGAGAACCATGTGAAGTTCGGTTTCTTCTATCCCAACTATAGCCGTCGCTCGGCTTTGATGTATCAGTATATGCTGGAGGGACAGGATGATGAATGGCGTACCCCGACCTACGACCAAGAGGCGCAGTTTGCTGACCTTGCCCCAGGCAAATATACCTTCCGCTTGCGTTTGATAACCTCGCCAGACCAACCACCCTTGCAAGAGCGCAAGGTGGAATTTGTCATTCAGAGAGCCCCTTGGTGGTCTGCTGCGGCGTGGTTTCTCTATGTCTGCATCATCGGTTGGCTCATCTATTATGTCAACTCGCTCTATCTGAAGGCACGCACCAACCGTATGCTCATGTTGCAGGAACAGCAGGAGAAGGAGCGAGAGAAGCGTGCCAACGAGATGAACATGAACTTCTTTGCCAATGTCTCCCATGAGTTCCGCAATCCTATCACCATCATTGCTGGACCATTGATGGCATTGCAGTCAGATAGTTCCTTGCCAGCATCTGTGCATCAGACGCTCAACAGGGTGTGCATGAGTGTAAACAGAATGTTGAGGCTGATAGACCAGATGCTCGACTTCAACCAGTTGGAGACCGATGTCTTGCGACTGAAGGTTTCTCAAGTGGATGCTGCCGAGGAATTGCGCAAGCAGGCAGCAACCTTTGAGGAATCTACCAAGGTGAAGGGTATCAAGCTAGAGCTGGTGCTGGATGAAAATGCTGATTATCACGTATGGATAGACCGAGACAAATTGGAAAAGATATTGGCCAACCTCTTCACCAATGCCCTAAAACATACATCGCCAGGTGGCATCATCCGTATCACGGCAAGGAAAGAAGAGAACTTGGAGATAAGTGTCTTCAATAGTGGTGCGCATCTTGATGAGGAAAAGATGCAGGATGTCTTCAAGCGATATTATCAGCTAGCCGACAAGCAGACCACCCATCGCTATGGATGGGGTACGGGCATCGGCCTCTACTATGTCAAGAGATTGGTAGAGTTGCATCATGGAGAGATAGAGGTCAGGAATGTTCCTGATGGCGTGGAGTTCCGCTTCTCTCTCCCTGCCGATGAGGCTATATATAATAAGGTGGAAAAAACAGCGCAAGAGAAGAGCGTGATGCAGATCCCTGTGGAAGGGAAGAGGGAAGAGGGAAGAGTGAAGAATATCTCATCAGAAGAATCCGTGAGATCCGTGGAATCCGTGTGCGATTCATCCCCAGTTCATCCATCCCCAAAGATTCTCATCGTCGACGACGATATAGACGTAGCCCAATACATCCGTTCCATCTTCTGCAACGACCATCAGGTAGAGAATCGCTATTCTGCCGAGGAAGCCCTTGCCGACCTCGACAAGATTCGACCAGACATCATCCTGAGTGACATCATTATGGGAGATATGTCGGGCTATGAGTTCTGCAAGACCTTGAAGGGCAACCTGATGTATAGCCATATCCCTGTGGTGTTGATTACAGCGAAATCGAATATGGATGAGCAGTTGCAAGGCTTGCGACTGGGTGCCGTGGCGTATATCACCAAACCTTTCGACCCAAGCTACCTGAAAGCCCTCGTCGAGTCACAACTCCAGAACGTGCAGGCTCTTCGCAAACGATTGGGGGAGAGTACGGAGACAGAGACCTTGTCAGAGCAAGAAGCCGATACACTCTCAGAGCAAGACCGCAAGTTTATGGACGAACTTTATGGCTTGATGGAGAAACGATTGGCTGAAATGGACTTGAACGTAGCCACCATCTGTCACGACCTGCTCATCAGCCAGTCTAAGTTCAATTACAAGTTGAAGGAGCTCACCGGTGACACACCAGGCACCTTCTTCCGTCGATACAAGCTCAACAAGGCAGCTAAGCTGTTGCATGAGGGGCTGTATAGCGTATCGGAGATAGCTGTGATGACAGGCTTTAGCACCGCAGCCCATTTTACCGTGGCATTCAAGAGGCAGTTTGGGGTTACGCCAAGCGAATACCAGTAACCTGCAGATAAAACAAAGTTAAGGTAATGTAATAGATAAAAAAGTTTGGGGCAGCCTGGCATTATCGCCAGGCTGCCCCAAGTTGTTTTCGCATTATTTCATGGATTGCCAATATTTGTTTTGGCTTTCTGTATATAATTGGGCAAAGTTACTTTCTTTAATACAATCCAAACCAGAAGTGGTAGGCATAGCTGATGCCCAGACCTGCTATCGTGGATGTTACCACATGAATCATACCTGGCATCATAAACGAGTGGTTGAGCAGGTACTTGCCTATCACCGTGGTGCCAGAGCGGTCGAAGTTGACCGTGGCGATGTCTGATGGATAGTTAGGGATGAAGAAATATCCGTATACCGAAGGCATCACGCCGAGCAATATCCATCCGTCGATGCCGAGGGAGTAGGCAAGTGGCAACATGGCTACGACCACACCTCCCTGTGAGTTGATGAGTACAGAGACGGCAAAGAAGACGATGGCGATGGTCCAAGGATAAGCCTTCACCAGGTTGACGAGCAATGCCTGAATCTCAGTCATATAGTTGGAGAAGAAGGTGTCGCTCATCCAAGCGATGCCATAGATGGCGATGACTGCCACCATTCCGTTCTGCCAAACCGCTCCAGCGATGGCTGCCTTTGGCTTCGCCTTGCAAACGATAATCATCAGTGCTGCCGCAGCCACCATTGTTATCTGAATCACGATGTTCATGGCAAGTGGCTTGTATACGATTTCCGTCACACCATTCATCAGCACACCAGCCTTGGCAAGTTGCTTGGCAGTCTCTGTTACGCCGCCAGCAAGGGTGATGGATTCTGGCGCACCTGCTGCCACCTGTACGGTCTTATAGGATGGCAAGAGGTTGACGCCCATCATGCTGGCGATGGAGATGATGACGATGATGGTGAGGGCAGCGAGGAAGATGTAAACCGCCTTCTTGCTCTCTGGTGCAATCTTCTTGTCGAGTGTGGTGGCAGTGCTGCCATAGATATAATTGTACTGTGCAGGGTCCTTGAGCATAGCCTGGAACTTAGGGTCCTTGTCGAGGTCAAGTCCACGATGCCAACTGGCAGCCACGGCAAAGAGGATGCCGATGATGCAAGCAGGGATGGTGACGAGGATAATCTGCACGTTGCTCACATGGAAACCATTGTCGATGCTGATAGTGGAGAATGCTACCACGGCAGCGGCGATAGGCGAACAGGTGATACCTATCTGGGAGGCGATGCTGGCGATGCCGCAAGGACGCTCAGGGCGGATGCCTTTCTTCAGTGCGATGTCACAGATGATAGGCATGAGGGTATACACCACGTGTCCTGTTCCCACCAAGATGGTGAGGAAGAATGTACAGAATGGGGCAAGGATGGTGATGCGTTCAGGGTGCTTGCGCAGAATCTTCTCCGCTATCTGAATCATCCAGTCCATGCCACCCGAGGCCTGCAACATACCAGCGCAGGTAACGGCTGCTATAATAATGTATATTACGTCAGTAGGAGGATTGCCTGGTTTGAGCTGGAAGCAGAAAACCAAGATGGCGAGTCCGATGCCAGAGATGGCACCTAGGGCGAGCGAGCCGTAGCGGGCTCCTACCCACAAAGCAATGAGCACAACGAGTAGCTCAACAATCATCAATAGTGTCATAATAGTTATTTGCGATTTTAGTTTGTTATTGTTTTCGGTTGCAAAGGTAATGGAAAAGCCAAAAACTGCCTTTCGTTTTCTTGCAAACGATTTTCGAAAAATCGCAAAAGTGCATATATGAGGGAGTTATACCTAAGTATCTCTGCTCATAACGGCAGAAATAGGATTCTTGTTCACGTATTCCTTTGGTGCCATACCTGTATATTTTTTGAACATCCTGCTGAAATGTTGAGGGTATTAGCTCTCCCTTTTCTTCCTTTCCACCGATTTGCCCAGGAGCCACGCATATCAGCGTTCCCTCGCTATAATCGTATTTCCCAAAGCCGTATGTCAAGTCTACTGCCACATCGTCTCGCAGGAAAAGGCCGTATACACTGTAGTTGCACAGGCAATGGCGAACGGGTGGAAGCTCTGAATAATCTATGACGCTGATGAGTGGATGGGTATCCTTATGGCCAAGATACTCACTATAGTCACTCACCTTCCTTACTTTCAATAGCTTATCCATCATAAAAAGTCATATAGTCTGCTGCAAAGATAGCAAAATATTACGTAAAATAAGGTATCTAGAGCAAAAAACTATGAATTTGGTACATATTCAGAGAATTTATATACGTTATATGATTAAGAAGTATGTAATTTTGCACCATAAATTCTAAAAAGACGAAGAAAAATGAAAATGTTATTATTGACCATGATGGTTTTGGCGATGACAGCAGCTGCATTGCAAGCCAAGACAAAGAAGTTATGGGAAAGGAAAATCTCAACGAGCAACCTGGTATGTGTGCCAAGGAGCTGATGCAAGCCGACGGTATCGTGCGGCTGTCAAGAATCGAGGTTTATCCCGAATATCTCAAGGAATATGTGGAGTATGCCAAGGAGGTGGGCGAAATCTCGCTCCAGACAGAGCCTGGCGTGCTGACCATGTATGCTGTGAGCGAAAAGGACAATCCATGCATCATCACGATTTTGGAGACATACGCCAGCCAAGAGGCGTACAAGAAGCATATCGCCTCCGCTCATTTCCAAAAATACAAACAAGGGACATTGAAGATGGTGAAGGACTTGAAATTGATAGACCAAACACCATTAACTCCAAGGAACCAAATCAAAAACTTTATCAATTAAGCGGAAAAGAAATTGTAAAAGAGCAAAGGTTTAGTGCTTGAAGTAAAAGCTATTTGGGAGGTTGATTGTTTTTAACCTCCCAAATTTTTGTTTGACTAGCATGTGTGTTGTCTAATGGGTGCAAGTCCCTAACGAGCCC
>CAVCRI010000105.1:0-10640 GCA_963604545.1 Lachnospiraceae bacterium | reverse complement strand
ATGTTATGAAAAATTTGAGAGAATTGAAACTTCACAGTTTCGTAATTGTTTTACTAAACATGATTTTATAGAGAAAGCATAGAAATTTGTCATTTCAAGATGGTAGGATTGCTTCCTGTAGAAACTTGCTCGATGCTAGAGTGCTGCATGGAATCAACAGAAGCAGAATCACCCATGGCCACGGACAAGCCCTTGGAAGCCTTGGTGTAACCTACATTTTCAACTTCATCTCCATCATTTTGGAATGGCACTTGGGCTGCATTGCCCAATGTTAAGAAGATTGCCACTACAGCAGCAGCCTTGAAGAGAGGCTTCAATCGCTCTGTAAGCGAAATCACCTTCGCCTTGTTAGGCTCCTTGGTGTATTCATCCTCAATCATCGCCATCATCTTTTGGTCGAAGTCATCCCCCAATTTCTCGTGCTTAGCCTCGCCCATCTCGTAAGAGAAGAGTGCTTGATAAGGCTTCAGCTCGGCAGGCAACTCGTCCTGGCTGAAGAATGCGCGGAGAATCTCCTCTTCTTCGAGAGAGGTCTCGCCCTTCCAGTAGCGATCCAAAAGTTGGTTGATGTACTTATAATCCATATCTGTCGAATTGTTGAAATCTTTGTTTGATAGTTTGTCGAGCCCTGAAGATGCTCACCTTTACTTGTTCCTCAGTGATATTGAGGATGCTTGCTATTTCCTTGTAGGTTTTTCCTTCGATGTCTCGAAGTTGCAAGCAGGTGCGCTGTTTCTCAGGCAACTCATTGATCATTTTCCTCACGATGTCCAGCCTGTCTTTCTGAATCATTCGTTCGGAAGGGGTGGAAGTGGTCTCGTCTAGTCTTTCCACCGTCTGCTCTTCCAGCGAGTCATTCTGATTGTCCATCTTCTTGATGCGGTCGAGCGAGAGGTTGCGGGCGATGGTGAGGCTGTAGGCTTCAATGCTGTCTAGCTCTTGCCATCTGTCGCGGGCATTCCAGACTTTTATCAGGGTGTCCTGCACAATGTCCTCGGCTTCCTCTCGGTTGAGAGTAATGCGCAGTGCCAGTCTGAAGAGTTTGTTCTTCAGTGGCAAAACATCGTTTTGGAAACTGATTTCTTTCATCCCTCTATAATCAATGACGACTCACTTGTAGGAAAGTTACAAGTAAATACTAGAAAACTTATTATTTAACAATCTCTAACGTTTAAAGTGAAGAGTGAAGAACGAAGAGTGAAGAATCCTATAGCTTTTGTGCTTGTTCCTATAGCATATGAATTCTTCACTCTTCACTCTTCGTTCTTCACTTATTTAATGACAGTGCCATGCTTTCCGTCGATGGCTGTGGCAAGGGTGATGATCACTTCTTTCACACCTGCGTCGATGGCTGCAAGGGCATTCTCTAACTTCGGTATCATGCCACCTGCCACGGTTCCGTCTGCTTTGTGTCTCTCAAAATCGGCATGGGTAATCACTGGAATCACGCTCTCGTCATCGTCAGGATTGCTGAGCACGCCTTTCTTTTCAAAACTATATATCAATGTTACGTCGTAGTAAGGAGCCAAAGCCTTGGCGGTCTCGCTGGCGATAGTGTCGGCATTGGTGTTGAGGATGTTTCCCTTGCCATCGTGGGTCAATGGGGCCATTACTGGGGTTATTCCCTCGTTAATTAATGTTTGGAGCATCTTGCCGTCGGCATGCTCCACGTCGCCAACGAATCCGAAGTCGATGCCGTCCTTCAATGGACGCTTGTGGCTATGGATAACATCCATGTCGGCTCCGGTCAAGCCGAGGGCGTTCACGCCATTGGCCTGGAGCTTTGCCACGAGGTTCTTGTTGACCAAACCTCCATATACCATCGTAACCACTTCTAGCATGTCGGCATCGGTGATGCGGCGACCATTTACCATCTTGCTCTCGATGCCGAGGGCTGCCGCTACCTTGGTGGCACGGCGACCACCGCCGTGTACCAATACCTTCTTGCCAGGGATGGCTGCGAAATCCTTGAGGAGCTGTGCCAGCTTGTCGCTGTCTTCAACGATGGCACCTCCCACCTTTACTACTGTTACCTTTTCCATTTATATAATGTTTAATGTGTAGTGTTTAATGTTTACTGCAAATAGGTGTATCCAAAGAGACCATTGCGATAAGTGCCAAGGAATTCCTTGCCCTCATCGAGCGAAATCTTGCCTTCCTTCACGCTTTTGGTTACCCATTGCTCCAACTGTCTGACGAGTTTCTTTGGGTTGTACTGTACGTAGTCCAAAACTTCCTCCACGGTCTCGCCGTCGAATATCTGGTCGATGCTGTACTTGCCATCCTTTACAGAGATGTGGGCGGCATTGGTGTCACCGAAGAGGTTGTGCATGTCGCCGAGAATCTCTTGGTAGGCTCCTACGAGGAATACGCCGAGATAATATGGCTCGTTCTTCTTCAGTGGATGAAGTGGGAGAACATTGCCAATGTGGCCATCGGTCACGAAGTTGGCTATCTTGCCATCGCTGTCGCAAGTGATGTCTTGCAGGGTGGCGTTGCGGGTAGGACGCTCGTCCAATCTCTGTATAGGCATGATAGGGAAGAGCTGGTCTATCGCCCAACTGTCTGGCAAGCTCTGGAACAAAGAGAAGTTGCAGAAATACTTGTCGGCAAGCAATTTGTCGAGACCTCTCAACTCCTCAGGCACATGCTTCATGTGCTTGGCTAGGCTATTGATTTCGTGGCACACGCTCCAATACATCGCCTCAATCTCGGCACGGGTCTTCAAGTCTACGATGCCATGAGAGAAAAGCTGCAATGCCTCGTCGCGTATCTGCTCGGCATCGTGCCAGTCCTCCAACATATTGCGAGGATTCAGGTTGTCCCAAATCTCGTAAAGGTCTTTTACCAGCTGGTGGTCGGTCTCCTTTGCCTCAAACTCCTCTGGCATTTCTGGCAGGGAAGCGGTTTCCAGCACGTCGATGACGAGGACGGAGTGGTGGGCTGAGAGCGAGCGACCACTCTCGGTGATGAGGTTAGGGTGCTCGATGTTATTCTTGTTGGCTGCATCCACGAAGGTGTAAACACAGTCGTTTACGTATTCCTGGATGGAGTAGTTGACGGAGCTTTCGCTGCTAGAGGAGCGAGTGCCGTCGTAATCTACGCCCAGTCCACCGCCACAATCCACGAAATCTACGTTGTAGCCCATCTTATGGAGGTTGATGTAGAATTGTGCTGCTTCACGAAGAGCAGTCTGGATGCGACGAATCTTGGTAATTTGGCTTCCGATGTGGAAGTGGATGAGGCGCAAGCAGTCGTGGAAGCCCATCTCCTCAATCTTGTTGAGGGCAGTGAGCAACTCGGCACTGGTGAGTCCAAACTTGGAGGCATCGCCGCCACTCTCAGCCCATTTGCCGGAACCTGATGATGCTAGCTTGATGCGGATGCCGATGTTAGGCTTCACGTCGAGTTTCTTTGCCACCTTGGCGATGATGTCAAGCTCGTTCAGCTTTTCCACCACGATGAAGATGCGCTTACCCATCTTCTGTGCCAGCAAGGCTAGCTCGATGTAGCTCTCGTCTTTGTAGCCGTTGCAGATGATGAGCGAGTCGCTCTGGGCCTGCACGGCGATGACGGCATGAAGCTCAGGCTTGGAACCAGCTTCCAGTCCGAGGTTGAATTTCTTGCCGTGAGAGATAATCTCCTCTACGACCGGTTGCATCTGGTTTACCTTGATAGGGTAGATGACAAAGTTTTCTCCCTTGTATCCATACTCTTCCTTGGCCTTCTGAAAACAGCTGGCTGTCTTCTCGATGCGGTTGTCGAGGATGTCTGGGAAACGGAGCAATACGGGAGCGTTGATGTCTCGTAGTGCCAACTCGTCCATGATGTCGCGCAGGTCTATCTGCGTGTTGTCCTTGCATGGAGTTACATAGACATCACCCTTGTCGTTGATGCCAAAGTAAGAGGTGCCCCAACCACTGATGTTGTAAAGCTCCTTCGAGTCTTCAATAGTCCATTTCTTCATTTTCTGTTCTGGTCTTGCTATTATCTATATTATTGAATATGTATATCTATTATATATGAGTGAAGGTAAGTAGTCTTTATGGCTACTTACCTTTGCTTTCTCTATTTTATACTTTGAGTAAGTCGCAGACTTGCTCTACCGTATGCTTAATCTTGTCGAAGTCATCCATCACGTTGATGTCTATGATGTGCTTTGCCTTCATATAGAAAGGCTCGCGCAGCTTGAGTTGCTCACGAATGAATACCTGTACTTCCTCGGGTGTCTTGTTGAGCAACAGAGGTCGTACACCCTTGCCCATCTTGAGGTGAGCGTATAGGGTTTCGGGAGAAGCCTTCAAGTAGATTGTCTCTCCCAGTTGGTTCATGTAGTCCATGTTGTCGAAGAAACAAGGAGTGCCACCTCCGCAACTTACCACTACGTTTTCAAACTCGGCTACCTCGTGGAGCATGTTGTGCTCTATCTGGCGGAATCCATCCTCGCCTACCTCGTCGAAGATTTGCTTTACGGTCTTGCGCATGCGGCTCTCGATGTACCAGTCGAGGTCGTAGAACATCACGCCCAGCTCTTTTGCAAGGGCTTTGCCAAGAGTGGTTTTCCCGGCACCCATGTATCCTATGATGATGATTGACTTCATTTTCTCTTATATGCTTGTTACTTGATGGTTCAAGATGTCTTTTCCTTACTCAGCAACTTTACTTCCTTCGAGGTCTTGCCTTTGGCTCCGGAGCCTCTTTGACGATGGTCATGCACTCATCGTAGGTGAGTGTCTCCACATTCTCTTGTTTGTTCTTTGGAATGCGATAATTCTTGCCATCGTATGCGATATAAGGGCCGTAACGACCGTTTAGGAGTTCCATCTTGCTATCCTCCTCGAAGGTCTTGATGTGACGTTTCTGTTCTGTGGAGCGTTTCTCGTTGATAAGTTCGATGGCTCTTTCGAGGGTGATGCTCATAGGGTCTTCATCTTTAGGGATGGATACATACTTGCGGTTGTGGAGCACGTATGGACCAAAGCGGCCTGCACCGATGGTAACGGTAGAGCCCTCAAACTCACCTACCTCACGAGGCAACTCGAAGAGTTCCAGCGCTTCTTCCAGGGTAATGGTCTCTATGCTCTTGTCTGCTGGCATCTGGGCAAACTGTGGCTTGTCCTTGTCTTCGGCAGTACCAATCTGTACTACAGGTCCGAAACGGCCAATCTTGACGAACACTGGGCGACCAGTCTTTGGGTCTTTCCCAAGCTCACGTTCTCCAGCCTTGTGCTCACTGCGTGCGTTCATCACCTCTTTTACCTCAGGCTCAAAGCCCTTGTCGAAGTCCTTCATCCACTTTATCCAGTCGGTTTTACCCTCAGCGATGTCATCAAACTTCTGCTCCACGTTGGCGGTGAAGTTGTAGTCCATGATGTTAGGGAAACTAGCCATCAGAAAGTCGTTGACCACGATACCAATATCGGTAGGCAACAACTTGCCTTTCTCCGAGCCAGCCATTTCTTTCTTAACCTTCTGGGTAATCACAATGCCCTTCAACGTGTCGACGGTGAAAGATCGCTCTACGCCCGCCTTGTCACCCTTCACTACGTATTCACGCTGTTGGATGGTGCTGATGGTTGGAGCGTAGGTTGATGGGCGGCCGATGCCCAAGTCTTCAAGTTTCTTGACCAGACTCGCCTCGGTGTATCTCGATGGTGCTTGTGAAAAACGCTCGGTGGCAATAATCTCTCTGCGCTGCAACTCTTCGCCTTCCTTCATGACTGGGAGAATGTGGGTTGAATCCTCATTGGCATCCTCGTCATCGGTAGACTCACGATAAACCTTCAGAAATCCATCGAACACGACAACCTCACCATTGGCAACAAACTTCTTGTCACTTCCGGAGATATTGATGTTGATGGTGGTCTTCTCAATCTGTGCATCTGCCATTTGAGAGGCTATAGTACGTTTCCAAATGAGCTCGTAAAGGCGTTTCTCCTGGTTGGTGCCATCGATGGAAGTTGCAGTCATATCTGTAGGGCGAATGGCCTCATGCGCCTCTTGTGCTCCCTTGGAACTGGTATGATAGTTACGCATAAGACTATACTTCTCTCCATAAACCTTAAGAATTTCTTCAGCACTTGCTTCTTTGCAGAAAGTGGATAGGTTTACGCTGTCGGTACGCATGTAGGTGATGCGTCCACTCTCATAGAGCTTCTGTGCCACCATCATGGTCTGGCTGACGGTGAAGCCCAGCTTGCGGGCTGCTTCCTGCTGTAAGGTAGAAGTGGTGAATGGAGGGGCAGGCATGCGCTTCAAAGGCTTCTTGCTCACAGTCTCTACCGAGAAGGTAGCATCCTTGCACTTCTCCAGGAATGCTTCCACTTCCTCATGGGTCTTGAAGCGTTGGTCAAGCTCTGCCTTCACCTCGCTGGCGCTACCATTGTCGCTAATCAGTGCAAACACGGCGTTGACACGATAGAAAGGCTCACTCTTAAACTTCTGTATCTCACGTTCACGCTCCACAATCAAGCGCACAGCCACACTCTGTACACGACCAGCAGAAAGCGCAGGCTTCACCTTTCTCCACAATACAGGGGAAAGCTTGAAACCCACGATACGGTCGAGCACACGGCGTGCTTGCTGGGCATTCACGAGGTTCATGTCCAGATGACGAGGATGCTCGATGGCATCCAGGATGGCAGGCTTGGTGATTTCGTGGAAGACGATACGACTAGTCTTCGCCTCGTCCAATCCGAGTACTTCGCAAAGGTGCCAGCTGATGGCTTCTCCCTCGCGATCCTCATCGGATGCTAACCAAATCTTCTTGGCTTGCTTCGCATTCGACTTCAATTCGGTGACGAGCTTTTTCTTCTCCTCTGGAATCTCATAACAAGGTTCCATGGTCTTCTCGTCTATACTCAATTCCTTCTTCTTTAGGTCACGGATATGACCGTAAGAAGACATCACTTTATAGTCCTTACCTAAAAACTCTTCAATTTTCTTGGCCTTTGCAGGGCTCTCTACGATAACTAAATTTTCTTGCATAAGCTTCTACACAATTTCATTTCGATGCGCAAAAGTAAATAAACTTTTTGCTTATACATTATTATATAGTGATTTTTTTTAGTTTTTTAATGTTTTGGAGTGGAAAATAGTAGTTCTAGGGGGATATAGGGTTACTTTATAAACTATCTTAGGATACTTGGCGAAGTATCCTAAGATAGTTGGGCAAGTATCCTAAGATACTTTTTCTTGCAAAAATTTAACGAGACCTTGGCGAATGGAACCAAGACCGAATTCTTCAGGGTTGAGCTTGTCGAGAGCTATCCAATAGTAGGCAGCAGCATCGTCCATCGCCTCTACATGGGAGAGGTCTTTTACCTTTACCGTATAAAACATGTCGAGGGTATGTATCGTGAAGCCGGAGTAGAGATAGAGGTTGGGGATGCTGAACAGGTATCTTACTTCCGTGGCATCCAAGCCGGTCTCTTCTTTTACTTCTCTTGCCACACCTTCTTCGCCAGTCTCGTACATATCGACGAAACCTCCTGGGAGGTCGAGTGTTCCCTTGGCAGGCTCATTCTTGCGGCGAACCACTAGCAGCTCATGCTCCTCGTTGATGATGAGGGCAACGGTGGCGCTGCTGGGATTGAGATAATAAGTGAACCCGCATGTGGTGCACTTCTTACTCTTGATGTTGTTGATTTCAAAGTGAGAAGAACCACATACGGGGCAAAATTTGAATTTATCTAATACGTGAGTCATATATACGTGTATCTTACCAATTGTCTGTTCTGAAAGGGAAGAGTGGCAGACCGCCGGCGTTCGCCATGTTGCCTAGTTGGAAGTTGCGGAAGCAATAGCGCAAAGCCACTGGCTTCTTGACCTCAGGACTGCTTACGATGACGCACTCATTCCATGGGTCATTGCCCTCTTGCCAAAAGTGCTTGGCAGTCGCCTTGTGGAAGACCTTGTCTTCGCCGGCTACCTCGAATCCTTCGATACCCTCAAAGCGGTTGTAGGCTCCGTATGTGTTATCGAAGTGAACCTTTATGGTGTCACCAACGATTTTCATCTCCTTGAAAGTCATGCTCTCGCTGAAGAGCCCTTTCATGCCGTAGGTCTTGCTAAGAGCTTGCAGGGCAAGTCGCTCGCCTACAGGCTGTTTCTGACAAGGGTGTATCTGTTCCTTTTCGTATGGGTAAACCAGATCTTCGGTGCAGACGATGCCGCTGTTTGGGATAATCTTGGCGGCATTGAATTGCTGTTCACGGAGTCTTGGACCCCAGTCACCGTTCGCATCGCCATTGTGGAAAGGTGCAATTTGTACGAAATAGAATGGCAATTCGCCCTGCTTGAAGTCTCTGCGCCATTGGGCTACGAGGTCGGCGAGACGCTTGGTGTACTGACCTGCTGGGTCGCCTACATTAGAGCAACCTTGGTAGAAGATGATTCCCTTCACGCTGTAATTGAGGATAGGGTGGAAGGTGCCGTTGCCCCATAGCAGAGGGAAGAGGTAGTCGTACTTGAACTTAGGGTTCTTATACATCTTGGCAGAGTCAAGGTCTTCCTTGGTGTTCTTCTTGAGATAATCATAATCTAGCCAGCTCTCCACACGGCTTCCGCCCTTGTTTGCCATCACCAGTCCTACAGGGATGTTGAGAGCCTTGTTTACTACCTGTGCGAAGAAATAGCCTGTGGCAGAGGCTTCGCCTACGGTTTCAGGGCTAACAACCTTCCACTCGCAGTTGGCATCGTCCAAAGGCTTCTGGCTCATCACGCTAGGTATCTTGACGTAGTGGATGCCCTTGTAGGCGTTGGCTTCGAGCACGGCTTTGTTGTAGCCTTGCACTGGGCAGTTGCCAAAACCCTTCACCGGCATCTCCATATTGCTCTGGCCTGCACAAACCCATACCTCGCCAGCTAGAATGTTGTTGAGGATGGTCTTCTCGCCGTCATCAAATGTGATGGAGAGTGGGGTGTAGCTTGCCTTGGGTGTCTGCACCTTGACAGCCCACTTGCCGTCCTTGCCCGTCTTGGCAGAATATTTCTGTGAAGACCATGAGGTGGAGACTTCTACGGTAGTTCCAGGCTTGTCCCATCCCCAGAGGTTGGTTTCTTGATTTTGTTGGAGAATCATGTTGTCACCCAGGATGTGTGGCAACTTTACCTTAGCATTGGCTCCCGCTGCAACGAGAGCCAATGCTACTAAAGCAGTTAATTTTTTGTTCATTTTTATTAGGGTATTAAGTTTATTTTAACTCCTAACTATCATAAGAGGTTCTTGATGGCTGCGTCGATGTCCTTGATTTGGGCATCGCGTGCTTGCAAGGTGTTGCTGCGGTCGATGAGGAAGAAGGTAGGGATGCTCTGCACATTGTAGAGTTGCAGGCTCTGACCTTGCAGTCCACCCTCGTCTCTTACGCAAACCCAAGGCAGGGCGGCAGTGGAAGTCTTCCAGAAGTGCTCGTCTGGGTCTACGGATACCTGATAAATCTCCAGCCCTGCGGCGTGGTACTTGTTGTAAAGCTCACGCAACATCATGATACGCTTCGTGCTCTCGCTGCTGGCGAAGAGGTGGAAGTCGAGCAGCACGACCTTGCCCTTGAGGTCGGAGAGTCGTCGGGTGATGCCCTTGTTGTCTTGCAGGGCAAGCTCGATGCATCCGTTTACGCTTACCTTGCTGGCGTCAATCTGTTGTTGGGTCTGTTGGTTCTCAATGATGCGAATGTCCTTCATTCCCTCGATGGCGATGTTGTGGAGGTTCTTTCCACGTTCGGCTCCAGGATAGTAAGTGTCCCAGCTAGTGGCAACGGCTGCAAATACCTTTACATCCTCCTTGTTGTTGCGAGGATTGAAGATGAGAGAGTTGGTGTTGCCCAACTGTACGGTCTGGAAGAGGGCATAGTAAGCGTATGCCTTCATAGGCTCTTTGAAAATATAGTTGGCCTTGATGTCCTGCTTGTAGGCTTCGAGCATGCGCCCCACTATGACGTCTACCGAGTCTACGCCAATGTTTGGGTTCTTCACGATGCCATTGATGTTGCTCTGCAGGGTCATCTGCTTGAGCGACAGCTCCTTGATTTTACTACAGTTCTCCGAACCTTCCACGTTATATTTGAAACTCATCTGAGGATAGGCAGCCTTCACTGTGACGGTCTCGGTGGAGTCGATGCTGAGATTGATGCTCTGGTTGGCGATGCGTAGGCGATAGAACTCAGGGGTGATGGAGTCCATGGCAGACTCGTCGAAGGCAAATGAGCCATCCTCTCCGAGCTTCACGGAGTCAATCTTCACAGGTCCGTTCAGGCTGATGTTCTCTAGGTAGAGCATAGAGTCCTTAGCCTCAGTGATGTTACCATTGATATGAAATTTCTTGTTGTTGCAAGAGGTAAAAGCCAGTGCAGCTACCATAATCACTGCCACTGAATAGATTCTGGATATCTTCATGAATTTTAGTATTTTGCAAAATTATCGACTGCAAAGGTAGTAATAAAATCGGTAATAATGCATCTTGGATAGATAAAATATTTAAAAATGTAGAAAATAGTTGCCCATTTATTCGTTTATTATTAATTAAAGAGGTATCTTTGCAGCGTTTTAGATATTTAGATGTTAGACAAAACAATAAGTTTTTAAAGAATTAGATGAACGTAATTACAAAAAGTGTTCAGTTGCCTGATGGAAGAACCATCACA
>CAVCRI010000104.1:0-10643 GCA_963604545.1 Lachnospiraceae bacterium | reverse complement strand
CCGCTTCGGCTTGCGATGCCCGTATGGGTGGAGCGATGATTCCTGTGATGAGCAACAGTGGTAGTGGCAACCAGGGCATCTGTGCCACCAATCCTGTGGTGGTTTATGCCATGGAGAACGAGAATACCGAGGAGGAGTTGATTCGTGCCTTGATGCTCAGTCACTTGACGGCTATCTACATCAAGCAGAGTCTAGGCAAATTGTCGGCGCTCTGTGGTTGTGTGGTTGCTAGTACAGGCAGCAGTTGTGGCATTACCTATCTGATGGGTGGCGACTTTACTCGCATCTGCAATTCAGTGAAGAATATGGTGGCTAACCTGACAGGTATGATTTGCGATGGTGCCAAGCCTAGCTGTGCCCTGAAGATTTCCTCTGGCGTAAGCACCGCTCTGCTTTCCGCCCTTCTTTCGATGGAAGGCAAATGCGTAACGAGTGCCGAGGGTATCGTGGATGATGATGTGGATAAGTGCATACACAACCTCACCTCCATCGGTGCCGATGCCATGAGAGCCACCGATGATATGGTGCTTGACATCATGACGCACAAATAGTTATAAACAAAAAAGGCTCGCAAAATTGCGAGCCTTTTTTGTTTATAATTGAATATACGAATATATTACACGAGCGTAGCTACGATTTCCTCACGAGTGCCTGGCAACATGTCGATGACAGGAATCTCTGGCATGGTGTAGCAACCTGGCTGGAGACGGAATGAAGCACGAGCCACGTTAACCAATACCTGAGCGGTAAGGGCTGGGTTGTTGATGCTCATGTTGAACTCGAAACGCTGGTTCTGAGTCTTGCCAGATACACCCTTGCGAACGAGGTTTACGCCATGACCCATATCCTTAACGTCGTCTACGGAAGCAACGGCGAATACGTGTGTCTCATCGCTAGCGAAGTATGGGTCAGCCTTAATTTCCTTGGTAACCTCTTCGAGTGTAGCACCCTCTTCCAACTCAACATATACCATACGACGGTGGATACCCTCGCCCAATGGAATGGTAACAGAAAGCGCATTCTTAACGCCCTTCTTGCCACGAACGCAAACAGAGTGACCCATGCTCATACCAGGACCAAAGTTGGTATAAGTCAAACCCTTAGGAGCCAAGCTCTGCATCAATACACGTACGATAGAGTCAGATCCTGGATCCCAGCCAGCAGAGATAACGCTTACCTTGCCAGCCTTCTTGCAGTTCTCCATCTGCTTGGTGCGATAGTCGAGGATGCTGGTGTGGATGTCGAAGCTATCCACGGTGTTGATACCGAGGGCAACAATCTTCTCCGCATACTCTGGGCAAGAACGGGTAGGGGTTGCGAGGATGGCAACATCTACATCCTTCAATTTAGTGATGTCGTCTACTACCTCATACTCATCCAACTCTGCTGGTTTGTCCTTAGCACCTTGGCGACGTACGATACCTGCGATCTCAAAGTCAGGAGCTGCTTCGAGAGCCTCTACGGTGAACTTACCGATGTTGCCGTAACCTACTACGGCTGCTCTAAATTTCTTCATGTTCTTATTTCTTTTATTTTGGTTGTTTCTATTTCCGTTTGCAAAAGTATAGTTTTTTCTTGAAATACATAACGATTTAATAGTTTTTTAACTCATAAAAGTTGCAAAAAGTTATAAAGTCATACTTCCTAGGTATGGAAAATGAATAAATCGTAAGGTTATCATACAATATTCTTTCGCTTGTATCGTTAATAATATAATTATAAATTTGTTAAAGGCATAAGATTATGATAGAATATATTCATGGCGACTTGACCGAGCTGACCCCAGCCATGGCTGTTGTGGAGACGGCTGGCGTGGGATATGGACTCAACATCTCGCTCAATACGTATACTGCCATTCAGGGCAAGCAAGAGGTTAAACTCTATGTACACGAAGTGTTGGTGGCTGGTGGAAGAGACGACTCTTTCACCCTTTTCGGCTTTGCCACCAAGCAGGAGCGTGAACTTTATCGACAGCTCATCACCGTGTCGGGCGTGGGAGGCAATACCGCCCGAATGATTCTCTCGTCCATGTCGCCTAGCGAACTCTGCAATGTCATTTCCTCAGGTAATGAAAAAATGCTGAAGGGTGTAAAGGGCATCGGACTGAAGACCGCCCAGCGCATCATCCTCGACCTGAAGGATAAGATTGTGAGCCTGGGCATCGCAGATGAGTCGCCTGCCAATGGAGGCAACGTGGCGATGGTGAACAATGATGTGAAGGATGAGGCTGTCAGTGCACTCACTATGCTCGGCTTCTCTCCTGCACCATCGGCTAAGGTCGTGGTAGACATCTTGAAGGCTCAGCCAGACCTGCCTGTGGAGCAAGTGGTGAAGCTGGCTCTGAAGCAAATCAAGTAGTAGGTATGGGTTGAAGTACAGAGCTTTAGTTTGGGAATGAGGCACAGAATTTTTTATTTTTTGATGGTATGGCTGATGGTTTCCGCTTTCAGCTATGCCTTTGTCGTACCTTTTCCCCAAGACAATAAGACCTCACAGACTAAGAATAATGGTAGTGGAAAAGAACGTGGAAAACAAGCAGATACTTCTAAGAAACAGCAAGTTATAACTGCCACGGCTCAACCGTTTTTGGTAGAGGAGGACACGATTCCCGACTCCTTGCTCCATCCTAGATGGCCTGTGCAACGCATTCAGCCCATCATGTTGTCTGACTTGTACCAGAGTCCGCTCGACTTGCGACGCCCGGACAACATGAAGTACCAGGTGGTCTACAATGATACCCTCGACCGTTATGTCATAGGCAACCGCCTGGGCAATACCTGGCTCTCGGCTCCTATCATGATGACTCCCGAAGAGTATCGCACCTGGAGCGAAATGAATGAGCGCAATGCTTTCTATCGCAAGAAAAACGATGAGATTTACCAGGCCAAGGGCAAGGAGAACTTTGACTTCTCTGATATGCACTTTGACCTCGGACCGGCAGAAAAAATATTTGGCCCTGGTGGCATCCGTGTCAAGACACAGGGTTCGGCAGAGCTGAAGTTTGGCATCAACAAGAAGAGCATCGACAACCCATCCCTGCCTATCCGCAACCGCAAGACTTCGATGATGAACTTCGATGAGAAGATCAACCTCAATGTGAACGGTAAGATAGGCGACAAGATGAACCTCAATCTCAACTACAACACTGATGCCACCTTCGACTATGATGCCCAGAACATGAAGCTCAAGTATGATGGCAAGGAGGATGAGATTATCAAGTTGGTGGAGGCGGGCAATGTGTCGTTCCCTACCAACTCATCGCTCATCAAGGGGGCTAGCAGCCTCTTTGGTGTGAGGACTGACATGCAGTTTGGCAAGCTCAAGTTGCAGACGGTATTGTCACAGAAGAAGTCATCCACCAAGAGTGTCAGCAGCAAGGGTGGTGTGCAACTCACGCCGTTCGAGCTGAACGTGGCAAGCTATGAGGAGAACCGCCACTTCTTCCTTTCCCGCTATTTCCGCAACCATTATGACGACTGGATGCAGAAATTGCCAAACCTGACCACGGGTATCACCATCAACCGTGTGGAGATTTGGGTAACCAACAAGACCGGAACGACTACCAATACCCGCAACATCATCGCACTGACCGACCTGGGCGAAACCACCAAGATGAGCAATCCGATGTGGAGTGCAGGTGGGGCGCAGGTGCCATCCAACCAAGCCAATACCGAGTATTCGTCCATGGTCAACCAGTTTGTTGCCGCTCGTGATATCGACCAGGCTTCGAGTGTGCTCGAAGGAGGTGGACTGGTGGGTGGCAACGACTTCGAGAAGTTGGAGAGTGCCCGCTTGCTCAGTTCTTCCGAGTACACGGTCAACAATGCGATGGGCTATGTGTCGCTGAAGACAGGACTGCAGACCGACCAGGTGCTTGCAGTGGCTTATGAGTATACCTATGGTGGTGTCACCTATCAGGTAGGTGAGTTTGCCAGTGACATCACCGACACCAAGCAAAGTCTTTTCGTCAAGTCGCTCAAGAATACCAGCAATACCCCACAGCAGGGCAACTGGGACCTGATGATGAAGAATGTGTATTATCTTGCTTCTCAAGTGGAGAAGGATAAGTTTCGCCTCGATGTGAAATATCAGAGCGATACCACGGGCGTATATGTCAGTTATATCCCGGAGACTCAGGTTAAGAATACGCCTATCATCCGTCTGCTCGGTGCCGATCGCCTCGACAATAACAACAAGGCGCATAGCAATGGCTACTTCGACTATGTGGAGGGCTACACCGTGCAGAATGGTCGTGTGTTCATCCCGAAGGTAGAGCCTTTCGGCAGTTATATGTATCAGTACTTGGTAAAAAATGGCGTTGCCGCCGACAAGGCCGAGCAATATGCCTTCACTGAGCTCTATGACAGCACGAAGACCGTCGCCAGGCAGATTGCCGAGAAGAATAAGTATCAGATTGTGGGCCAGTACAAGGGCTCTTCCGCCAATGTCATATCTTTGGGTGCCTATAATGTGCCGCAAGGTTCGGTCGTTGTGACGGCGGGTGGCGTAATCCTGACCGAGGGCAGTGACTATACGGTGGACTACAATGCGGGCGAGGTGACCATCCTCAACCAGAGCATCATTGATGCCGGTACGGCGGTCAATGTGTCGTTGGAGAGCAACACCGACTATGGACAGATGCGCAAGACCATGATGGGCGTGAACTGGGAATATGATTTCTCCAAGTACTTCCAGATAAGCGGTACCTTGCAGCACCTCTCAGAGCAAGCCTTGACCAACAAGGTGGCGATGGGGGCAGAGCCATTGAAGAATACCCTCTGGGGCTTCAACCTCAACTGGAAGAAGGAGAGCCAGTGGCTCACCAATATGCTCGATAAGTTGCCGTTCTTGCATCTTACGCAGCCTTCTCAAATCTCGTTTAGGGGCGAGTTCGCACAGCTCATCGCTGGCGAGGCTGGTGGTACGCAAGACAATGCCTCGTATATTGATGACTTTGAGAACACCAAGAGTACCATAGATGTGATGACACCTACCTCTTGGGTCATCTCCAGCGTACCATCGCTTAACTTCAAGAATGATTATAACGACAAGGTTGGCTTGACCAGTGGATTCCATCGCTCACGCCTTGCCTGGTATTGCATCGACCCATTGTTCACTCGCCGTGGCAGTTCGTTGACCCCAGGCCATATCAAGGGCGACCTCAAGCAGCTGAGCAATCACTATGTGCGTGAGGTCTATGTGAAGGAACTCTTCCCATTGCGCCAGCAGAACAGCTATCAGGGTGCGGTTAATACCCTGAGCGTGCTCAACCTGGCATACTATCCATCTGAGCCGGGACCTTACAACTTCAATGTCGATGATCTCCAGGCAGATGGCACTTTGCGCAATCCGATGCAGAACTGGGGTGGCATGATGCGAAAGCTCGACACCAACGACTTCGAGCAAGCCAACATCGAATATATCGAGTTCTGGATGCTCGACCCATTCATCTACTCCCGTGAGCAAGCCGATGCCGCCGACTATGGTGGTGACTTCTACATCAACCTGGGCGAGGTGAGCGAGGACATCCTGCGGGATGGCAAGAAATTCTATGAGAGTGGCATGCCTGTGGATGGCAGCGATAGCTTCACTTATACTCAGTGGGGCAAGATTCCTACCCAGAGTACCGTGACTTATGCCTTTGCCACTACCAGTGGAAGCCGTGCCTTGCAGGATGTGGGTTTCAATGGCTTGACCGATGCCGAGGAGCAGGCTTTCTATAAGAGTGCCTATCTCGACAAGATACAGGGTAAGGTAAACCAGGCTGTGTTTGACAGCATCTTTGCCGACCCTGCCCGTGACGACTACCACTACTTCCGTGGCTCCGACTGGGACCAGATGCGTGCACCTATCCTCTTGCGCTACAAGTATATCAACAATCCTCAGGGCAACTCTCCCGACAGCGACAGTCGCTCCGAGAGTTATGATACTTCCTATAAGTCTACCCCAGATGTGGAAGACATCAACCAGGACTATACCCTCAATGAGTATGAGAAGTATTTCCAGTATCATGTGAGCATTCGTCCCGAGGACCTCGTGGTAGGCAGCAACTTCATCGTCGACAAGCGAGAGTACACGCAGACCTTGAGAGACAACACCAAGGGTACGGCCACCTGGTATCAGTTCCGCATTCCGGTGGATGAGTTTGAGAGCCGCCAGGGCAACATCCATGACTTCTCCAGCATCCGCTTCATGCGTATGTTCCTTACGGGCTTCAAGAAGCCTATCGTTTTGCGCTTCGGAACCCTCGACCTCGTTCGTGGCGAATGGCGCACCTACGACCAGCAGCTGGGTGCCGCTTCGGGCGGTACCTTGGAGGCAAGTGCGGTGAGCTTGGAGGAGAATGCCGAGAAGACGCCTGTCAACTATGTGATGCCTCCTGGTATCGACCGTGAGAAAGACCCTACCCAGCCCCAGGTGGTGGAATCCAACGAGCAGGCATTGAGCTTGGTGGTCAAGAATCTCTCCAACGGTGAGGCGAAGGCGGTGTACAAGAACTCAACCATCGACTTGCGCCAGTACAAGCGCATCCAGATGTTTGCCCATGCCAACGCCCTGGAACAGAACACCACCAACCTAAAGGACAACCAACTCGCTTTGTTTCTGCGATTGGGCAGCGACTACAAGAACAACTACTACGAATATGAGATTCCGCTCAAGTTGACCGAGCCTCGTAGCAACTATAACCGTAGGAGCGTCTCCGACCGCAAGTTGGTCTGGCCAGAGGAAAACATGCTCGATGTGACACTCAGTATCTTCACCAATCTGAAGAAGGAACGCAACAAGGCAAAGGCACAGGGTTTGGCATCCTATCTGGCTCCATACTCCCTCTACGACAGCGACCATCCCAACAACAAGATTACCATCGTGGGCAACCCGAGCCTTGGCGAGGTGAAGACCATGATGATAGGTGTGCGCAACAACTCGGGAGAAATCAAGAGTGGCGAGGTGTGGGTCAACGAGCTCCGCCTCAAGGAACACAACAACAAGGGTGGTTGGGCTGCCAACGCCAACCTCAACGTGCAGCTCTCCGACTTGGGTAGTGTGAATGCCACGGGGCGATACACCAGCGAAGGCTTTGGAGGCTTGGAAGATGGCGTGGCGAGCAGAAGCACCGACAACTATGGTACCTACAGTGTCACCACCTCGTTGGAGATGGGCAAATTCTTCCCCGACAAGGCAAAGGTGAGCATACCTCTATATTATAGTGTGACCAAGGAGAAAACCTCACCGAAGTACAATCCGCTTGACACGGATATGGAACTGAAGGAGGCCTTGGATGCCACCGGCTCCAAGCAGGAGCGAGACTCCATCGAAAGCATTGCAGTGACCAAGGTGACCCAGACCAATTTCTCCGTATCCAATGCTCGGGTAGGGATAGTCACCAAGCGTCATCCGATGCCTTACGACCCAGCCAACTTCTCCATCACCTACAGTCACTCCCATCAGTATACCACGGGAGAGACCACCGTGTATGAGCGAAAGGACAACTGGCGAGGTGCTTTGGATTATTCCTGGACTCCGGTCTATAAGTCGTGGGAACCATTCAAGAGACTCAAGAACAAGAGCAAGTGGCTTGACATATTGAAGCGATTCGGACTGAACTGGCTGCCGCAAAACGTGGCTTTCAACACAGAGATGACCCGCGATTATTATGAGTTGCAGGAACGGGACATGGAGAGCATCGCCAACGCCCAGTTGCCGCTTACCTATAGCGACCAGTTCCTGTGGAACCGTGAGTTCTCCCTGCGCTGGGACTTGACCAAAAACTTGCACATGAACTTCCAGAGTGCCACCCATGCACAGGTGGATGTACCTTACCCTGAGGTCAACACTGACCTTTATGCAGATGAATACCATGCCTGGAAGGATTCGGTCTATAGCAAGTCGGTATGGAACAGCGTGAAGCATTGGGGCACGCCTCTCGACTATAGCCAGAACTTCACGGCTTCCTACAAGGTGCCGCTCAATCTCTTGCCGGCCTTCGACTGGGTAAACACCGATGCTTCCTACAATGCCAACTACTCTTGGGAGCGAGGCATGGAGGATGAGCAGGGCAACTCGTATGGCAACACGGTCAACACGAACCGGGAGCTTACGCTCAATGGCAATTTCAACCTGGTGAAACTCTACAACCATGTGCCTTTCCTCAAGAAGGTGAACGAGAAACAGAAGAAGGCAATCGCCAAGAATGGCCCTAAGAATAATCCCAAGGATGACCCAAAGAAAGTGTTGCCAAAGAATAAGAAGGCTTTCGAGAAGGAGATAACGCTCCTGCCTGATACGGCTTTCAACATCAAGCATGGCAAGAACAGCAAGCGTCTCCTCATTTCCGCAAAGACGGCAGATGGCAAGCTGTTCCCACTTAAATATAAAAAGGTGGACAACAATCAGATCAAGGTCATCTCCCGTGTGGACAGTGCCATGAAGGTCAAGCTCACTATCATGCCAAAGGAACCGCTCGATGACAAAAAGTGGTACAAGGGCATGCAGACCGTGGCTCGACTGGCGATGATGGTACGCAACGTAAGCGTGAACTATCGCAGCAGTTACCAACTCACTTTGCCGGGCTTTACCCCAACAGTGGGTGATGCCTTCGGCCAGAAAAAGGTGGGCTCGATGGCTCCAGGCCTAGATTTTGCTTTCGGTCTTGTGGGGGATAGCTATATCGAAAAGGCACGTGCCAATGACTGGTTGCTCTGCAATGACTCCTTGGCTACCCCTGCCACGACGAGCAAGACTGACAACTTGCAACTCCGGGCAACCTTGGAGCCAGTGAAGGATTTCAAGATAGACCTCACTGCCACTCGTACGGTTACCAAGCAAAAGAGCATACAATATATGTATGAGGGTACGCCAACCACCCAGAGCGGCTCGTTCCAGATGACTACCATCTCCCTGGGTACAGCGTTCGAGGGCATTGGCAATGCCAATAGCGGCTATCGCAGCAAGACTTTTGAGAGATTTGTCTCTTCTCTCGATGCTTTCCGTGATAGGGTGGAGGCACAATATGCCGGAACCGTTTATCCTGCGGGCACCGCACTGGGCGGAGGCAAGTTTGATGCTTCCCGCACACCGGTCAATAAGTATAGTGGTGATGTGATGATTCCGGCATTCCTCAATGCCTATACCTCGATGGGCGGAAGCTCACTCTCGCTCTTTCCGGCGTTGAGTCGCCTGTTGCCCAACTGGTCGGTGCGCTACAGTGGCTTGGGCAAGTTGCCTTGGTTCCGCGACCACTTCAAGAGTGTGAACATCAACCACAGTTATAAGAGTGTGTTTGCCATCGGCAGCTATAGCAGTTATAGCACCTATCAGGAATACATGAATGGCTTGGGATTCGTCAGCGATGCCGCCACGGGCAATCCATCGCCAAGCAGTATGTTCAATATATCACAGGTAAGCATCAACGAGGCGTTCTCGCCATTGCTCGGCATGGACATGACCTTCAACAACAATATGACCTTGAAGGCTGAGTATCGCCAGACTCGCGTGATGAACCTCAGTATGACGAGTGTTCAGGTCAATGAGGCTTTGAGCAAGGACTGGGTCGTAGGCATGGGCTATCGTGTCAACGACTTCAACTTCTTCCGTGCACCAAGGGCTAAGAAAAAAGGTCATGGCAAGGCGAATGCCACTGTGGTCAATGGGAAAACTACCTCATCCCAAAGCAACAATTCGAGAAAAAGTGGGGCAAACCGAGACTTGAATCTTCGTCTGGACTTCAGCTTCCGCAAGCAGGCTGCCATAGTGCGCGACATCGCCTCGATGGTGAGCAGTGCCAGCAGTGGCAACAATGCCTTGAAGTTGAGTTTCACAGCCGACTACACGTTGAGCAAGATGCTCTCCATGAGCTTCTTCTATGATCGCCAGACCAATACGCCGTTGCTCTCCAGCAGTAGCTATCCTACCACAACCCAGGATTTTGGCCTGAGCATCAAGTTCTCGCTGACGAGGTGAGAGATGGGGCTTGTTTAGGACACCCTTTTTCGTTCTATTTTCTTGCAGGCATCATACGTGCTGTATTTATTGCCACCGTACTTTGAGAATACCAAAAAGCGTCTCATCAAGTTGCCTAAGCTGTATTTTTGCGATACAGGTTTGGCTTGCTCTTTGCTCGGGATAGAATCAGCAGAGCAGTTGGCTTTTGACAAGATGCGAGGTCATCTGTTTGAAAATTTGATTGTGGCAGAAATGCTGAAGCGTCGTTTGAATGAGGGCAAGGAGAGCAATCTGTATTTCTATCGAGATTCCAATCAAAACGAGGTGGACATAAGAATTGGGTGAGCATTAGTTGGATTTCCTTCAAAATAATTGAGCTTTTATTTTGTCAGAAAGATTTTTTTTCTTACCTTTACCGCTAAATTAGAAAAAAGTATAGTAATGACAATAAAATATGATTCTAGTGTCAATGTTTTGGGGAGCATTCCCGATTATTCGTCGATGATGGATTTCATCTGCGAATATTGCGGTCGTATGCCTGAGGGACAGGGGAGTTTCTCTTTCCGAACCCATAAGACATTCTCACGATTCTTGGCAGCCATCAAGACGGCAATATTGGCTTTTGCCAACGAGGAACATAAGCAATTGTTCTTGGATGCACTTTCCTCCACAAGCATGTCCCTCCAAGAGAAGTTGATGGT
>CAVCRI010000103.1:0-10714 GCA_963604545.1 Lachnospiraceae bacterium | reverse complement strand
AACATTATAAACCGTATGACATTTACAGAAAAAGCTAACAAGATATTTAATCAGGCCATCGCCGATTATCATATCAAAGATAACATTGATACTCCAATCAATAATCCGTTCGAGGAAGGTACCATCGAGAAC
This sequence comes from Lachnospiraceae bacterium, assembly GCA_963604545.1. GTDB lineage: Bacteria > Bacteroidota > Bacteroidia > Bacteroidales > Bacteroidaceae > Prevotella. The sequence continues at coordinate 10,582 of CAVCRI010000103.1, read as the reverse complement.
CGTCTCTACCTGAAATGTTGGATAGACACAGTGCAGTGGCATTTCGAGGACATCATCCGTGCCCCTCAGATTGACCCTGCCGAGGCACTCGTCCTGAAACGTCGCATTGACAAGAGTAACCAGGATCGTACTGACCTCGTGGAACAAATCGACTCTTACTTCCGTGAGACCTACAAGGATGTAAAGGTTTTGCCAGACGCTCGCATCAACACCGAGAGTCCAGCCTGGGCAGTGGACCGATTGAGCATCCTCGCCCTCAAGATTTATCACATGAAGGAGCAGGTGGAGCGCCCTGAGGCTTCTGCCGAGCACAAGGCTAAGTGCCAGGCTAAGCTCAACGTACTCTTGGAACAGCAGGTAGACCTCTCCACAGCCATCGACCAACTCTTGGAAGACATCGAGGCGGGCAGAAAGTATATGAAGGTTTATCGCCAGATGAAGATGTACAACGACCCTTCAACCAACCCAGTACTTTACAAGCAAAAATAATCCAACATAAAATAGAGGAGTGCCAGCTCCCCATTTTTACACCTTATTATATAATTATAGAAGAAAAAATAGACGTATGAAGACAGAGCATATTCTCGTGATTAGATTCTCGGCCATGGGCGATGTTGCCATGACCGTACCTGTGGTATATTCCTTGGCGAAGCAATATCCACACGTCAGAGTAACCGTGCTCAGTCGTCCGTTCGCCCGTCCGTTCTTCGAGAATCTTGCCCCTAATGTTGGTTTCATGGAGGCAGACATCAAGGGGGAGTATAAGGGTGTAAAGGGACTCAATGCACTCTATCGCCGTCTTATCGCCAAGCAGTTTACGGCGATTGCCGACCTGCACAGCGTGCTGCGCTCCAGTTATCTGCGCATGCGCTTCAACCTGGCTAGCTTCAAGGTGGCTCACATCGACAAGCATCGCAAGGGCAAACACAAACTCGTTGCCACATCTGGCAAGGAACTGAAGCAGCAACCTACATCCTTCCAGAATTATGCCGATGTCTTCGCCGAACTGGGTTATCCAGTAAAGATGGATTTCCAGAGCATCTTCGGTGAGGGCAGAGGAGACTTATCCACATTGCCAGGAGAAGTTTTCAGGGTAGGAGAGGAGAGCATCGCCCTTGATGCTAACCCATTGATAGAGCCATGGATAGGTATCGCCCCATTCGCAGCACACCAAGGTAAGATTTATCCTGTTGCGCTGATGGAGAAAGTTATCCAGCATCTTATCCACAACCATCCACACTGCCACATTTTCCTCTTTGGAGGTGGTGAGAACGAAACGCCTGTGATGAACGAGTGGGCAGGGAAGTATCCACAAGTGACGAATGCCTCCGCTCATCTTGGCGGTTTGCAGCAAGAGCTTATCCTGATGAGCCATCTCCATGTGATGGTCAGCATGGACAGTGCCAATATGCACCTGGCTTCCTTGGTCAACACGCCTGTGGTAAGCATCTGGGGAGCCACCCATCCATACGCAGGTTTCATGGGCTGGCACCAAAGCCCTGACAATGCCGTGCAGCTCGACATGCCTTGCCACCCTTGCAGCATCTATGGCAACAAACCATGTATGCGAGGCGACTTTGCCTGCATGAAAAACATCTCGCCAGAAATGGTAGTAAGCAAAATAAACAATATATTGAAGCAAAAATAGCTCAAAAAAGTTTGCGGTTAGAAATATTCAGCGTATCTTTGCATTATTAATTCTTCGTTACGTAAAATTCATAATAATGTAAGCACTTATGGTACAATTAAATCCGTTCATTATTGAAGGCTATTTATCGCCAGAATATTTCTGCGATAGGGTAGAGGAAACAGCACTGCTTATGCGCCATTTGACCAATCGATGCAATGTTGCGCTGATTGCGCCAAGGCGTTTGGGTAAGTCTGGACTGATTTATAATTGTTTCCAGCAAGAAAACATTCGTGAACAGTATCATTGCATCTATATTGATATTTATGACACGAAGAATTTGAACGAATTTGTCTATGCCTTGGGCAAGGGAATCCTTACGGCACTCAAACCTAAGGGCAGAAAGGTTTGGGAGTTTTTCTTGAATATGCTCCAGTCCTTGAAATCAACCATATCTTTTGACATCAATGGAAATCCTGAGTGGAGTGTTGGCATCGGGGATATTCAATCGCCTGATATAACATTGGACGAGATTTTCGCTTATCTTGAACAGGCTGACAAGCCTTGCTTGGTGGCAATAGATGAGTTTCAGACCATCGCCAACTATCCCGAGAAAACCGTTGAGGCAACCTTGCGTAAGCGGATACAGAACTGCCACAATGCCAACTTCGTCTTTCCAGGTTCCAAACGCCACATGATGGCGTTGATGTTTACCTCACAGTCACGCCCTTTCTATCATAGTTCGAGCATCATGGGATTGGAAGCAATCAATGAGCAGACTTACTTAGAATTTGCCAATCACCATCTTGCCAAGAACAATAAGAAGATAAGCGCAAAGGCCTTTGCCTATTTATATCATCGTTTTGATGGCATCACTTGGTATATCCAGTATGTACTCAACATGCTTTATACTTCTATCTCTGATAAGCCTTTGTTGCAGGAAGAGGATGTCAAGGTGGCGATAGATGGCATACTCGCCCAACAACGCTTTGCTTATCAAGCCTTGATATATCAGTTGACTGCCAAGCAAAAGCAGGTACTCACTGCCATTGCTTTGGAAGGCAAGCCTTCTTCCCTGATGTCGCAAGAGTTTCTTCAGAAATATCATCTTGGAGCTAGTACCGTACAAGGAGCGGTCAAGACCTTGCTAGACAAGGACTTTATCACGAAAGATGAAGGCATCTTCCAATTATGTGACAAGTTCTTAGCGCTAAGTCTGCGAGAAAAAAGCTAAGAAGTTTGCTCTAACGTGTAGGAAATAGGGGATTATTTTTACCTCAATCTCATATAAAATCATAGATTTTGGTGGATTATCGCCCTTTTCCTTGGTTTTATGCCAAAAATACTTTATATTTGCAGCGTGTTTTTAAAAGAAGAGATTATGGAAGAAATAGTAAACTTTTATCCTGTAGGTATTCAGACTTTCGAAAAAATTCGAGAGGGAAAATATCTCTATGTAGATAAGACAAAATATATAGTTGATTTTCGTAAAAAGAAAATGACGTATGTTTTCCTGAGTCGCCCTAGGCGATTCGGCAAATCTCTCTTTGCCTCAACTCTCCAAGCTTATTTCGAGGGAAGAAAGGAGTTGTTTGAGGGGCTTGCCATCGCAGAGTATGAGAAGGATTGGGTGAAACATCCTGTCCTTCACTTCGATATGAGTGGCGCCAAGCACATGGATCCAAAGCAACTGAAACGGTATCTTAGCTTGCAGTTGCGTCCATATGAAGACCTTTATGGCAGGGATGAAGAGGAAGTTGAAGCCAATGAGCGTTTGGATGGCATCGTGAAACGTGCTTGCAAGCAAACTGGCGAGAAAGTGGTTGTCATCATCGACGAATATGATGCTCCTTTGCTTGATGTGGTACATGAGAAGGAAAACCTGAAGACGCTCCGTCTTATCATGCAGAACTTCTACAGCCCGCTCAAGAAGCTCGACCCTTACTTGGAGTTTACCTTTATCACAGGTATCACCAAGTTCTCTCAACTCAGTATCTTCAGCGAACTGAACAATCTCGACAACATCAGCATGTTCGACCAATACTCTGCCATCTGTGGCATCAGCAAGACGGAGCTTACTACGGTGATGAAACCCGATGTGGAGGGATTGGGCAAGGCTCTCGGCTTATCGTATGAGGAGTGCCTGGAAGAACTGCGCCTATATTATGATGGCTATCACTTCAGTAAGAAATCCGAGGATGTATTCAATCCTTTCAGTTTGGTAAGGGCATTGAGCGGACAGGCTATAGAATCGTATTGGTTTGGCTCTGGCACACCGAGTAATCTCATCAAGAGCCTGCAGAAATATCATGTCAATGTGATGGACATCGAGAAGAAAGGAGTCAATGTGGATGATTTCGATGTATCCCCAGAGCAGATGACCTCTGCCTTGCCTTTGCTCTATCAGAGCGGTTATCTCACCATCAAGAAATATAAGCCCCTCACCAAGAGCTATCAGCTGGGTTATCCTAATCGTGAGGTGAAAATCGGTATGCTGAAGAGTTTGGCTCCTAATTATCTCTCGCCAGTATCTGTGGATAACAATGGCTTGGTGGCTGAGTTTGTGGAATTGCTTTATGATGAGGACATCGAGGGAGCAATGGTTCGCTTGAAAGCTTATCTCTCCAGTATATCCAACCGCTTAAGCAATAAGAATGAACGAGACTTTCAGACTGTCTTCTATCTGATATTTAATTTGATGGGGGCCTTTATCAAGGTGGAGGAGGAAAGTGCCATTGGAAGGGCTGATGCCGTGCTCCAGTTGCCTACAGCCACTTATGTCTTCGAGTTGAAATATGATGGTTCTGCAGAGGAAGCCATCAAGCAGATTGAAGACAAGAGTTACCTGATACCTTATTCTGCTGATGGCAAGCGATTGGTAAAGGTGGGCGTCAACTATGATAGCCAGCAACGTACGATAGGTGACTGGATAATCAAGGAAGATTGATTGATGGCTGTATCTTTGACATATATTGTAAGACCGACGAGAGCAAGCATTTCATCGTCGATATGCAGAATAGATGGGTTCCCTTCTTTGATAAGGATGAGGAAGAGTGTGAGAGTGGTTTTGAAAAGTGGATTTATGTTTTGAAGCATATGGAAGTGTTGGAAAGATTGCCGTTTACGGCTCAAAAGAAGATATTCAATCACCTTGCCAAGTTGGCGGATATTCGTTGCATGAACAGTGAAGAGCAGGAAAGGTATGATGAAAGCGTAAAGGCTGTCGATGACTATTATTCTGGTCTTTATGGTTCTTATATGGAAGGTGAGGAGAAAGGCTTGCAGAAAGGATTAGCGAAAGGCTTGCAGAAAGGGCGAGAGGAAGGTAAAATCGAAACTGCTCGCAATTTGCTTATGATGGGCTTATCTGCTAGCCAAGTGAGGAAAGCAACTGGCTTGTCTCAAGAGCAGATTGCTAACTTAAGGGTACTTCAACTTCAATGACAACTATGGTTATAATTTCATCAAATACATTGTAGATGATTCTATCGTTAGCCGTAATATGCCGAGAGTAGGTGATATCATTACCACCCTTCATAGCCTCAGGGTGTCCGATACCTTGACGAGGTGTAGCTGCAATACTATTCAGCACCTTTCTTAGTTTCTCAAAAAGAGGCTTGTTGGACTTCTTCCATTTCTTGATGACCTTTTCTGCATCCTTTGAGTAATCAATCTTGTAAATCATAGAGAATCAAGCCATTTGTTCATTTCTACCGCATTCTCAAAATGGCGAGTTTCACCATTATTATATTCCTCCATAGCCTTGTCAATCTTCTTTTGAAGTTCTGGAGTAATAACATTTTCCTCCACTGTCTTTGCTGGATGCAGAATACTAATAAGTAGGCTTTCGACATAATTGTTGAGACTGCGATTGCTTGCTTTAGCTCTTGCTTTCAATTCCTCTATCAAATTACTTTGAAATCTGAATGAGGCAGGAATCCTTGCTACTGTTGTTTCCATAATTATCACTATTTAAATCTTTTGTGTGCAAATGTAATACAAAAAAACATTATAGGCAAATATTTATGAGGAAAAGTGAATTTTGTTAATTAAAAAGTTCCATTTTCTGCCATACTGGATGTTCCGCTAGGCATAAATCAGTACTTAATGGGAGTTACTTTTTTGTGAACAACTGGCTGTTGATAAGTGTACGGAAAACCCTCTTAATAACTTTGTAATAACTCTGGGGATATCCACAGCCCACTATCCGCACACCTCAAATTAGGGATATCCACAAGGTTATCATTCACTTTTAAGAAACTTTTAAGCACTTTTTGATTGAAAAAAGATATAAACTTATTAACTTTGCACAAAATTGGGGAAATGTTGATAAAATGGTTAAAGAGTTAAGAGCCAACAGAAAGATATGAAGGCCCTATACTGATAACCCATGGACAGATATGGATAACGAGATACGCAAGTATTTATCGAGTTTTTTATCCACTTATCCACGGCATATCATCATTCCTATATTCTCTTTTTTAAAATTAGAAATAAAGAAATATAATAATAAAGTTATGGTGAAAAAAGAATGGATAGAGAAAGGTTATGTTGACGAACCAGTTGACGAGACCTTGGACTTGAAGGCGGAAATCAGAAAGCTCTGCAAGGAGAAGGATGCGATTATCCTTGCCCACTACTACACGGTGGGTGAGATTCAGGACATCGCCGACTTTGTGGGCGACTCCCTGGCGCTGGCTCGCAAGGCTGCAGAGACCGATGCCAAGGTGATGGTAATGTGTGGCGTTCACTTCATGGCGGAGACTTGCAAACTCCTGAGCCCAGACAAGACAGTGCTTTGCCCTGACCTCAACGCTGGTTGTTCGCTTGCCGACAGTTGTAAGGCTGAGGACTTGAAGAAATATAAGGAGGAGCATCCTGGATATAAGGTTATCAGTTATGTGAACACCACTGCCGCAGTGAAGGCGTTGACCGATTGTGTGGTGACCAGTGGCAATGCCAAGAAGGTGATTGACTGTTTCCCACAGGATGAGAAACTCATCTTCGGTCCAGACTATAACCTCGGCAACTATATCAACAGCGTTACGGGCAGAAAGATGCTCTTGTGGAACGGTGGATGCCACGTACACGAGAAATTCTCTGTAGAGGCCATCGTGAAGCTCAAGCAAGAGCATCCTAACGCCGTGGTTATGGCTCACTTGGAGTGCAAGGCACCAGTGCTTGCCGTAGCCGATGTGAAGGGCTCTACCGCCACGATGCTTCATTATGCCGAGGAACATCCAGAGATTAAGGAGTATATCATCGCCACAGAGGCTGGTATCTTGCATGAGTTGGAGCGCAATTGTCCTAATGTTATATTCTATCCAGTACCTCCAGAGGTAAGCGAGGGTGGAGTAGGCTGTAGTTGTAACGAGTGTGAGTATATGAAGATGAACTCGCTCAAGAAGATATACAATGCCTTGAAGTTTGGCTGGCCTACCGTAGAGGTGGATGCTGCTATCGCCAAGGAGGCTGTCAAGCCAATAGAAAAAATGCTTTCCCTCTCATAAGGGAAAGCATTTACACCTAAATTGAAAAATATAAACCTATATTAATATGAATCATAAATTAATCACTCCGTTATTGGCCTTATGCTGCCTGCCGCTCTCGGCGAAAGTATACACTGTAAGTTCTCCTGATAAGAATTTAGTTATCAACGTGGATGTGGATAACTCCATCAAATGGGATATTAAAAAAGGAGGCACAGTTGTTCTTCACCCTTCAGCCATTGCCTTACAGACTGACCGTCAGATACTTGGACTGAAGACGAAAGTAAGCAAGGCTTCTGTTACCAATTGGAAAAACGATGGAAAAGACTATCATAAGTTGCTCCTTGCTTGCAATGGATACGACATCGAGTTTAGGGTTTTCAACGATGCCGCAGCCTATCGTTTCATCCCAAAGAAGATGATCAACAAGGTTATCAACGAGACTTCGGAGTATCGCTTTGCGGGCGATTACCAGACTTCCGTGCCGGCATCAACACCGAGACTTATAAGTACTTCGTGGATTTCGCCAAGAAGAACGGATTGGAGTATATCATCATCGACGAGGGATGGAGCGACCCAGAGGACTTGCTCATCTTCTCTGACAAGATGGATATGGCAGGCATCATCGACTATGCCAAGCAGAATGGCGTAGGCGTTGTGTTGTGGTCTTCATGGCGCAACTTGGTGCAGCGTGGACATCAGAAGATGGAGGAAATCATGAAGCATTATGGCGATATGGGTGTGAAGGGATTCAAGGTGGACTTCTTCGACCGCGACGACCTGAAGGCTATCAACTCCGTTTATGAGGTTGCCGAGTGTGCAGCCAAGCATCACCTCTTGCTCGACCTTCACGGCATGCGCCCATTCGGCGTGCAGTTGGCTTATCCTAACATCGTGAACTTTGAGGGGGTGAAGGGATTGGAGAACTCTAAGTGGGGAGCCACGTGTGGGCGATGGACCTATGCACGACCAGCCTCGCTATGACGTAACCATCGATTTATCAGATATTTATAAGAGTGGTAAGTCTGAGATAACAGGCTTTAAGGGCAAGGCGAATATCTTTGCCGATGGCATCAATGCCGACAGGGAGGCAACCGATTATAAGCATACTTATCAACAGTTGGAAGGCAAGGATAAGTTGACGGTGCATCTTGCACCAGGCGGTGGCTGGACAGCCATTATAGAATAAAACAATTAAGAATCAATATTAATCATGTAAAGAAGCACTTCTTTCGATGCAAGGAAGTGCTTCTTTACGGTTTTTGACGACCGCCATAAAGGTTTACGACAATCGCCATAAACCTTTATGGCGGTCGCCCTGTATGTTTATGGCGACCGTCAAAAACCGAAAAGAAAGGCGTTATTTCATCAAAAGTACTAAGAGTTTACATGGATTCAAGTACCTTCTTATAATATTCTTCATATTGTCTTGCTACCTTTAAGTACTCATGATGCTTGTTTACATACTCAATGCTTTGTTTCTTAAGCATAGCAATTTGCTCAGGGTGAAGCACTAGATGCTCCAATTCTTGATATACGCTTTCGTAGCAAGGCTGCACGTTGATGATAGGGCGAAGCTGAGTCTCATGGATAATCTCATAGTTCTCTGGCTCTCCACCACCGATACAGATGATGCCTCTTGCCATTGCCTCCAATGGGTTCATGGAGGGAGTGTAGCTATAGAGTTGGTCTAGGATGGCATCACTGCCGTTCATCATCTCCACATATTCTGCAAAAGGCACGTTCTCGGCGATACGTAGTTCCATTTTATCAGGATATTTCTCAGCAATAGCTTGTGCCGCCTTTAACATAATATCCGTTCCTTTGTATTCACTTCTGCTTTTGTTGATACCGATGAAGAGTTTTACCTTTTGTGGGATGGTATCGGGGATGTCAGATGGTTGTTTATAAGTGTGGATAGGGAAGGGGATAAATGTCGTTTTCTGTGGAAAACAAGGTTGATAACATGCCCAGTATTCATAAAGTCCTGTTATGATGCCATCGCAGTCCTCGGCAATCATCTTGTTGAGATGTTCTTTCTCTGTTCCCAGCCAGTCTTTTCTCTCTTTCAGGGCATCAGCATTGGTACGCAATTCTTCTTCTATATTGAAGTCGCTGTATTTCAGAGGCTTATTCTTGCAGCATTCACTTACCCAATAATAATCCATTCCATATCCACCGAGTATGATCTTCTTGTTATGTCGGCGTAGATAGCGGTAAATTGGGAAGATTCGTTCTGCCTTCAGTTCTAGGAACATAGGGTTGATGAGCTGTACGATGTCATATCCACGCAGTTTATGCACAATTGTGTATAACTTCATCAAATACAGGATTCCTCCTAGCTTTCCAGGCTTTCGCACCATGTCAATATCTCGTGGATAATTCTTCCAAAAGTCGCCATTTGAGAGTACGGTGACATGATGCCCCAGCTTTCGGAGACCTTCGGCCAGGGTAGCATGCACGTTGCTGTATTCTCCCATAAGTAGTATCTTCATAATTATGATATAATGTCAGCTAGGGTGGAGTTATGATTTTATTTGAGGTAGTGTCAGTACCATGAGTCTTCTTCCCATCTTGCTTCTGATGGCTTTGCAGAACAGTTGGTATTTCTTGGTGTACTTCTTGTCTGGAAGAGGATACAGTCCTTTGTCATGGAGGCGTTTGATGGCTTCTTCCAAGTGACGTGTACTTCTTGTCAGGAGAATAGTATTGTAGAGATAGTCCATCGTGAGCTGGGCGATGCGCCTTTTCAGGGCAACCCTTTCTGCTTCTGACAACAGGGATGATTTCTCTTGCAGGTGGAATATTACAGTCTCTGTATCTGCCAGCCGCTTGAGGTTGTGTCGCTTGTTCTCCTTTTGGTGCATGATGGAGTCTTGTCTGGTTCGATAGAAGTACGCCTTGGCATCGGTGGTGATGACACGTTCAGCTTTTAGGAAGAGCAGTGGGGTGAATTCCTCGTCTTCATGCAGGATGCCTGGTGTGAATCGCTGGTTCTTCAAGATGGTAGACTTGAAGATATAACTGCAAGCAGAACCTCGTAGGTTGTTGTTATGTAAGAAATAACTTCCGCTTACTGGCTCTGTATATGAATAGGGAATCTCCTTGACCTCTTTGTCGGTAAGATTAAAATACACGATGTCGGGATTGTGGTATCTTACGAGGTCTAAACAATGCTCATAAGCAGTTTGTAGAAGATAATCATCGCCATCCACAAATTGGATGAATGTGCCAGTAGCCATTTGTAGACCTCTGTTGCGAGCGATGGATAGTCCTTGGTTGCGCTGTCGCAAGTAGATGACATCGTCTTGGTAATCAATCAGGTCACTTATCGGGGAAAGGTCGCTTCCATCATCAATGATGATGATTTCCCTGTCCTTTGGGCTGAGTGACAGCTGAAGGATACTCTTGAGACAATGCTCCAGATATTCAGTAGGCAGGTTGTAAGTTGTGATGATAAAACTTA
>CAVCRI010000102.1:0-10721 GCA_963604545.1 Lachnospiraceae bacterium | reverse complement strand
AAACTGCTGGTTTCAGCCACTCACCCAACCTTCCAGTCGGATTTCGTTTCCGAATCACCAAGCATCGTTCTCAAATGCGAATGCAAAGATACGGTTTTTTTTTGGTTCCACCAAATCTTTTGCCATCTTTTTTCAAAAAAAAGCAAGGAGGCTGGCTTCCGACGAATCAGAAGTCAGCCTCCGTATAAGAAAGGACCGCTCGATGATGTGATGAAACTCCGAGTATCACAATAATTTGAGAGCCCTCCGCCTTTGTAATCCACTGGCTTTACAGCTTACCTGCAACTCTAAGAGTAGCTCACGAAGTCTACTACGCAGATTATGTGGCCCGCCATTGGCAAGAGAAGTCTTCTCGGTTTCATTAAGTTAATTTGATGAGTATCCCGATCGAACCGAAACGATCCTTATATCCTTTTCGCCATGCAGTGTGGGCATTTTTTGCCCTTCCTACGGCGATGTTGTTTCATCTCTTGTTTGATATTGCAAAGATAGTGTTTTCTTTTGAAACCACCAAATATTTAGCCCTCTTTTTTATGTATTTCCTCGAATATTCTATCGAAGTGTACTCTCAGCTGCTTTTTGTCCTCGATGATGTTGCGCAGTTCGTTGAGGGCTTTCTCGTTGGGCGAGTTGGGTATCCACAGTTTGATGTATCCATTGCGTGAGTATTTCTCCTCCATGTGGTCAGCAAAGCGTTGCCATTGTTCCTCCTTGCTCTTCTCGGGATAGTTTTCCGCGCCATACTGGATGGCGCGCAGTAATATCTCGTGGATGTCGATGTCTCGGTCTGCCTCTGCCACAATCTTACCATAGATGCTGCGGGGCTGTCGGCTGGAGGAGGCGCGATGGTCTTCGACGGCTTCCTTCATGATTTTGATTTGCTCGGGAGTGAACCAACGCTTCAGCCGGGCATCCGCCTGGAGTATCTTGCCACTCGTGAGGTGGTGGATGGCTCTCGGACCGCTCATGCCCAGGTCGTGGTAGGCGGCTATCACATACACCATGTCGATGTTGGCTCCCGTCACGGGCACGAGCTTCAGCGAGTTGCGTATCACTCTCGTCACGTGCCTCAGTCCGTGGCTTTCGCCGAAGGCGTTGTATCGGGGCAGAATCTGTCGTTCCACAAATTCCATCAGGTCTAGACTTACTTGTTGCTTCATGTTTGATTCCTCCATTATATATAATAATGTACGCTCGTTATATGTTAATGTACGCGCGTACATTACTTATTGTGTACTGATAATATAGATAGGACATCCACGTGGTATCGTATGGCTTCCTAGTTGAGCAGGATGCCCAGGATGATGAGCACGGACGTGATGCCGAAGCCGAAGATGTTGAGGGCTGTTCGCCCGAGTATCTTGTTGAGCTCCCTGCCTTTGCCTATCTGCCTCATCTGTCGGTAGGTCATGTTGTGTTGCACCAGATAGACGGCTGCCAGTGGCAGGAAGATGCAAGCGTCGAAGTTGTCCCACTTGCGGTTGGTGTAGATGGCGAGTGCCATGATGATGAGCATGCCGATGTTGCCCATGGCTCGGTACAGGTGCTCGGCGTTTCTTCTGCCGATGTGTACCACGAGGGTCTTCTTGCCTGCCTTCAGGTCGTTGTCGTAGTCACGGTAGTTGTTGAGGATGAGCAGGGTGTCCACCACCATGCCGCAGGCGACTGATGTGAGCAACACTTCCATCGGCAGGGTCTGCATCTGGGCTGGCATCACGAGATAATAGGTGCAGCATACTGGCACGATGCCGAAGAACACGAGCACCAGGAGGTCGCCCAAGCCCAGGTAGCTGAGGGTGGTGGTGTAGAGGAAGCAGAAGAGCACGCAGCAGATGCCCACGATGACCATCTCCCAGCCCCCGAAGAGCACCAGTGGCAAGCCGATGGCGCAACCTATCAGGGTGCAGACTATGATGCCTCGCTTCATGGCTGGCAACGTGATCCATCCCTCAGCGCAGGCACGCTTTGGACCGAGACGGGTCTCGTCGTCGTTGCCGTGCTTGAAGTCGAAATAGTCGTTCACCAGGTTGCTGTCTATCTGCATCACCCAGGCGAAGAGCAGGCAGAGCAGGGCTGGCAACCATCTGATGCTTCCTGCCATCCACGAGATGAGGTTGTAGTCTTCCACTTCCGCCCCATGATAGAGCAGGGCAGGGGAGGTCCTCTTCAGCGCGAGGGCGATGCCCAGCAATACCGGTACTGCCGCCGCCGTCAGGGTCTTCGGGCGTGTGGCGAGAAACCATGCCTTGATAGAATTAGTCTTTACCATAATTTTTAATTAAAGAAGTTCCAGCTGATGCCTATGCGGAACACGCTCTCGTTGAGCGGATAGTGAGGGGCGAAGAAATAGTTCTTGGTGCCCGAGCCCGCATTGAGGTGACTCATCATCACGAAGAAGCGAGTATGCTTGATGTGTACGTTGGCATAGGCGTTGATGATAGGGAAGTTGCCAATCTTCACGTTGTTGTCGCCGTTGCCCTGCACCGTATAGGCACCCATGTATGGCGAGTAGTCTGGCGCATAGTAGCTTGTGAAGAAGCGGGCGTCGGCTCCCAGCTCCACGTTGAGCACCTTCACCACACGGAACTTGATAAACAAGTTGGTGTATACGTTGAGGTCTGGCACTGGCAGTGAGCCTTGGTCGCTGCTGCGCTGGTAGGTAATCATGTTCTGCCAGTTGAGGATGCCATACTGGAAGTCTTGCTGCAGCTGGGCAGTGAGCAGGTTGATGGCTCCGCCGTTCTGCATCGGGGTGACGGTCACGCCCGAGCGCAAGTAGTTGTCTGTCACCGTGTAGCTCTGCGAGAAGTAGGTGTAGTTCTTGATCTCGTCGACGGCTATGCGCAGGGTGGTCTTGGTCTTCGGGAAGCTCAGCGTACCCATGATGCGTGAGTGGATGGTCTTGTCGAGGTCGTTGTCCCACCACAGGTGGCGGGCATGGTAACGGCGATAGTAGAACGTTGGGTTCTCGTGGTGCAGGAAGGCGTCGCCCCTCACCTGGAGGGTGTCGCCCAGGAATGGCACGTTGAGGTCCACGCTTCCGTCCACGGCAAAGGTGCCGGCATCCACGCCTGTGAGTCCTATCTCGGCGGTCACGTTATAGTGGAGGGTCTTGCCCTGCATCTTGCTCAGTTGGCCGCCCACGCTCAGGGTGTGCTCGTTATACTTGTCGAAGCCTCCCTCGGTGTTTGGCAACTCGTAGTGGCGCAGGTCGTAGCTGGCGAACGCCTTGATGCCCGCCTTCGCCCACTTGCTGAATCCCTCCAGGGTACCTAGGGCTAGGGTGTTCTTCAGTCGCCAGTGCTTGGTCTGGTCGAAGATGGAGTCGCCCGTCAGTTCGCCGTTGTCGTAGTATTCCTTGAGATAATAGTCGGCTGGGGTCTGATAGGCCTCGTAGATGCGGCGATAGTTGTCGAACTGCATCGTGTGGATGAAGCTCGTAACTGGCACGTACTCAGATTTATAGAATAGCGAGTCCTCGCTCTTTTTCTTCTGTACGGCGAGCAGGCTGTCGGCTGCTGCCTTGCCGTTGATGGCGAGGCGGGTGGAGTCGGTCTTGAAGTCCTTTGCCGCACCCTGGTCCTTGGCAGGTTCCATGCCGGCAATCTTGGCGTTGTCTGGACGGCCGGAGAACTGCTGCTTCTGCTGCTTGTCGAATCTCTTCTCGTCAAACTTCTTGCCTTCTCGCTCAGCCTTCTTGCGAGCCTCGTCCTTGGCATCCTGCGCTGCGTTCTCCTTGGCAGAGGCCATGGCGAACTTCTTGGCGGCAATCTCGTCTTCGGTCATCTTCACCTTGCGGCTGAAGCCCACGTTGTAGCGGTGGGTGAGGAAGATATGCTGGTTGTCGTTGCGGTTCCAGTTCTGCTGCAGCACGGTAGGAATCTCGTTGGTGGCAAACGACTCGGTGAACATCTCCGGGTGCTTCACGTAGTCGTCGTTGGTGATACCGCCGTTCTCGGTCACCTTCTGGTGGTTGGTGGAGAAGAGGAGGTGTGCTTGGTAGCGGTCGCCCAGGTATGAGGTCCACATCGTGTACTTGAAGTGGGAGGTGCTCTGGTAGTCGTAGAATCCTCGGCCATACTTGTAGTCGAAGCGGAATCCACCGCCCAGCTGCTTGTTGGCGTTCACCGCAAACACCGCCTTGAAGTCATCCTCGCCATTGGTGCGGTTGCCGCAGCTGTTGAGGGTGATGTTGGTGATAGGAGAGTAGGTGTTGGTGAAGTGGAAGCCGCTCACCGGGGTCACGATGTTATCGTAAGACTCGGTGAAGAGGAAGTTGCCCTGAGTGTTGCGGCGGTCGATGAAGATGCGGGCGATGCGTGGAGAGCCCAGGTTGCCCAGCGTGTTGTATTCGCCACGGAGCCCCTCGGTGAAGGTGGTGTTCTGGTACATCGCCTGCATGGTGTCTACCACGGCAGCCTTGCGGTCGCCGAATCGCTCGTCTACGGTCCATACCTTGATGCCCTTCGGTATCTCCTTGTCGGAGCCGAGGGAGTCGGTGTTCACCTTGTTGCTGGTGAGTGGTCGGAACTGTGAATCTTCGTTGTAGTTAAAATCAGTTTGTGCCGCAACCGGCAGGGTCGCAGCACAAATCATACCTATAGAGACTAAGAGTTTTTTCATTTATTATTTCTTAAACATTCGGATGCAGACTTCTGCAATCTTGAGTACTACACCAATAATCAGCAGGATGGTGGCGATGGTGCGGTCGTCCATTTGTGTCCAGAGGATGACACCCACCAGGGCGAAGAGCATGAAGCCGATGTTGAGCCAGTTGCGTGCCACGAGCATGTTGTCACGGTCGCTGAATGCGAGGCGGCGATGATGGCGATGGTCTGGGCGAACGGCATACTCGGTCTTCGTCTCCGTTGCGTTTGCTGGCTTCTCTTCCTGCATCTTGCTTCCTTCCTGTATCTTGTTTCCTTCTTGTATGTTGTTTCCTTCCTGTATCTTGTTTTCTTCTATCATATCCTATTGTTTAATTAAAGTTGTCAAGTCGTTGAATATCCGATTCTTACGGTCGATGGTAAAGCGACGGAACTTGCCGAATAGCTTGGCTAGGTCGTTCTTCTTCTTGTTGAGCGCAATCTTGTCTACGATGACCTTCTCGGCTGGTAACTTGAAGCCTGTAGGTCTGTTCACCTCATAGCTGTATACGAGTCTGCCCAGCGTGAGGTTGAGGTGGTTGTCGCTGATCTTTGCCACGAGGTTGTACTTCACCTCCGTGCGGTCGAGCGAGATGAAAGACTGGTTGAATACGAACCACTCGTCCATGGTGTTGGCGATGACATGCTCGCCCGGGTTGACGAGTGCCACACGGCTGCCTATATTGTTCTCACCCTGGGTGAGCTGTGCCATGTATTGGTAAACGATGTCATAGATTTGAGCGGCGCTCTTGCCGTTGGCGTCTGTGTCGAGGGTGAACTCCACCTTGCCCTCGGCGTTGAGGGTTACTGCACCAGCCAAGTACTTTGGGTCAACCTTTGCCTCAATGCCATCGGCGGTTTTCTCCACCTTCTTCTCTTCCTTCTTGGCGACTACGGCTGTAGGCACCTCCCATCCCGAGACTGGGGTAGTAGGCTCCTTGACCACGACAGGCTCAACCTCCTGGTTGGACTTGGCGGCAGACTCCGCAACCTTGGCGGCCTCTTCGTTAGCCTTCTGCTGTGCAACCTTTGCCGCAGCCTGAATACTGTCAGCTTGAGCCTTGATGCGGGCGGCTTCGGCCTGAATCTTGGCAGCCTGAAGAGCCTTCTTCGCCTCTTCCAGTTGCTTCTGTGCCTGCTCCAGCTGCTGCTCGGCGGTAGTTACCGACTGTGCAGATGCCAAGAGTGGCAAGAACATGAGTATGGTGATGAATATTTTTTTCATGATTGGGGATTGTTTAATTGTATGTAAAATCTACTTAGAAGTGGGAGCTTTCTTCAGATAAAAGATGGCTGCTCCTCATTAAATTTGCTCATGGCAACTCGAAAATCACTTCCTATAGCTTGCCAATCCTGCCAAAACCATCGTTTTGCTTGGTGGTCTTTATAGCCTCACGTAGATGCTTGCCTCGTTTGGTAGGCATCAAAATAGAGAAGATTCCCGTATAAAAACTTGGGGTAAATTCTTGGAATATGTTGTTACTTTTAACCTTTTCCATATTTGTAAGCGTTAAGTTTCGTATGGATTGAAGCTCTTGCGGAAGATGAGGGAATTTATTGTCTCTTCTATCTTCACACCTAAATATCAATGATTTATGTTATATTTTTATTGCCAATTTTAAGCGAAAAATGCACATAGGCATATCACGCAGTTCGTTTTATATGTGCAAAGGTATAAAGAAAAGTTTAAACTATAACACCGATAGAGTAAAGTTTTGTATAATTTAACTGTTAGCTAAAGCTAAAGTATAAAGGGGATTGCAGAAAAATACTACAATCCCCTAGAATTTTGCACTACAAGATGCACAAAATATGCCAAAAATCTGGCATTTTTTAGATTATCCACTCGTTATCATCTACATTGAAATCCTTATGGAAATCAGCGAAAGCCCAATCAACTTTGTCCTGTCCTTTGTTATCTTTCTTACGTTTAATGTGAGGATTTATCTTGAACTTGGAAGCCTGCAACAGCCAGTTCATACTTTCCTCATACATCAATCTTCTTGTCTCAGATATGTTGGTAGGACTGATAGTCTGGTGCATATAGTAGAGAGCGATTCTTGTCATGTGCTTCACAATGTTCAAGTTTCGAGGATCGTCCTTAACAATATTCTCCCCCTCAACAAGAGTGTCTGAGTTTGGATTGATGAGAGGTTTGAATACGGTATCATCCAGCACAACATAATCATAAGCTTCTTCTGAAGCATCATAATCATAGTCCGTAGTGTAATCACCAATCAATCCCCAGTCGTCGCTCAAAGCAGGAGAGACAGCTACATCATGATTTTCTTCTTTGCTGATTAGACTATAGAACTTGCCTTCATAAGAAACTACAGCGTGAAGCTGATAATCATACAACTCAGTCCATTCTTCTACATCTATCTTTTCCCAAGCTTTTAGTCCTGGGATGCGGATATTGTTAAAGTCAACGCCATTACCAACCTTACACTTCCAGTATTCAGTACCATACCTTACGATGTCGCCAGGGAGATAGGTTCTAGTCTGGAAGTATGGCATAATCTTCTCCAAGTCTTTTAGTACTGTGAGATTAATCATTTGTTCCCAGTATACCTTGGTTGTCGGTTTCTTGTAACCATTGATGGACTGGAGTGTCTTGTATATGACATCATCCTTCACAAAATGTACGTTAGGTGGATAGTTGACCATAGGATTGTATTCTCTGATACACTTTCCTCTAGCAAACTCTTCATCTATCTCGTAGTAGTTGTCCAAGTACTCCTTCATGCTCATCTCTGCATTTTGTTCTGCCTGGACCACTCTGTCTTGCATACCGCGAGTAACTTGGTCAAACATATCCTCAGTGATGATTCCGAGGTAGTCTTTGTTGTTGAGAAATCTTTGATACATTGTATTTCGTTTTATTGTTAAAAATCAAATTCATTATACACTACGGTATCACTATCTATAGTCGTAACTATTGGCTCTGAAGACTTTTTCTGGAAATCTCCATACTCTTTGTTTAAGAACTTAACCAAGGTATAGTCAAAACAATCTGAGCAGTGGCCATACTTCTCTGACTTACCGCCGTTAGGGTCTTGTACTTTCAGCTTCTCCTTTGTGCCATCCTCATTCTTCTTTTGATTGATGAGGTCCATGGTAAGTTTTCTGCAAGTAAGCTCTATCAGAATCTCCCAGCCATCATAGCCTTCCAATAACTGATTGACGAACTCCAAGCGTGTAACCATAGCTGGCTGTTTGCTCAATAGACTCGTCTTTGGATTGATTACCGCCGTAGAAAGATACTTTTCGACGAGAGTAAAGTTATTCACACCATCCTCAGTCTGTGTACAGCGAGCCGCACCTGCTGGGTCGCCAGTAATGACAACTCCACCATAATGCCCCATTATAGTAAGCTGCTTAGCTATGTAACGAGATAGGGCAGGGGTGTTGTTCAACTTATCTTCTGGATTTCCAATAAACTCTTTCAATACATATACCTTCTTGTTCTCATAGTCAATCTGAAACATCTCACATGACATATAAGGCTTAACGTTAAAGTCAAATGCCAGAATAGCAGGCTTACTTGGGTCGTACTTAGACCTAAACAATCCCATAACAAGATGCTTCTCTCCATTAAAGTTCCAATAGGCAGCCATCTTATTACTTTCTGTATAATCCCAGTTACCATAAGCAAGACGAGACCTCGTTACCGGGTCTTTAATCTTTCTAAGCTTATTGAAATAGATGATTCTGAACTTTTCGTCTGGGTTGTCAAATACCGTAAACATCAAGTATCTGTCACCTTTCTTCAGTCTAGCTGGGTTTCCATCATCATCGGAAACAAATCTTGTCTTGATATAGTTCTGTACTGGGTTAGTTGACATCACCAGCTTACCGACAACGAAAGTTTCTGCTATCCTATAACGAATACGAGAACCAAGAACTTCCACAGCTTTCTCTGGAACCTCTGATACCTCGTCAATGAATGCGCCAGTGATTTCCAAAGAACCTAAGTTGTTATAGTCTGGATCTTTGAGTGAAGGAGATAGCTCTGCCATCATTATACGAGAACCATTCCAAAAATCTATATAGCCATACTGGTTGTTGATATGGTAATTCTCGTCTTCAATGAATCCCCATAAGTCCAAGATTCTGAGAATAGTAGTCCAGGTTGTTGCACGTAAGTCTTTAAGTGTGAGACGTGCCACAACCATCAATATGTTAGGATAGCGGATGCAACTGCTTATAAGCCATGCACTTCCGAGATAAGACTTCCCGCCCAATGTTAAAAATATTAACTAAGTTTCGCTACTTCTTAGCCAGTTGTAGACTGCTATATGTTACCATATAGAATAGACTATATCTTCATCCATTTCTGGAGGCCCCCATTTCCAACCGCTTGGTTGTACTCCCTTTCGGGATAGTCGTTGAACCTTACTCACAAGAGTCTTGGCTGCTGATTGTCCTTACCGCCGTAAGCAGTTCCCAGCAATTAAAGGGCTATTTAGTCAACACGTTACCGTGAGGGCTGGCAGTGGGATTGTTTACCAGCAGCACCACCCATTAAGATGTTTTCAGGAATGTCTGTATTCCCACAACACTTACAGGTTGGCTCGTGGATAGGATTGTGGTGAGAATCATACCCAGTTAATCTCATTTCTAGTTCACCACCACACTTATCACATCTGTTTGGCTGGATGGTATTCCACACATCCATTTGTCTCTCAGATGGGGCAAAGTTAATGGTGAGACCTCTTGGTTTATATAATTTCTTCATATTTGATATTATTAACTACAAAATAATATCTGTTTTGAATGATTTTGGTTTCTAGAATATAAAAATAGAGCTGTCACTGATTCACATCAACAACAGCCCATTCCGCTCGTTTCGGTAAATTGCGAACAATCGTTTCTCTAAGCGCTAAGTTGTGGAAGCTGGACTCGAACCAACGACCTCCAGGTAATGAGCCTGACGAGCTACCAACTGCTCTATTCCACGATGTTTAAAAGCCCTGGCTATCACCCCAGGGCGTGAGTTTCTTGTTATGTATGGCTAATCAACAAAACCTTCACGTAAAATAATAGCCAATTTATTTCTAAATGGTTTCTGAAAGTATGGTTTATTTGAATATAGCCGATAAAAGAAGTTGAAGAACACACAAAACAACTCCTGCAGCAGAGCCATAGAAATCAAACTCGATGTCTTCATAATCTACATTACTCTTCATCCAAAGCTTATCAACAATAAACTCTTTGAATAAACCAATGCCAACAGTAATAAGGAATCCCTATCCCAGTCCATACATTGTACCAAAGATACAACAAAGGATAAGGCTTACTGTGAAATACTGCTGCTTGTCGGTTGCTATGCCATTAAGACAGCTCATAATTTTACGATATAACTTTTTCATTCTATACAATAGTTTTAATATAATAGCCAAGACAAAGCCTATAAGTTTCTAAAAACATAAAATCTTTCCAATCCATTAAGAACTGGAAAGATTTTGAATGTTTACTTGTTGTATTTCTTCAGGATGTTGCTAATATCCTTTATCGGTAATGCCATAGCTGTACAATCTTGCTTCTGATATGCTTCGGCATAAGGTGCTGCATCTGGGAAGCTCTCGATCACTCTCTTGATAGTTCTGAGTGAAAGGAGAGTGCTGATGATGGAATTTTGAGTAGTTCTGATTTCATCATCTAATTCTTTGATGTCTTTTGTGACTTTGGCTACAAAATCGTATTGCTCATTGTTGCACTTATAATTATTAAAGTTGTGATTATATGGAACCTTCTTATAATCAACAGAACAATAATTTAGTACAGCAGTACCATTAACCAAGTTCACGCAACAGCAACTTTTAAAATAGTCTTTATTTTGTCTGTATGCTTTTTGAATTTGAACTGGAATTTGATTAAGCACAATGGTTGTAACATAATCTTTCAGACTTTGTTTCTTCTGCTCTAAATTTTTCTTCATCGGCAGAACCATCTTCTTGGCGATGTCTTCTGCAATAGCTTTTGATACATTCATAGGGCTTAAATCTTTCCGAGTTTTAAAAAAAGTTTGTACTGCCAACTGTGATAAATCATGTTAATACACTGTCACGCAAG
>CAVCRI010000101.1:0-10774 GCA_963604545.1 Lachnospiraceae bacterium | reverse complement strand
GGTTGGCGTTGCCCTTGTAGAAGAGCATCAGGGGGGCATCGTCGCAGTTTTTGAGTCGCTGGGGATAGCGGTCGTCGTTCATCGGGATAGGCTCGATGCCGTAGCGCAGGTCGTATTCCAGTTCTACCTCGGCTCGCTTACGTGCCTCGTCGGCATTTTGCAGGGCGGAGATGAGCTTGTCGGGGGCATCGGGCAGGATGTCGCGGATGTTGTCTCGGTTCTCCATGATGAGCGTTGCCGAGCCTGCTCTTCTGTATAGCTCTAGCATCCCGGCTAGGCTGAAATAGTTCAGTCGGGTCAGGAGAATTGTATTTAGTATTTCTTGTTGGTCCACGATAGTCAATGTTAAATGTTAAGTGTTAAATGTTAAGTGTTAAATGTTAAGTTGGGCATACGCCATTCACTTCCTCTTGAGAAGCTATCGAATTCTTCACTCTTCACTTCTCTTGAGATATTCATATCCGATGCGGCATCTGAGGCATTCCTTCTTGTCGCAATATTCCTTCTTCAGCTGGATGAGGGCTTGGCTGTCACCAGCGTTCTCTACCTCCAAGCCGCATTGCTTCCACATACGGACGATATGGTTGTTCTCTGCCTTTATCTCCTCCAGAAAGTCGAAGGCTCTGTCGCAACACTTCTCTTCTCCTCGATGTCTGCCGTAGGCAAAGAGGATGGGTACTACCGTGTTGATGATGAGCAGATTGAGCGAGAAAGGAGAGATGTGCTTCTCGTTCCTTATGCTTGTGCTGCCGAAGGTATAGTGGGTCTCCCAATACTCTGTGACACTGGTGGTTAGTATCGCCTTGGCATCCTTCACTGTCGTCGCCTCTAGGAGTTGGCTGAGGCTGGCTTTCCGCTGGTAGTAGAGGTTGGCGAGCTGGGAGATGCGGATGTGAGGGAAGTTCTGGGGGCGCAGGCGGAGGAATCGCCATAGCTTGTAATCCATTGGTTGCATCGAGAACTTATGGGCTAGATAGAGGTACTCGTTTCTCAGGCGAGAGAAATAGCCATCGTTGAGCGCATCCTTCTGATAACGTTCGGGGATGGTGTTCAGCTCCAGCAAGCCTGCCTGTCCCATGAAGATAGCCTCTATCTGGAAGAGGTCGTCACGGTGGTGGTCTACGGCGCGAAGAGGGAGATTTAATGCCCATTGCTCGAAGGCATCGCCATTGATGCCGAAGCCGTAGTTGCGAGCCAAAGTGACAAAATAGGCGTTCTCCCAGTCGCCATTACATTGGCGCACACGTTCCTCGATGGCTTCCGTCTTTTGGGATAATCGCTCGGTCTGGAGGGCACTCATCCAACTGTGTACGGTGAGCTTGGTCAATGATGGGATAATCTGATAGCAAGGGGGATATTGGTCGATGCTGAGCAGCTCCTGGTAGTGGCGGTATACGTTGTCGGGGATGTCGAGCTGCATCTGTAGCAGGAGGTTGCCCTTCGAGTTCTTAGCCTCGGTGTCGATGGTGCCGCAAACGTGCAGGATAACGTTGTCGTATCGCTCGTCCTTGTCGTGGCCGTGCAGGTACCAGTCGCTCGCCTTGTCGTGAATCTCCACGTTGCCCACCCAGAGGGTGCCATTTATCTTGATTTTGGCATTGAAGAAGTCGGGACCTGCGTTGCGGTTGTGCAGTCCGGGGTCAATGACTTCCACGGCTTGGTGGATGGTCGTGGAGAGAGGGGAGAGTGGGAAGAGTTTGTGCTTCCACACATAGTGAAGTAGTTGCTCCATAAGCTGTGATGATTTAGTCCCTGATGGGAGGGAGCATTGAAAAATGAACTGTTAACTGTTACCGCTGTTAACTTTCAGCGAAGTACTGTTCGAAGGCCTTGTCGTAATCCTCGCTGTTGCCCAGCTTGCCATTGATGAGGCAAACTAATTCTACTGTTGCCTTGAGACAGAGCTTCTCGTCGCTGGCACGGAAGATGTCCTGGTGGAACACGTAGCGCACGCCCTGCTTCTCCAGCCATAGGCGAGAGAAAAACTCGTCGTCGCACTGCAATGGGACCTTGTATTGCAGGTTCATCCTCGCCACCACGGCATCCACGCCCTTGCGGTGCATCTCGGCGAAGCTGAGGCCGCATTTCTGAAGGAAGAGGTGACGGGTATGCTCCATGTAATGCAGGTAGTTGGCGTTGTTGACGATGCCCTCGATGTCGCACTCATAGTCGCGCACCTCCATCTTTGTCTCGAATATGTATTTGCTCATAATTTCTTCTTTTTAGTTACTAAAATAAGCCCGAAAGCCCTAATACTCTGCAAAAATAACCAAATTTTTCTATTTATTATTATAATAAGTCGGTTTTTTGTATGTTATTCGAAGAAAAATATGTATTTTTGCCGAAAAGAACAAAATTAAAAATTAAATAAAGATGAAAATTGCTTTGATCGGCTACGGCAAGATGGGACACATGATCGAGGAGATCGCCCTGCAGCGTGGCCACGAAATCGTTTGTAAGATTGATGTGAATAACCCTGAGGACTTCGACAGCCCTGAGTTCTGCTCTGCGGATGTCGCCATCGAGTTTACCAACCCTACTGCCGCTTATGGCAACTACCTGAAGGCTTTCTCTCACAACGTGAAGGTGGTGAGTGGTTCCACAGGATGGATGAAAGACCACAAGGAGGACGTGGAGAAGCTCTGCGCCGACGGTAAGCAGACCCTCTTCTGGGCTTCCAACTTCAGTATCGGCGTGGCTATCTTCAGTGCCGTAAACCGCTACTTGGCTAAGATTATGAACGGTTTCCCACAGTACAGCGTATGTATGCAGGAGACTCACCACGTGCATAAGCTAGACGCTCCATCAGGCACAGCCATCACCCTTGCCGAGGAAATCATCGACAACATCGACCGCAAGAAGGACTGGAAGCGTGGCGTTACCTATTGGACCAACGATGGCCACTCCGACGAGGGCGACAAGGACATCAAGGACGAGGACTTGGTTATCAACTGTGTGCGCGATGGCGAGGTGCCAGGCATCCACGCCGTGATGTATGATTCTGAGGCAGACATGATTACCATCGAGCACAGTGCTCACTCTCGCAAGGGATTCGCTCTTGGTGCAGTCTTGGCGGCTGAGTTCACAGCCAACCATACAGGCTTGCTCACCACATCAGACTTATTCAAATTCTAAACATAAACAGAAGGAGATTTCTAACAAAGTAAGAAAGGGGAGACGAAAGTTTTCCTTATGAGAAATTATGATTGACAAGCAGAAACAAAACCTCAATATGAAGGTGCAGTGGGCGAAGTTTGCCGTCGTCATCGTGCTGTACCTCGCATTCTTGATTTGGGTGAAGAGCTGGCTCGGTCTCATCGTGGTGCCATTCATCTTTGATGTCTACATCACCAAGAAGATACGCTGGCAGTGGTGGAAGGACGAGGAAGGTCCCGTACGCTTCATCATGAGTTGGGTGGACGCCCTGGTGTTCGCCCTCGTGGCAGTGTACTTCATCAACCTCTTCTTCTTCCAGAACTACGTGATTCCATCTTCATCCTTGGAGAAATCACTCCTTACGGGCGATTACCTCTTCGTGAGCAAGGTAAGCTATGGACCTCGCATCCCAGAGACTCCGCTCACCATGCCATTGACCCAGCACACCATGCCGCTGGTCAACGTGAAGAGCTACGTGGAGTGGCCTCACTGGGACTATCGCCGTGTGAAGGGATTGGGCGACGTGAAGCTCAACGACATCGTGGTGTTCAACTATCCTGCGGGCGATACCCTCGTCAATGAGGAGCGCTATCAGGCGAACGACTACTACCAGATGGTTTACAGCATCGGCGACCAGCTCTTGCAGCAGAACGGTCAGCAGCAGGATGTGCGCAAGATGAACCCATTGCAACAGCGCCGTTACTTCGAGAAGGTGTATGCCGTGGGTCGCAACTACATCACGCAGATGCCTGCCGAGTATGGCGACATCATCAGCCGTCCTACCGACCGCCGAGAGAACTATGTGAAGCGTTGCGTAGGTTTGCCAGGTCAGACCCTGCAAATCAAGAATCGCATCGTCTATCTCGATGGCAAGCCAAACAAGGAGCCTGACAACGTGCAGTATACTTACAACATGAAGTTGAAGGGGGAGTTCCCTATCGATCTCGCCGACCAGTTGGGCATCACCAACGAAGACCTCTTGATGTTTAACCAGAGCGGCGTAATCCCGCTGACCAAGGCGGCTTACAATGCACTGAAGGCAAACAAGAGTCTCGTGCAGAGCATTAGCATCAACACCGAGGCGACCTATGGCGACCTCTATCCGCTGAACGCCTATACCGGTTGGACACGCGACAATTACGGCCCTATCTGGATTCCGAAGAAGGGCAAGTCGATAGCCCTGACCCTGAAGAACCTGCCTATCTACGAGCGTTGCATCAAGGTATACGAGGGCAACGACTTGAAGGTGGATAATGCTGGTCGCATCTTCATCAATGGCAAGCAGGCTAAGAGTTACACCTTCAAGCTCGACTACTACTGGATGATGGGTGACAACCGCCACAACTCTGCCGACAGCCGCTATTGGGGCTTCGTGCCAGAGGATCACATCGTGGGCAAGCCAATCTTCATCTGGTGGAGCCACAGTCCAGACCATCCGGGCTTCTCAGGCATCAGATGGAACAGATTGTTCAAGTTTGTGGACAACATCAAGTAACAAGTTTGTGGACAATATCAAGTAAAAAGTCCTAGGGGAGCTTTCATAAAAGGCTTCCCTAGGAATAAACCAAAAATAATCTACCGAGAAAGAAATTTTGAAAGCAACAGCAAAATTCATTCTAGCATTGGTGCTGGCATTGCTCCTAGCTTGGGCAGTTCGCACTTATGTCTTCACTGTCTTCACGGTGCCCCAGGGAGGTTTGCCTCCACAGTTGGAGGAGGGCAACCGAGTGATAGTGAACAGGATGGATTGCGATAATTTCGGGCGGGGCGACATCATCGTCTTTGCCGATTCGGTGGTTATACAGCGCAAGAACCAACGTAGGAAGATAACCCTGGATGTGTTCTATGTCGGCAGGATAGAGAAGATGCCTGGTGACACCATCACGGTAGATACTCTGCGCTACGTGATTCCTACCGTCTGCTGCAAGCGATGTGGCTGCAAGGATTGCCGCTTCTATCTCGTCAGAACTTCGAGGCGAGGGCAGCAGCTCGTTCACAAGCACCAGATGATAGGAAGGGCGTATAAGCTCTTTTAAGTGAAGAGTGAAGAATTCTCTTGTTCTTAAGGGCGGTCTAATTTAACATTTAACACTTACATTTAACATTAAACATTGAAGGCTTTACTTTCTTCCACATATTTCGGACCCATCCAGTGGTACCAGAAGCTGAATCGTTACGATGAGTGCCTGATAGAGCGCCACGAGAGCTTTATCAAGCAGACTTATCGCAACCGTATGATTATCCCCACCACCAACGGTCCTCTCTCGCTCACCATCCCAACGAACCACGACACTTCGCTGGCGATGAAGGACATTCGTATCTCCGACCACGCCAACTGGCGCCATGTGCATTGGAATGCCCTGATGTCGGCATACGGCGAGAGTCCTTTCTTCGAGTATTACCAAGACGACATCCGCCCCTTCTACGAGAAGAAGTACGATTTCCTCTTCGACTTCAATATGGAGATAACGGAGAAGATGATAGAACTTTTGGACATTCGCCCGAAAATATCCGTTACCGACGAATATTATCCGAAGAAAAGCGATAAGGGCTCTGATGGCTTGCTATCATTGGATACTTTGGCACAAGAGGCTAATCATAAATCTCAAACCTCAAACCTCAAATCTCAAAGTATCATTGATTTCCGTGATGCGATTCGCCCTAAGAAGCCGCTTCCAGACCCCGATTTCACCTCTCAGCGTTACTATCAGGTCTACGAGCAGAAGCACGGTTTCCAGCCGAATATGAGCATCCTCGACCTCCTCTTCAATGAGGGCAATGCGGCGATATTCTATCTTTAGATAATAGAGAAGAGTATCGCCTCATTTGCTTATTTATTGTGGTAAGGTATGTGAAAACTAACTGTTAACTGTTACCGCTGTTACCAATTATCGCCAGCTTCTTGCCCTCTCGAAAAACAGCAAGATTTCGGTATCAGACGTGATTTTGCCCATAAAAATTTTGGTGTCAGACGTGATTTTAACACTTTAAATTTTGGTATCAGACGAAAAAGTCGTATATTTGCCGAAAAATCAGACAGTTATGGAAAATGTAATATTTAAGCGCAAAATATACGACAAATTGAAGGCTTGGAAGGAGGAATCCAAGGGGCAGACAGCGTTGCTCTTGGAGGGGGCAAGACGTATCGGAAAGTCTACCCTGGTGGAGCAATTCGCTCGCCAAGAGTACCGCTCGTACATTTTGATAGATTTCAATGAGGCATCATCAGAGGTGAAGAGGTTGTTTGACGACCTGATGGATATGGACTATATCTTTATGTATCTCCAGAATGCCTACAAGACGATGCTCTACGAGCGAGAGTCGGTCATTATCTTCGATGAGGTGCAGCAATGCCCCAAGGCTCGTCAGGCCATCAAGTATCTGGTGAAGGACGGCAGGTACGACTATATAGAGACAGGCTCCCTTATCAGCATCCGCAAGAACACCAAGGATATTAGCATACCGAGCGAGGAACGTAGGCTAGAGATGTTTCCGATGGATTATGAGGAGTTCCTATGGGCGATGGGTGATGAGATGACGATGCCTCTGCTGCAACAGGTGCTCACCAAGAGAAAGCCTCTGGGCGAACATCTGAACCGCCAGAAGATGCGTGACCTGCGCCTGTATATGCTTGTGGGAGGAATGCCGCAAGCGGTCAATGCTTATCTGGCTACCAAGAGCCTGCAACAGGCTGACCTTGTGAAACGGCAGATTATTCAGCTGTATGCCGATGATTTTCGCAAGATTGATGCCACGGGCAAGCTCTCCAAGCTCTTTATGGCGATACCCTCCCAGTTGAGTCGCAACTTGATGCGTTACCAACCTACGCCTGTGATAGGCAAGGTTGGTGCGGGGAAGGTAGAGGAACTGATGCTGTGCCTGGAGGATAGTAAGACTGTGAATGTGGCTTATCATGCTGACGACCCGAATGTCGGGATGTCGCTTACGGCGAATATGGGTAAGTATAAGCTCTATGTTGGCGATACTGGCTTGTTTGTGACGTTGGCTTTTTGGGATAAGGACTTCACGGAGAACATCATCTATCAGAAATTGCTGAACGATAAGCTTTCTGCAAATATGGGGTATGTGTATGAGAACTTGGTGGCTCAGATGTTGAGAGTTTCGGGCGACAAGCTTTTTTATTATACGTTTCCTAAGGATGAGACTCATTTCTATGAGATAGATTTCTTGTTGTCGAGAGGTTTCAAGCTATGTCCGATAGAGGTGAAATCTTCGGGATATAACACCCATGCTTCGATAGATGCCTTTTGCAAGAAATACTCTGACAGGGTGGGGCAAGCGTATCTCGTCTATACGAAGGACTTGCAGAAGGATGAGCAGATATTGCTCCTCCCCATGTATATGGCACCATTGCTGTAGTAGTCAGTTCGGATTATCTGCCCCAAAACGATTTTATCTGCCTCATTTTGGGGTAAAATGAGGCAGATAATTAGGAAATGAGGCAGAAAAGAAGATTTTCTTTCGAAAAATCGCGAATTATTTGGTCGTTATCTGAAAAATAACTATATTTGCACAGTCGTTGCTGTCTGTGAGGCTCGAAAAGGGCTGATGTTGGCAGTGAGGACAACTACATTACGAAAGCGTCGCCCGACGTTGTGGATAGACATATTGAAACGTAGGAAATTTCAAACAGCTCGTCTAAAGCAACTTTTAAGGCCGATGCTATGGATATGATTATTGGTATCCAGGGTGTGCTGTGGAGTGTTGGCTCTGAGCACACCTGTGGGTGGTTATATTGTCATATACGTGGGCATCTACTTGACAGTTACGAGCTAAGGTCTCCTACACCTCAATATGTAACATCGTTGAGCCTAGATGCCCACGCTCCGTTTCTGTAGTTACTAAGAACTTTGATTTTAATATTTTAGAAGAGCTGGCAGGGCATCCAAAGCTTGTATGTATTAGAGTTATGAGAAAAGCATTACTCACATCAGCTCTCGCTGTCATTGCCTTGACAGCCAGCGCGCAGTCACAAGTAGCCAGTCCTGCTGGCGAGTTCGAGTTTATCACCAAGAACCTCACCGTGGGTGGTGACATTATTCCTGCCTCAATGGTCAAGGATCGTGAGAACGAGAAGTACGATTTCACCATCTACAACTCTGCCTTCAACAAGGAGAAGAGCTTTAGCCTTCCGATGAAAACATACACCTATACGGTGAATACGTTGGAGGCTCAGGCACCTTTCACGGTGAACGAGATTATGGAGAAGAAAGATGGGGAGCAGGGCGAGCCAGATTGGTACGATTCGAATACAGGCGAGGCTAAGACCATTACTACTCTGGATGATTGGAAGTCTTTCGTTAGCCAAAGATTGGGAGAAGACTGGGTGGTATTCACTGATACAGAAAATCATTTTGCAGCACATCGCTCCAGTGACTGGATGAATCTTGATCAGGTGGTATCAAACCATGATATTATCATGTATCAAAACTATATCTATTTTGATAATGCCAATAATAGGTTGGTGGAGCGTCAAGCTCGTGTAAATTGCAGCGTGAACACCGACAATCTTACTTGGACAAAGGTTTCTTCAGAAGAAGGTAGTCTCACTTCCGAGATTGTGTCTATAGACTTGAAGGATTATGATGCCAACTGTGCCGAGTCTTATGACAACAACCTCACCCAGGGTCTCTTCAATAAGGACGAGAAGTTTGAGGCTGTAGTGAGGGCATACAAGGAGACTTCGGCTGGCGATGCGACTGATGATGGCAGTGGCAATATTGTGGTTACCAATGGCTTCGCTTATCATATTACAGGAGTGAATGGTGACAAGTTTACCCTTCAGAAGACTGAGCAGGACAAGTACTACAATAGCTACATCTCTATCGTTAATGAGGATGGACAGGAAATCTTGACTCTCCCAGAGTCTAGCTATGAGCTGGAATTGGCAAAGGTTGATGGCAAGCTCTATATGATGGTAGATTCCTATAAGGATGGTCAAAACCAAACTATCATCTACTCCGTGGACAATGTGAACACCAGCATCACCGAGCTTGCTCGTACTAACGCCGTGAAGTCTCTTAAGACTTTCAACACATCTGGTATGCAGGTACGCAAGAATGCCAAGGGCATCGTTATCCAGCAGGATGGTAAGAAGTACTTCAATAAGTAAGCATGCTTCACCGAGCAATCATGCTTGGTAAGCAAAACAATAGGCAAGAAATAAGAAAGAGGCGATGTTCCCACCTATTATAATTATAGGAGGGGCATCGCCTCTTCTCTTTTATTTCAACACATATCCCGTTCCTCTTCCGCTCCCCACTTTCTCTATTTCCTCTGCATCCAGCAAGTCCTTGAGCGTGCGCTCGATGGTGCTGATACTGATGTCTGGGCAGAGGTTGGCGATGTCAGCCTTGGTGATTTTTCCCAGCTTCTTGTCGAATACCGCCTTGATGCGCTCCGCCTTGGATGGTGTCTTGCCATACAGGTGTTCCACCCTGTCTTGGAACTCCTGGTAAGCCTTGATGAATATCCCCAGATAATAGCTTACGAAGGGCAGATAAGTGTTCTGGCTATTGTGCCAATCGGTGGAACTCTCCTTCAGCGCATCATAGTAGGTCTCCTTCGATTTCTCGATGAGCATCTCGATGCTGATGTATTTCCCCACGATGTAACCACTGCGGTAGAGCAGTAGGAGGGTGAGGAGGCGGCTCATCCTGCCATTGCCATCGTTGAAGGGATGGATGGAGAGGAAGTCGAGCACGAACATCGGGATGAGCAAGAGCGCATCATACTTGCCCTCGTCTACCGCCTCGTCGAAGGCACGGCAGAGGTCTTCCATCGCCTCGGGAGTCTGGAAGGCTGGGGTAGGCTTGAACCTGATGTGCTCATTGCCCTCGCTGTCGGTCTCGGCGATGATGTTGTCGGTGTTCTTGAATCGTCCGCCAATCTCCTTTCCACCGTACGAATAGAGGTCTCGGTGCAGTTGGAGGATGTTGTTGGGGCGGATGGGGATGTACTCATAGTTCTCGTGTATGGTGGTCAGCACCTCACGATAACCAGCGATTTCCTCTTCCGAGCGGCTTCGTGGCTCTGCTTTCTCCATGACGAGCGCATGGATACGTTCATCTGAGGTGTAGATGCCCTCGATGCGGTTGGAGGACTTGGTGCTTTGTATCTTGGCGATGTTGAGCAGGGCTGACAGTGTGTCGGCCTTTGCCGATACATATAGGTCTTGCTTGCCCTTGTACTCGTGCAGGGTGGCGAGTTGCCTCACGATGGCTGGTGTGAGCAGTTGCTCGGGTGTATTCTTGTAGTCGAATTGATGCATAGTCTTATTCTTGTATTGCTTATAGCTGTAATGCTTATTCCTGTTTTGCTTATTGTTCGGCTGCAAATTTACAAAGAATATTCCAATTATCTGCCCAAAAATGGAATTATCTGCCTCATTTTGGGGTAAAATGAGGCAGATAATGAGGAAATGAGGCAGAAAGAAGAAATGATAGCTCTAGTAGGCATTTCTCTTATGATGTATGCGAAAACTAACTGTTAACTGTTACCGCTGTTACCAGTAGCACCTCATCTATTTTCTTCCTCTCAAAGTGAACAAGTCATCAGCCACCACCTCGCTTTGCACGCTGTTCCAGTAGGCATTATG
>CAVCRI010000100.1:0-10801 GCA_963604545.1 Lachnospiraceae bacterium | reverse complement strand
CCAACGACGGGCTGAAAGGGCAAATCTGCTCAAGTTATTTTTTACACATTACTTATACTATAATTATCACTTTCTTTCCATTGATGATATACACTCCCTTACTGGGTTTTTGCACTCTTCTCCCTGCCAAGTCGTAATATACCTTTTCCTTTGCACTATCCATAGAAGAAACATGCTCGATAACAGTTGGAGTATCGTTAGAATAATACTTCTCGAAGAATGCCATGTACTTCTTGCCCCAATCGCTAGGAGTAGCATGCCCCAAGAATGGGTTGATGATATACACCTTATCCTCAGCCTTTACCTTGTCAAGCAAATTGAATGGGGCAAGGTTGGTGCGAGTTGGGTCTGTGGTATCTTGCAGGCTAAAGCAAGAGATGACAGGACAAGTGATGTGCTCGGCAAAGTTCATTACATCGAAGTATGAGTTGAACTCATTCATCTGCTCTGTTGTCATGCCAAGTTTATCAGCTGCAGCCAAGAAGTTGGCACGAGGCCAATTAACAATTTTCATACCTTCCTCAAAGTCGGCATGACCTGTGATAGAAGGAGCTATCGCCTTGAACGCTCCCGAAAGACCTTCTGCTACATAGGTGAAGCAACCGCCTTGGCTACCACCTGCAGCATAGAGATTATTGGCATCCACCTTGGCTTGCGACTTCACGAAATCTATTGCTCTCACGCAGTCAAGATAAGCACCTCTGTAATAATGCGTTTCCTTGTTTCCCCAACCATACGAATAATAATCCGTCTTACCCGTATTCTCATCTCGACCATATACATTGTCAGCCAAGTTTGGCTCACGATTGTTGAGCATCTGTCCACGAGTAGAGAGCACAAACTCGCAATAACCTGGATTGTCATCAGCGTTCATGCACCAAGGAGTACTGCTTCCACCATCGGTTCCTTGATAATGGATGAGCGTAGGGTATTTACCTTCTGCCACCGGCTCGGCATAGTAACCACGAATGGTTACAGGTGTACCACCCTTACTATCAGCCACCGACTTCATTGTCACCAAATAAATCTTGCGCACGTCGGTACTCTTGTCGGTCAACTCTTCCATGGAGATTTCAGCATCCGTAGCAGCCAGTTCCTTCAAGCCTTCCTCCCAATAATTCCAGAAGTCAGAAGGAGTCGTTGCCTTCACAGGCACATTCTGAGGGTCGTAACCGATGTTGTAAGAGCACACATCATTGTAGTTGACATTGGCTGTCAGCTTATAGAAGCCAGGCTCCTTTAGGTCATCGAACACCAAATCTACATACTTGGTTTCGCCAGCAGCAAGTGTCACATTCTCTGAGTAAGTCTTGTAGATGCTATGAGTCTGTGTGTCCTCATCCACCATATCTTTCATCAAAGTCACCTTGTAAGGAACGTTTATTTCCTTGCTCTCAAGATTAATCATTGTCATACCGAGCTTGGGAGTCTCATCGCCCTCCCATGCCTTGATGTCAGCGTCATCATTTTGAGCGAAGATGTTGTATTCCTTGGCTGGGTCTATCAAGTCAATACTATTCAGCGTATATCCTGTTCCGCTGACACGTAGGCCTTTCTCAAGGATAAGCGCCAACCAGTCATCCGTCAAGGTATATTCAAAATAACTTCCACCCGTAAACTTTGCGACAGTCAAGCCATCAAGAGATGTCCAATTGGCAAGCATCTTACCTTGTGCTGTTCCGAATCCAAGCCCGGAATAACTCATGCGAAGTTTATCGCCAGCCTTAGCGTTAGCAAACTTATCTTTCAAATCTGCTGCCTTAACCAAGACACTATTGCTTGCACCAGTAGCCCAGCTTATCACCTCATTGCCAGTCCAGATGTTGGTCACGGCATTACCTTTGTTCTCAGAGTCACCCTTGGCAACTTTATGCTTGACATCGACACTTGAGAGGTCGTATCCGACACCTTTGACTATCAATCCCTTATCTTGTAATTCCGAAAGCATTTCATCGGTGATAGTAGCCTTGAAAGTATAAGGAGCCTCAGCTATCACATATTTTTCATCCACACCAGCCAAAGTATTCCAACTGCCATTCTGGAGCCACAACTGATGGTTACTTCCATTAAGTGAAGGAATGGTGATTTCGAGTTCGTCCCCCACAGACGCAAGGGCAAACTTGCTACCCTCTATCTTCTGATAGGCACTCCAACTATCAACAGAAAGTTCTCCTTTCCAAACATTGAGGTTGATGGTTACATACTCTGTATCATCGTTCGTAGTGATATACTTCTTGAAGAAGTTCAAGCAGTCATTATACCAAGTAGAAGGAGTCTGATGCTTGCAGTCTCCGTTCACCACATACTGCTTGTCTTCCACCTTCAAGTTGTTGTAAGGGGCAAAATTGGTATGAGGAGGACAAATAGGGTCTTGCAATCCCATCGCTGTGGAGACAGGGCAAGTAATGTAAGGCGCCAAGTTCTTGGTGTCAAAATAAGAGAGGAATTTATACATATCCTCGTTACTCATGTTCAGAGCTTCCTGTTGATTCTTGGCAACTGATGCTGGCCATGCACCTACCTTGAAGTAATCAGGGAAGTCACCCATGAACTGGATGGAAGGAGCTATCGCCTTGATACGATTGTCAAGGGCTGCGCCAGCGATTGTCAAAGCACCACCTTGACTACCACCCATCATAAAGATGTTGTCTTGCTGTGCTTTCTCTCGAGAAGCAATGAAGTCGATACCACGGATGACATCCATGTAAGCACCTCTATAATAATAAGTGTCCTTGTTACCGAAGTTATAGGCGAACCAGTCACCATACTTATTCTCGTTGTCACCACGATTGTTGATGACCTGACCACGAACAGAGAGATTCAGTTCTATCCAGCCTGGATTAGAGTCACCATTAGGACAGAAGTTGAGAGCAGGAATAGTCACATCGCTATCATATCCATTCTGAGTAATGATGACAGGATAAATGCCATCTGCCACTGGTTCTGCATAATAACCACGAATCGTCACTGGATTACCGTCACCATCATCAACAGACCGCATTTCAACAAGATATACATTTCGCTTAGAGGTTGACTTCTCTGCTATCTTCGTCAACTTGTACTCTGGCGCAACAGCAGCTAAATCGCTCTTCGCCTTGTTCCAAAACTCCATGAAGTCGCTTTGGGCATCAGGAGCAGAGACAATGTTCATAGGGTCATAACCGATATTGAAATCAGCAATCTCTTGATAATTAGCCGTGACCACTGCGTGATAGAAACCAGGGGTCAAGTCTGCCATCTCCACAGCTACAGTCTGAGTCTCACCCGAAACCAAAGTTACTTCTTTCTCGTAAGTCTTGAAGTCCTCATAAGCATCTGTACGAAGAGTCACTTTCACGGTTACCTTCTGTTCCTTGCTCTCCAAGCTCTGCATATTGACATGAACGGTAGGGGTCTCTCCCTTCTCCCAACACTTGATATCGCTCTTATCTACTTGACAAGTAATCGTAGGAATCTGAGTTGGGTCGATGACATCGACAGAAGTCAAGACATAACCGATGCCAGTCACCACGCAACCGTTCTCCTGCAACTTTGCCAACATATCAGCCGTTATCGTATATTCAAAATAGCTGGAAGAAAGCTGCTTGTATTCTGTACCATCAGGCATGTCATTCCAATCGCCCGTAGTGATATGACCTTGCGCCCCGATGGCGAGGTTATCGTAGTTGAAACGCAATTTATCGCCTAACTTCACTTTGGCGAATGCCTCAGCCTCCAACTTCTGCCAACCGTTCTGAACTCCAGCAGACCAATCTATCGCCTTATGGCCTGTCCAAATCGTAGAAACAGGATTTCCCTTTTCTGCATCACTAGTCTGCACCAGATGAATCAAGTCAATGCTCGTAGCTGTATAGCTCACACCTTTTATGATAAGCCCATTGGTCTTCAATTCGGCAAGCATTTCCTCAGTGATAGTCCACTTCTTCTCACAAGGAGCCTCAGAAATCATGACACCTTTTTCTGCACCAGGCATTGTGTTCCACGTACCCGTATTGAGCATGACTTGTGCATTACTAGCCGATGTGGCAGAAATTGTTACAGAAATGGAATTACCCACTTCTGCCGATGCAAACTCAGAAGCTTGGAGTTGAATCCAATTGCTCCATGCCGCATCCATCTCTTGAGTGCCGCTCCAGATATTGGACTTCACCTCGACGGTGGCTGCACTCATACCTATATATATAAATAGGTAAGCGAAAAGTAAATAAAACTTCTTCATGTTTCAGTTCATGTTTAAGTTATGATAGTTATTAGTTATTTAAAATTCCACTTTCTATTGCCCCCAAGAGGTCGTTTTCCGTTTCGTCAGCAAAGTTAGCCCACCTCCCTCAAAAGTCGTTCCCCAAATGGTTTTGATGCCTCCCCAAATGGAGAAATACACAAATGGGAGGGTAAAAATACACAAATGGGAAGGAATTCTGAGGGAGAAAGGCTGCCCTCAACCATAAAAATAGATGAATTTATTTTGTATTGTCTTCATTTTGCAGTATCTTTACAACATGAAACAACTAAAGACTATCACTCTATTCATCATACTCTTGCTACTAACCGTCCATAGCAAGGCACAATATAACTTCCGTACCATCGACCTCCGCTCGGGGTTGAGCGACAACTTCGTGCGTACCATATTAAAAGACCAGCAGGGGTTCATGTGGTTCGGAACACAGAATGGATTAACTAGATACGACGGCTTCCACAACCGCCCATACCCCCTCACTCAAAAGGACGGCAAAGCCAACAACAACATCCTTCTCGTCCAACAAGACAAATCGGGGCAGATGTGGGTTACGACATACGATGGACATATCTTCTGCTACAACACAGCCACTGACCGAATGGAAGACAAAGGCATCGAGCATTTAGCAAATCTTGGTATCAAGACAAGAAAGACACAGCAAGGACAAAATGCCGACAATGGAAGGAAGCTCTACATCGACCAAGACAAAAACTTATGGTGCATACAAGGCAAGAGCATTTTCTATTATCTCTTCGATGCCCATCGCCTCTACCAAATGACTATCCCCGAGACAGTCAGCATGATAACATGTCGCAGTGGAATGGGCTTCGCCTTGTCTGGCAAAGGCAATATCTACCGTATTAATCCTTTTCAGAAAAGCCACTATCTTATAGCGTCTTATCCTGCCAAAGCAAAAGAGCTAAACATCTATCAAGATACTCGCAACACCATCTGGATATACGACAAATACGCCAATGGCCTCTACAGGAAGACTTTGAAAAATGACAAGTTGGAAAAGGTGAACGACGAGAACATCTGTGCGATGTCAGAAGACCATCAAGGCAACCTTTGGTTGGGAACCAACAGCAACGGCATCATCATTCTGCACAGAGACGGCACGACCACCCAGATTACCCGCAACGAGAGCGTACCTTATCCCTTGACAAGCAATCATATCAATACTATAGAGATAGACGAAGACAACATGGCTTGGATAGGCACCTCCAAGTTGGGCATCGCCTACACCTATCTCAACAACACAAATATCTCCATCCTCCCAACCCCATTCAACGAGGACATCGGTTTCCTATGCCAAGATGCAGCAGGAAAGCTATGGATTGGATTTGACGGAAAAGGACTGTATGATGTAGGCACACATAAGCATTACAATGAATCCAATAGCCCACTATCCACAAACACCATCATTGGAGGTAGAATGGCGAATGACGGCTGTATGTACCTAGGCACATACGGCGGTGGCATCTGCCGATTGGATGGCAACCATCAAATTACTCGTCTCTGGCAGGAACATCCACAACTCAACTATGCTCGACGCATCATCCAAGACAAGAGGGGTAACTTCTGGATAGGAGCGACCATGAACGGTCTTTGCTGCATATCCAAAGATGGTAAGTTCCACAACTACTCCTATCAGAACTCCGCCTTGCGCACCAATGCCATCACCGACATGGTGTATTCCGAGCGAGAAGACCTACTACTTGTTGCCACAGGTACAGGACTTTACACCGTAAATGGCAAACTACAAATCAAGGAAGTGGCAGACAAGGCTCTGCACAACGCAACGGTCAATGTCATCTGCATAGATGACAGAGGACTGAGATGGGTATGCACCAACGAGGAAGTGAGAATATACGACTCCCACTTCCAGTTGTTGAAAACTTTAGACAAGGCAGAAGGCTTGAACAATGTGCTAGCCATGACTGGCGACCAACAGGGACAAATCTGGTTGACCACCAGCGATGCCATCTATACCTTCATCGTAGAGAAGAACGACAAGAACAAATACGCCTTCCACTTCCGCAAGTTTATCAATGCTGATGGATTGGGTGACATCACCTTCTGCAAGAAAGCCATTTTTTGCACGAAAGATGGCGACATCTTGGCTGGTGGCTGCGGTAAGTATGTTCGCCTCATCCCTAGCCTGATAGACGATGGTGCCAAGTTCAAGAAAGTGACATTCACGGAGCTAAGAATCGGTGAGGAAGTCATCCCTTTCTCCACCTCTTCCCAACAGCCTTTGGAGTTTAAGTATGGTGAGGACTTCTCCCTATACGTATCGACTTTGGACTTCACACATGCCGCTCATACCCAATTTGCCTACCAACTCGATGACGATGGCAAATGGATTCCTGCAGACGGCAATAGGATACCATTGTACAATTTATCCTTTGGCACACACTCTCTCCGTGTAAAAGCCTTGGATGGAAGCGAAGACACTACAGCCTCCATCCAGTTTACCGTCCGCCCACCTTTTTGGCTTTCGGGATATGCTCTATGTATCTACTTCATCCTCCTTATTATTATATTAGGTATAGGTTATAGACATCATAAGAAGAATGCTGTTTCTACAAGTTCAGAGCCGAGCGTCATATCTACAAATACAGAAATACATGGAGGTGAAGTAAATCTGACTGAAATCACATCTATCAATGCTTCACAGGAGTTCATCGACAAAGCAACCCAAATCATCGAAGAGTACCTTGATGACACCGACTTTTCGGTAGAAGCCTTCAGCGAGGAGATGAACCTCAGCCGAAGTGCCCTCTACAAGAAGCTGATGACCGCCACAGGCAAGTCACCATTGGAGTTCATGCGCACGATTCGTCTACGCCACGGATTGGCTATGGTTCAACAAGGCAAGCTATCCGTGTCAGAGATTGCCTACAGCGTAGGACTCTCCCCGAAGCAGTTCTCCAAGTTCTTCAAGGAAGAGTACGGAGTGCTGCCATCGCTATACAAGAAGCAGAATACAATAAATCCTTAATTCCGCAAGTTAATGCATTAGCTTGCGGAATTAAGGAATATACAGAATGCCTTACCTAGCTTCCCCGAGGCGATGGGTAAAGCTGTCTCCTTCTAGAAAATCTTAAAAACTAAAAGAAATAAACAATTATTTGCGTGTTTGCTTTTCTTTTCATATCTTTGCGCAAAGAATTGAACATTTTAGTTAGAGCTTTTGAACATTTTAGTTAGAACTTTTGAACATTTTGAAAAGATATGTTTGTACGATCTGAATATCAAGAAGTTAAAAAGAGATTGGAAGAGCAAAGAATGTTCATCCAAGTCATAGCAGGACCTCGTCAAGTGGGAAAATCCACTTTGGTGGAGCAAGTTTTAGGCAGCATAACATTACCTTATAGTAGTTATTCTGCTGATAATGAACTGAATGTAACTCGGGCATGGATAAGTAATGTTTGGGATGCTGCAAGAAATGAGATGACTGTTAGACATGAAACAGAGCATATTCTTGTCATAGATGAGGTTCAGAAAATAGATAATTGGAGCGAAGTGGTAAAGAAGGAGTGGGATCGAGATACTCGTGAAAAGAGAAACTTGAAAGTTCTTCTTCTTGGTTCTTCCAGGTTGTTGTTGAAAAAAGGGTTGACGGAATCGTTAGCAGGTAGATTTGAGCTGATAAGAATGGGGCATTGGACTTTTTCTGAGATGAGGGAGGCTTTTGACTGGACACTTGACCAATATATCTATTTTGGCGGCTATCCTGGTACAGCTCCGTTGATTTCCAATGAAATAAGATGGAAAAAGTATGTCAAGGATTCTTTGATTGAATCGGCTTTGGCTAATGATGTGCTTGGGACTACTACGGTTTATAAGCCAGCTTTGTTGAAAAGATTATTTGAATTGGGATGCTCTTATTCTGGTGAGTTGTTGTCATTGACGAAGATGATGGGACAACTTCAGGACAAGGGGAATGTAACAACTCTGGCTAACTATATTCAGGTTTTGGATGAGTGCCATTTACTTGCAGGATTGCAAAAATATTCGGGCGATACAGCAAGACGATATGCGTCAGTGCCGAAATATCAAGTGTATAATAATGCTTTGATGAACGTTTATTCCACGGCTAATTTTGAGGAACAACGCTTGGACTTGGAAAAGTGGGGGCGATTGGTTGAGTCGGCAGTCGGTTCTCACCTTTTGAACTATGCCGATAAGTTGGATTACAAGGTATATTATTGGCGAGAGAAAAATAATGAGGTTGATTTTATCATTGAGAGAAATCGCAAGGTTTGGGCAATAGAAGTCAAGAGTGGAAAGCGAGGTATGAATAAAGGACTTGGCTTGTTCAGAGAGGCTTTTAATCCTTATCGCGCTTTTGTTGTTGGTACAGATGGAATTTCTGTAGAGGAATTCTTGTCTGCAAACTTAGATGATTTCTTTGTTTGATAGAAAGCTGTCCCCATCTGACGTTGTGATACCAGATGGGGACAGTTTCAGTAAAGTCGATTACTTCTCAGAACCACCTCTTATTCATTTTCTTCAAGAACTCTGGAGTGATAGGGAATCCCGAGACATCACCTATCACGGAGTCGATGTGGCAGTAAGGGCAAAGGGCAGTTTGTCCACCCTCGTCAGGGAGATAATCTGCGATTTCAGAAGATGGGAAAATCTTGCCACAGTTAAAACAACCGCATTTCTCTGATTTCTCCAACTGCTCCTTGTTGTGGCTGCAGCAATCGTGAGCTTGCTTGAAAAGTTTGTCCTTCTCGTCCTGTTTCTTTTGCTTCTTCTCCGCTTTTTCCAAGTACCCCTTGAAGCGTCTTTGCAGATAGAGCGGCACATGATAGTGAGGGGCGAAGACGTGCATCGACGAGACATGGTCGTGATATTCATAGCCAGGACCATCTATCACGGTATAGGTGTCGTCGGTCTCATCATACGGCATGTCGTCTATCCCAATCCCTCGCTTCTTGAGACTTGGAATTCGCTCCCAAACGAATTGGGTGGTGAGGGGAGTTCCCACGACGGTAGCCAACTTAACTTCATCTCCGCTATACACCTCCACGATGTCGCCTCTGTGGAATCTTATCTTATCCTCAGAGCGTCCATGGAATATCTCGTCGGGATGCCTATCATATTCGGGAGAGTCGCAAATGCTTGGGTAGTAGATGCTGAAGCCAGAGCTACAGTAAGTCTGGTCGATGAGTTTTCCTTCACCATCATACATCTTTTGTGACAGATACTCTCGCTCGTAGTGCATCAGTCCTATCGGAATCTCAGAGATGTAATAGCAGAAAGTGTCCATCGGATAGTCATCTTCCTCCTTCATCTTCTTGCGATAGCCGATGTCCTTGCGCATCAACGCCTCTGCCTCTTCGAGGGTGGGGGCGAGGGCATAGCTGGAAGCATAAGGCTCCACCTTATATTTCGGATAGTGGGAACGCTTGTTCTCTGGCAATTCCTCTATCTCTATCACTTCAAGTTTGAAGATGGCAGGGATGTCACGATGTTGTGGATGCTCTGCCAATTGTTTAAATTCATCGTATGTCATGATTCTTTTATCTTGGAAAATTTATGATACTCTTTGTAATCTTTAGTTTACTCATTCCCGATTGGCTATTGTCAATGTTGATACCTATGTAATACACCCATAATATAGTATCATTAGAAGAAAAGTTCAAAAAATATTCATTTTATTATGCTTCGATACATAAGTTTCTGATATTTAATGATTTCCGTTACAAAGATACACTTTTTCTGTCGAACTTCCAAGAAAAATTACATTTTTCCTACCGAACTTGGCACTATTTCAGTACAATAAGTTTGGTGTTGAATGATTCAAATGCAGAGAAAGTAAAACAAGTAAGACAGAAATGCAAAATGAAGTTCCGATAAAACATAAAATAAAATACCGTTAAAATATAAAGTAAAGAACAGCAAAAATATAAAGTTGCTTGCTCCTTTCGTTCTTTTTTATTAACTTTGTTGCCAAAAAATGTATTGAATATGAAATATTTAGAAAGAATAGTAGATAAAATGTTGAAA
This sequence comes from Lachnospiraceae bacterium, assembly GCA_963604545.1. Lineage (GTDB taxonomy): Bacteria > Bacteroidota > Bacteroidia > Bacteroidales > Bacteroidaceae > Prevotella. Next base: position 540 of record CAVCRI010000100.1, on the reverse strand, counting down.
CTTCGTCTGGAGGCATTTGGAGCAGTTCAGATTGTAGGCCCAAAATGGTGTGGTAAGACTACTACGGCTTTACAGCAGGCTAAGAGTGTCATCAAGATGCAAGACCCTGACGTAAACCATCAGTAAACCCTGCAATACGGGGTTTACTGATGGCTTACGATTCGTGAAAAGAACAAGGATGAAAAGCAAATGCCCTTAAGGGAGCCTGACTTGCTGATAGTTTTGACAGGGGGCGAAATGGCATATACGAGAGAAGATGGTGTCAGGGTTATACCTTTGGCTACATTGAGAGATTGATGCTGAAAAATGATAATATAAAACCAGTCCTCATCTGATGTTGTTATCAGATGGGGGCAGTTACAGTAATTATAGAAACAAGTCATCCATAGTTACGACTCGACTGAAGGCATCACTATACTTGGTTCTCGATACTCCATAGGTGGTAACTAATGTATTTACCAGAGATTTCGTAGTTCCTGTCACATTCTTGAACAAAGTCATTCTGGAACGTAACTTTTCATAATATGCTTTGGTAATTTC
>CAVCRI010000099.1:0-10990 GCA_963604545.1 Lachnospiraceae bacterium | reverse complement strand
TACTTGATGGAAGCGAGCTTCACGGTCAAGAGGTTCTTCTCAGCGGAAGTACCACCGATAACGAAAGCAATGTGGTAAGGAGGACATGCTGCTGTACCGAGGCTCTTCATCTTCTCTACGAGGAATGGGAGGAGTGTGCCCTCATTCTGGATGGTAGCCTTGGTCATAGGGTAGAAGTATGTCTTGTTGGCAGAACCACCACCCTTGGCAACCATCACGAAGCGATACTCATCGCCCTCTGTTGCCTCGATGTCAATCTGTGCAGGGAGGTTGCAACGGGTGTTCACCTCATCATACATGTTGAGAGGTGCGTTCTGAGAATAGCGGAGGTTGTCCTGGGTGTAAGTGTTGTATACACCGAGGCTCAAAGCCTCTTCGTCCTCGAAGTCGGTCCATACACGCTGCCCCTTCTCGCCGTGGATGATAGCTGTACCTGTATCCTGGCAGAATGGGAGGATGCCCTTTACGGCTGTCTCTGCGTTGCGGAGGAACTGGAGAGCCACGTACTTGTCGTTCTCAGAAGCCTCTGGGTCGGTCAGAATCTTAGCCACCTGTGCATTGTGCTCACGACGGAGCATGAACTCTACGTCGTGGAAACCCTGCTGAGCCAGCAAGGTCAATGCTTCCTTAGAAACCTTGAGGATAGTCTTACCCTCAAACTCAGCTGTGCTTACGCCTTCCTTGGTAAGCAAGCGATACTCAGTCTTGTCCTCTCCAAGCTGGAACATTGGAGCGTACTTAAAATCTGGAGTCTTAGCCATAATGTTTTTTGTTTATATTTTTAAACTGTTGAAATATTCAAGTTATTCTTGACAATAAAATCAATAGCCAAAGATTTCCTCTTGGCTTAATCTCTTCACTGGCGCAATCTTCTCGAGCGACTTCATGTCGAGGTTCTTCTCTTCACCGAGGATAACCATGCGGTAAGGCTTGCCTACGATGTTCTGCTTCTCGAAGTTAGTGATGTCCTGCAGGGTGATGCTTGGCAACATCTCATAGATCTTCTTGTTTGGATCGTAGTCGAGACCCTTCATCTTCGCATTGAGGTAAGCATTGATGACACCTATCTTGGTGGTTCTGTTGCTCTGGATGCTCTTGGTGAGACTCTGCTTGGCAAGATTGAATGCAGCCTCGTTCTGAGGAAGGTTGTTGATGATCTCATCGAACACGTTGATGCAGTCCATCATCTTGTCGTTCTGAGAGATGATGTGGGTGAAGAATGATTCTGTCTCATCCTTGCGGCCTGGACGCAGATAGTAAGAACCTGCATTGTAAGCCAAGCCACGTGTCTCGCGAAGCTCCTGGAACACGATGGCATTCATGCTTCCACCGAAGTACTCATTGAAGAGGCTTACCAAGGCACCATTGTCTGGGTTGAATGGCTTGCCCTCGTCCTGGTATTTGCGGAGGTAGATGTTCTTTGCCTCGTATGGGGCGATGAAAATCTCATTCTTGGTTACGATTTCCTGCTTATATTTCTTGCCCTGTGGCACAGGAGCCAACTTCTTGGCTGTCTTGTGTTCCTTGGCGAGCAGATTGCTGAGCTCCTTCTCGCTATATGGGCCATAATAGATCACGGTATGCTCGATGTTGTCAAGTCCACCCAAGAGGTTGATAAGTGCCTGTGGGTCCATCTTGCGCAATTCGTCTGTCTTGATGGCGTTGCGGCTTGGGTTGTAGGGACCATAGGTGCAGTAACTCCAGAGGCGTGAGAAGTTGAGCTGCTGGTTGGTCTTGGCGTCAGCATGGTTCTTCTCGATCATGTCGATATACTGGTTCCATGTGGTGTTGTCGGCCTTGGCGTTGTGCAATACTTCCTCCATCAGCTGGAGGGCTGCAGGAAGGTTCTCGTTTAGACCGTTCAGGCTAATCTGCAAGGTCTTGCTTCCCTGGCTGATGCTGTAGTTGCAAGCCAACTTATAGAAAGCCTGCTTGATGTCGGAAACGCTCTTCTTGTCTGTGCCGATATAGTCCAGATAGTCGGTGGCATAGCTATAGCGGATGTCGTCCTCATCGCCAAACTCATAGCGGAACTGGAGGTTGAACAAGCCATCCTGGGTGTTCTTCTTATAGATGAGAGGCAACTTCTTGCTGGTCTTGCTTACCACGAGGTCTTTCTTGAAGTCGAGGAACTGTGGCTCGATAGGGGCAACCTTGGCGTTCTTGATTTCCTTTACAAAGGCGCTCTCATACTCACGGTTGGCTGGGATAGGGGTGATGATAGGCTTCTCTATCTTCTTGAGGGAGGTATCCTCGCCCATGCGCTTGTAAACGCATACGAAGTTGTCGTCGCGCAAGTACTTGTTGGCGAAGTTTACGATGTCCTGCTTGGTGAGCTTGCTCTGGCGTTCCAACTGGTTGGCCACTTCTTCCCACTTCTGGTCGTTGATGAAGGCATCGCCCATGATGCTGGCGCGATTGTCGTTGCTGTCCAGACCTTTATAGTAGTTCAGCTTCTTGTTGGCGATGACAGAAGGCAAGAGGTCGTCGGAAAACTCGCCTTTTCTCAGCTTATCCATCTCTCCCAGTACGAGGGTACGAACGTCTTCCAACTTCTGGTCTTTGTTAGGCATACCTTCTACGATGAATGCAGTATAGTCGTGCAGAGCGTATGGGAAAGCACCAGCGCCCTGTATCTTCATCTTCTGCTCCAGGTTGATTTCGAAGAGACCAGCCTTACCATTTGAAAGCATGTCGGAGATGACATCGAGGGTATCGTTTTGCAAACTGTTTGCGCCATCGAAGCGCCAGCCGAGCATCACATTCTCTGCGTTCTTGCCTACTACGGTTGTATCCTTGACGGCGGTAATAGCAGGCTGGATGCCAAACTCTGGTCTATCCACCTTCTCGCTCTTCTTCCATCCACCAAAGTACTTGTCGATGATGCCGATGGTCTTGTCTGGATCGAAATCACCAGCCAATACGATGGCCACATTGTTTGGCACGTAATAGTGGTGGAAGTAGTTCTGTATGTTTACGATGCTAGGGTTCTTCAGGTGTTCCTGCTCACCGATGGTGGTCTGTGTACCGTAAGGGTGGGTAGGGGTGAGAAGTTTCCAGAGAGCGGCAAACTCCTTGGTACCATCGCTTGCCATGGAGATGTTCTTCTCCTCGTATACGGCTTCGAGCTCTGTATGGAAACCACGGATAACCATGTTCTGGAAACGGTCGCTCTGAACCTTAGCCCAGTTCTCAATCTCGTTGTTAGGAATGTTCTCCACATAGCAAGTTACATCGTTAGAGGTATAGGCATTGGTGCCTTGGCTTCCGATGCTTGCCATGAGCTTGTCGTACTCATTAGGGATGTTGTACTTGGCGGCAAGCTGGGAGATGGAGTCTATCTCATGGTAGGCCTGCTTGCGCTGGGCTGGGTCTGTGAGCTTGCGGTAGCTCTCATATCTCTTGGTAATTTCGTCGAGATATGGCTTCTCCTTGATGGCATCAGTGGTGCCGAAATGGGTGGTGCCCTTAAACATCAGGTGCTCCAGATAGTGGGCAAGGCCGGTGGTCTCTGCAGGGTCGTTGCGCGAGCCTGTCTTCACGGCGATGTTAGCCTGCAAGCGAGGCTTCTCCTTGTTTACTGACATATATACCTTCAAACCATTGTCGAGGGTATAGATGCGTGTCTTCATTGCATCGCCTGGTACGGTGGTGTAATGATAATCCTTTGCGTTGGCGTTCAGTGCTCCCATCAGAAGCACCGCCATCATTACGTGTTTTAGATTCATAACTACTTTTTTTGTTATCCACAATCCGCGTGGATTGTGGATAAGTTATCTAACTTATTGATATTGAAATGCTAATTTTCGTAATCCACCTCTTGGTCGAGACTATTCACGAAGTTGCGGAACACCTCTTCCTCCACATCGCCCATGGCGAATTCCTTCTCGGCATCTTTCTTGATTTCAGAAATCCAAGAACGGCGTGCCTTGATATAGTCCTCGTGGATGCGGTTGGCATCCTCCAAGGTAATCTCGGAGATGTGGTAATAGTCGCAAATCATCTTGTAAGTCCATGCCCACTGATACTCACGGTAGTGGGCATCGATGTCCTCGAAACGCTCGATGAGGTCCTGGATGGTCTCGATGCTTCCATTGCGCAAGTCGTCGATGATGCGCTCTTCCTCCGATACAGGCAGGAGAAGTCCTGAGAGGTCGTCCCAGTCGCCCAAGCCAATCTCCGTGGTAGGAGGGGTGATGGCAGGGTCTCGCTTCAACACTCGCTTCAGCACGGCGCCCATGTAGATGCGCAGGGCGATGTCGTAGTACTTGATGCCCTTGTGGAGGGAGGAAGCAGGGATGATATACTCGTGGTAGAGATATTGCGATACGTTGTCGCCCGTAACCTCGCGCAGGTTCTCCAGAATCTTCTTGCCCTTGAGCACCTCGCCCACGGAGTAAGGGGAGAGCCAGTCGAAGTTGACGATGCTCTTGCGGTTCTCCAAGGCACGGAGGTCTCGCTTAGGCCATTTCTTGATGTCTCGGTAGAGTCCCACGGTGGTGATGTTTCTGCCGGGGATGAGGAACATCTTGTCGCCATCGGCTATGAGGTAGGCGAATGGCAGGTTGCGGGTGTTAGGGTGGTGCATCAGCTTGCCGAAGCATACCGAGAACGTTCCCAGTGTGGCTGGCATGAGTAGGTAGGCACCACTTGCCGTCTTCGTGCCACGCTCCAGGACGCCCCAGTGCATAGGACCCATCTTGTAGGCATGATTAGAAAAGTTGGTGGCTGAACCGGCGTTATAGAAGGAGAACATACCTCCGATGAGGAGGCTGCTCTTATGGTGCGATGCGGTGAACGGACCACAGAATGCCGCACATGCCTCGCCATTGCTCATATAGCTGTTGGCGAAGAACACGGAAGCCGATGCCGTAAAGCCATTGCTCAACTGGCAAGCCTCGCCCACGAAGCAATCCTGTATCTTCACGCTGTTGATGACGCTAGAGCCCTCGGCGATGATGGAGTTCTCGGCGATGACACCAGTTCCGATATAGACATTGCCGTGGATGGAACCCAGCAGGGTGCAATCGCTCAGACGGGATGCACCGTTCACCTCGCAGAAGTCATTGATGATACAGTTGGTTATCTCCTTGGTGTTGATAATCTTCACGTTGTTGCCGATGCGCCCTCGTTCTGGCATCGTGTTGTCGATGTCGGTCTTGATGAGCTGTCGGATGTGGTCCTTCAGTTCCTTGTCAGAGAAATGCTTCACCATGAAGGCGGCAAGCTGACTGTTGAGGTCGCTGAAGAGTATGGCATTGCCATCGCCCACCTCGTTGAGCACGCTCACCAGGTTGCCTTCGCCGTAGGTTGCGCCCTCGGTGGTCTCCATGGTAGAGATGTTGGAGATGTAGCAATCATCGCCGATGGTATAGTTGTTGATGAAGTTGCCTATGTTTTCGATGAGGCAATCGTCGCCGATGGTCACATTGCGCAGGGTGGCATTGTTGATGCCAGAGTGTTTTACGAAACCTTGGCTCACCTCGACATTCTTGTCGAAGCCACCGATGTTAACTTCGCCATAGAGCATCACGCGGTGCATGTAGTTAGGCTTGAAGTTCTCGCCCACGTTCACGGAAGTCCAGTCTTCCGCCCAACAGCTATTTTGCTTGAGCACCTCGATTTCTTCAGAGGTTAAGGGTCTGTAGTCGTTCATTGTTGTATCTATTTTTGGTGACCTTCATCATTTGAAGGTCACCATATTGTTATTCAGTCATGTTATCGTAGTCCTGATAAAGGAAGTCGTTGTAAGGATACTTCTGTACGTGAAGCTCACGTACCTTCTTGTAAAGCACCTCACGGAACTCTTCGATGTTCTCCTTGTTCTTGGCGGAGATGAAGAGACAGTCATCGTTGAGCTTCGCCATCCAGGTCTTCTTCAGGTCTTCGAGTGGGATGTTTTCCTTCTGCATTGGCGTGAGGTCGTCTTCCTCTTTCTCCACCCATGAGTAGTTGTCTATCTTGTTGAAGACAATCATCGAAGGCTTGTCGGCACATCCCAGTTCCTTCAGGGTGTTCTCCACCACCTGGATTTGTTCCTCGAAGTCTGGGTGGGAGATGTCTACCACGTGCAGGAGCAGGTCTGCCTCGCGTGTCTCGTCGAGGGTACTCTTGAAGGAGTCAACCAAGTCGGTAGGCAACTTGCGGATGAATCCTACGGTGTCAGCGAGGAGGAATGGGAGGTTATCCACCACGACTTTGCGCACGGTGGTGTCGAGTGTGGCGAAGAGCTTGTTCTCGGCGAACACCTCGCTCTTGGCGAGTAGGTTCATGATGGTGCTCTTGCCCACGTTGGTATAGCCCACGAGTGCCACACGAATCATACGACCACGGTTCTTGCGCTGGGTATTCTTCTGCTTGTCGATTTCGGCGAGACGCTCTTTGAGGAGGCTCATACGGCCGAGGATGATACGGCGGTCCATCTCCAGCTGGGTCTCACCAGGTCCACGCAAACCTACGGAACCTTTTCCACCGCCCGAACCAGAGCCACCACCCTGGCGTTCCAAGTGCGTCCAGAGTCGCTGCAATCGAGGCAACATATAGCGATATTGTGCCAGCTCTACCTGCGTCTTGGCTGCAGCAGTCTGGGCGCGCATGGCGAAGATGTCGAGGATGAGCGAGGTGCGGTCTAGGATCTTGACCTGCAGTTCCTGTTCGATGTTGCGTATCTGCTTGGCAGACAGCTCATCGTCGAAGATGACCATACCAATCTCACGGTCTTCCTCTTCCTCGTCCTTGATATATTGCTTGATTTCCTCTAGCTTACCTTTGCCCACGTAAGTGGTTTGGTTGGGTGCCACCACTTTCTGGGTGAATCGTTTCACGGTGACAGCACCAGCGGTATCGGCGAGAAATTCCAACTCGTCGAGATATTCCTTGGTCTTGGCTTCGTCCTGCGTCTTGGTCACGAGACCCACGAGCACAGCGGTTTCTGCCTTGACTTCTGATATTACAAATTCTTTCATTCTTTACTTTACGTACGTATGTATATTATATAATAGGTGCAAAGATAATAAAATAAATTCTGACTTGGGTAATTCGGAGGGATAAATTATAATTTTTTTATGGTATTGGTGCAAGCTAGTGAAACGATAGTGTCTTGTCTAAGACATAAAAAACACAACGCACAGTGTGTTTTTGACTAAGAATGCGCACAAATCTCTATTTTACGCAATAAAACTCGCAAACGTTTACGTTCTTTTTTACGTAAAAAAAGCAGAATTGTTTGATTTATATCAATAATTGTCTTACCTTTGCAACCGTTAAGAGATAAAACTGATTTTCAAAAATATAGATCATAACTACATAGAAACACAAACTGCTGAAACATTCAAAAACTTCAAAAGCCTCGACGAGATGTCGGGGCCTTTTTGTTGTCTTTGTTGTCTTTGGGTTGTCTTGTTAGGAGGTGTGTGGGGCAAACACTAAGTAAATTGATATTTTTCTCTTCCTTTTTCTTGCAGTTCCGAAATTATTCCTTATCTTTGTAGCATAATAATGTAGAATTTACACTCGAAAGACATTTCCTATCGAAAAAACGATGCGGGAAAGTCGGTGTGAAGACTCAAACCTAAATGAAATAAGCAAGAAAATGAAACAAAGAAACTTAATGACTGGTATTGTGTTGCTCTGTGCTTTGTGTGCACAAGCAAACAGTTATGATGTAACTTCGCCAAATGGCAAGTTGACGGTAAATGTGACCTGTGAGAACGGCAAGCCTTCTTACACGGTGTGTATGGACGGCAAGCAGATGGTGGCACCTTCTGCGCTCGGACTGGTAGCAAATTATGGTGACTTCTCCAAGAACCTTACCATGGGCACTTGCAAGGGGGCAAAGAAGCATCTTTCATACGACATGACTCGTATCAAGAAATCGCACATCGAGAAGGATGTTTATGAGGCAACCATCGGATTCCACAATGCCAGCAAGGACTCCATGACCCTCCATCTCCATGTGTCTGACAACGACATCGCCTATAAGTATGAGCTGACTCGCCCTAAGAAGGATAATCCTAAGTCGGTGATCATATATAATGAGGTGAGCGGATTCAACTTCCCTGAGAAGACCACCACCTTCCTCTGTCCTCAGATTACACCGATGACGGGGTGGGAGCGTACCAAGCCTTCCTACGAGGAGGAATACACCCCTGATGCACCGATGAACGTTAAATCTCAGTTTGGCGTAGGCTATACCTTCCCATGCCTCTTCAAGGTTGGCGAGGATGGATGGGCGTTGGTGAGCGAGACAGGTGTGTCGAGCGCCTATCCAGGAAGCCGCCTTTCCGACTATGAGCCAGGCAAGGGCTATACCATCGCCTTCCCTCAGAAGGGCGAGAACAACGGCATCGGTTCGGAGTATGCGGGCATCCCATTGCCAGGCGAGACGCCTTGGCGCACCATCACCCTTGGTCCTTCGCTCGCCCCAATCGTGGAGACCACCATCCCTTACGACGTAACCTCTCCTCTCTATGAGGCTAGTCGGCCATACAAGCCATCACGTTATACTTGGAGCTGGCTCATCTGGCAGGACAATTCCATCAACTACGACGACCAAGTGAAGATGATTGATGTGGCTTCGGCACAGGGCTATGAGGCTATCCTCGTGGATAACTGGTGGGATAAGCAGATAGGCAGAAAGCGCATCGAGGAGCTGAGTAAATATGCGCAGAGCAAGGGTGTGCACCTGATGCTCTGGTACAACTCGAATGGTTTTGAGAACGATGCCCCTCAGACTCCTCGCCAAATCATGAACAATGCCATTGCCCGTAAGAAGGAAATGGCTTGGATGAAGAAGATTGGCGTGGTAGGCATCAAGGTGGATTTCTTCGGAGGTGACAAGCAGGAGACGATGCGCCTCTACGAGGATATCTTGAGCGATGCCAACGACTATGGTTTGGAGGTTATCTTCCATGGTTGCACCCTTCCTCGTGGATGGGAACGCATGTATCCTAACTATGTTTCGAGCGAGGCTGCCTTGGCTTCGGAGAACGTTTTCTTCACTGAGCATCATGCGAAGAAGGAGGCTCTCGAGATGACGATGCATCCATTCTCACGCAATGCCGTGGCTAGCTTTGACTGGGGTGGCGTGATGATGAACAAGTACTTCTCAAAGGATAATAAGAGTCGCCATCAGCGCTATACGAGCGACGTCTTTGAGATGGCAACGGCCATTACCAATCAGAGTAGTGTAAACTGTATCTGTCTCTATCCTAACAACTTGCAGGATGTGCCTCAGTGGGAGTTAGATTGGCTTAAGGCTGTGCCTACGGCATGGGACGATGTGAAGTTCATCGCCGGTTATCCTACCAAGTATGCTGTCATTGCTCGCAAGGCTTCTGATGAGAATGCTGGCACGGCATCGGCTAGCAATGGAAAGTGGTTTGTGGGTGGATTGAATGCCACCGACAAGCCGCTCGCCTTGACCTTGAATCTCCCGATGTTTGCTGGCAAGACGGTGGAATATCTAACCGACCAGCCTAAGAAGAAGGGCGAAAAGTTCTTTACGAGCGTCAAGAAGAGCTTGAAGGTAGGTAAGGATGGTAAGGCGAAGGTCACCATCCAGCCAAATGGCGGAATCATTATTCAGTAAATCTTTTTGGGGTACAGGCATGTTGTAAATGATAATGCAGTATCATTTGGATAGTTGCGGAATATTGGACTGTAAGTGTCAGCGTCAGAAAAGCGATGAAAATTAATTCTGAAATAGAAGTAATGAGAAAAGATTCTGGACACCTCAATCAGATTTAGGTAACCAAAAATGTCAGTATCAGAAAAGAGCCTACCTCAATTTAGGCAGACTAAAATAGAAACTCTAAATCCTGTATAAAACGAAAAAAAAGGTTCCCCTCGTTAGGATGTAACTCCTAGCAAGGGAACCTTTTCTTTTACTTTGGTGTATTAAATCTGGCAATATTGTGTTTTACCGAATCATGTCATTTAACCTTCTGGTATTCCGACATTTACTTATTCTCGAATGCCAATCCGCCATCCTTGGTGTGGTCGATGGTGATAGGCTTCTCACGGCTCACTTCCTCGGCAAGAATCTTCTTGCTCAAGTCGTTGAGCACATAATCCTGGATGGCACGCTTTACTGGGCGAGCACCAAATTCAGGGTCGTAACCTACCTCTGCCAAGTAGTTGATGGCGGCTGGAGTCCAGCGGAGGTCAAAGCCCTGTGGCTCAAGCATCTTCTTCGCTCTATTCATCTGAAGCTCAACAACCTGGGCAATCTGCTCCTTGGTCAATGGCTTGAAGGTGATGATGTCGTCGATACGGTTCAAGAACTCAGGACGGAACGTCTTCTTCAACATGTCACGGCTTGCGTTGCTGGTCATGATGATGATGGTGTTCTTGAAGTTGACCACTCTGCCCTTGTTGTCGGTCAAACGACCATCGTCGAGAACCTGGAGCAAGGTGTTGAACACGTCTGGGTGAGCCTTCTCAATCTCATCGAAGAGAACCACGCTGTATGGCTTTCTGCGCACAGCCTCGGTCAACTGACCACCCTCGTCGTAACCTACATACCCCGGAGGCGCACCGATGAGTCTAGTTACACTAAACTTCTCTTGATACTCGCTCATATCAATTCTCGTCATCATCGACTCGTCGTTGAAGAGGTATTCTGCGAGAGCCTTTGCCAATTCGGTCTTACCTACACCGGTAGTTCCGAGGAAGATGAAGCTGGCGATAGGACGCTTAGGGTCTTGCAGACCAGCACGACTTCTGCGCACGGCATCGCTCACGGCTGTGATAGCCTCGTCCTGACCGATGACACGCTTGTGGAGTTCCTCCTCCAAGTGGAGCAGTTTCTCACGCTCGCTCTGCATCATTCGGGTGACAGGTATTCCTGTCCAACGGCTTACCACCTCGGCAATATCGTCGGCGGTAACCTCCTCACGAACCATGGCGGCACCACCCTGTGTGCTCTTCAGTTGTTCCTGGATGCGCTTGATGTCGTCCTCCAAAGCCTTGAGCTTAGAGTAACGAATCT
>CAVCRI010000098.1:0-11086 GCA_963604545.1 Lachnospiraceae bacterium | reverse complement strand
CCTATATACCTTATTATATATAAACATATATACCTTATTTTATTTACATGGGGAATTATCCTGAATTTGAAAAAGTTCTGCGAGGTGTTATTTCCCAACTTACGGTTTCACCGCTTTCCCTAGATAAAACTGTTGTATTGTTAAAATAATCGCCGTGTGTGCGACAACATATTAAAATGTAATCTCTGCTTAGCAAAAAAGCGTATAAAAGTTTGGTTGTTTCGTATGTTTTTCGTATATTTGCATCATCATTTAGAAAACAATTTAAAAACAATAACTAAGAATATAAAATAATTTAGAAACCTATAAATAATTATGAGCGAAAAAAGAGTTTATACATTCGGTAATGGTAAGGCTGAGGGTAACGCACAGATGCGTGAGGCTCTCGGTGGTAAGGGTGCTAACCTTGCAGAGATGAACCTGATTGGTGTGCCTGTACCTCCTGGTTTCACCATTACGACTGATACTTGTAACGAATACTATAAAGTAGGTGAGGAGAAGATTAAGGAGCTTCTCCAGGATGAAGTGATGGCTGCTGTGGCTCATACAGAGGAGCTGATGAAGAGCAAGTTTGGTTCTGTGGAGAACCCTCTTCTTGTTTCTGTTCGCTCTGGTGCCCGTGCATCTATGCCTGGTATGATGGATACCATCCTCAACCTTGGTTTGAATGACGAGGTGGCTGAGGGCTTGGTGAAGAAGACCAACAATCCTCACTTCGTATACGATTCCTATCGCCGCTTCGTACAGATGTATGGTGACGTGGTGCTCGGCATGAAGCCTGTGAACAAGGAAGACATCGACCCATTCGAGGCTATCATTGAGAAGGTGAAGGATGAGCAGGGCGTGACCCTTGATAAGGATCTCTCCATAGAGTCTCTTAAGAAACTCGTTGTCCTCTTCAAGGCTGCCATCAAGGAGCAGACAGGTGAGGACTTCCCAACCAATCCTGTCGACCAACTTTGGGGTGCTATCTGCGCCGTGTTCCGTTCTTGGATGAATGAGCGTGCTATCCTATATCGCAAGATGGAAGGCATTCCTGACGAGTGGGGTACAGCCGTTTCAGTGATGGCGATGGTATTCGGTAACATGGGCGATACCTCTGCTACTGGTGTTTGCTTCTCTCGTGACGCAGGTAATGGTGAGAACCTCTTCAATGGTGAGTACCTCATCAATGCACAGGGTGAGGACGTTGTGGCTGGTATCCGTACTCCACAGCAGATTACCAAGATTGGCTCTCAGCGCTGGGCAAAGCGTGCTGGTATTTCTGAGGAGGAGCGTGTAGCTAAGTATCCTTCTATGGAAGAGGCAATGCCAGAGCTTTACAAGGAACTCGACGCTCTCCAGGATAAGTTGGAGCACCACTATCACGATATGCAGGACATGGAGTTCACCGTACAGGAAGGCAAGCTCTGGTTCCTCCAGACACGTAACGGTAAGCGTACGGGTACTGCGATGGTTAAGATTGCCATGGATTTGCTCCATGAGGGCATGATTGACGAGAAGACAGCCATCCTTCGTTGTGAGCCTCAGAAGCTCGACGAACTCTTGCATCCAGTATTTGATAAGCTAGCCCTCTCTAAGGCTAAGGTTATTACCCAGGGTCTCCCTGCTTCTCCAGGTGCTGCATGTGGACAGATCGTGTTCCATGCAGATGATGCACAGGAGTGGCATGCTGATGGCAAGAAGGTTGTCATGGTACGTATCGAGACATCTCCAGAGGATCTCGCAGGTATGTCTGCCGCAGAGGGTATCTTGACCGCTCGTGGTGGTATGACCTCTCACGCTGCCGTTGTGGCTCGTGGTATGGGTAAGTGCTGCGTGTCTGGTGCTGGTGGCATCAATGTAGATTACAAGACAAAGACCGTAGAAATCGACGGCACTGTATATAAGGAGGGTGACTTCATCTCTCTCAACGGTACAACAGGACAGGTTTATGCTGGTCAGATTGAGACCAAGGCAGCTGAACTTTCAGGTGACTTCAAGGAATTGATGGATCTCTGTGACAAGTATACCAAGATGGAAATCCGTACCAATGCGGATACTCCTCATGATGCGGAGGTAGCTCGTGCGTTCGGTGCCAAGGGTATTGGTTTGACTCGTACAGAGCACATGTTCTTCGATGACCAGAAGATTGTGGCTATGCGTGAGATGATTCTCGCCGACACAGTAGAGGGACGTGAGAAGGCATTGGCTAAGTTGCTGCCTTATCAGATGGCAGACTTCTATGGCATCTTGAAGGCAATGGATGGTTGCCACGTGAACATCCGCTTGCTTGACCCACCTCTCCACGAGTTCGTACCTCACGATTTGGCTGGTCAGGAGACCATGGCTAAGGAGATGGGTGTCAGCGTGGCTGAGATTCAGAAGCGTGTCAACTCTCTCGCAGAGAACAACCCAATGCTTGGTCATCGTGGTTGCCGTCTCGGCATCACCTTCCCAGAGATTACAGCGATGCAGACTCGTGCCATCCTCGGTGCAGCTTGCAAGTTGAAGCAAGAAGGTTATCACCCATGCCCAGAGATTATGGTTCCTCTCATCGGTACAGTGCAGGAACTCAAGCAGCAGAAGTCTATCATTCAGGAAACTGCCAAGGAGGTATTCGCAGAGTCTGGTGTTGAGGTAGAGTTTGAGATTGGTACCATGATTGAAATTCCTCGTGCTGCCCTCACCGCTGGTCAGATTGCAGAGGAGGCACAGTACTTCTCATTCGGTACTAACGACTTGACACAGATGACCTTCGGCTACTCTCGTGATGACATCGCTAGCTTCCTCCCTGTTTATATGGAGAAGAAGATATTGAAGGTTGACCCATTCCAGGTTCTCGACCAGGAGGGTGTTGGTCAGCTTATCAAAATGGCAGTGGAGAACGGTCGCAAGACCCGTCCAAACCTCCGTACCGGTATCTGCGGTGAGCACGGTGGTGAGCCATCATCAGTTAAGTTCTGTGCCAAGGTCGGCATGAACTATGCATCTTGCTCTCCATTCCGTGTGCCAATCGCACGTTTGGCTGCGGCGCAGGCTGCTGTAGAGGGGTAATAAGGTAGAAGTACGATTAATGAATTAGATAATAGAGGGGGAGGTTCTCGTAAAGGGAACTTTCTCCTTTTTTTTTGTCTTTTTGTGGCATAAATCGAGAGAAAAGTAAGGAAAAGCTTGGAGGTTACATTTTTTTTCCGTACTTTTGTCGGAAAATATTAAGAACATGACAGCAAGGGAAGATAGGGAAAAGGAAAAGTTTACAAAAGAAACTATTGTGAAATATTTCTTTGATATGAGTAAATCTACTTATACCATAATGGTATTAGGTGGGTTGGCTGCATGGTTTGGCGTTATAATTTCTAAAAGATAAGATTATGAATACATTAGCATTAACTTTTGCAATATGTTTGGTTCCGACTACAGCGTTTTTGCTTTGGCTCTTCACTCCTTGGGGCAAAAAATGGTCTAAAGAATTGTAATGATGAGCCAGATTAAAAGTATGATATTTGCTTGCCTTCTGTTGATAAGCGTAGGCGTCGAGGCGAAGTCGATGAAAGACTTGCTCATCTCGATGCCCGATTCTCTAGTGCCTTATCTCGATAAGAACTTGAGGCAGGAAATGCCGGAACTTCAGGAGATGGGAGTGAAGGCGGAAGTGAAGAATCTGTTGGGTGAGAATAGCGTAATGGATACGCTTACAGCTGACTTCTTGCAGATAAGAATGAGCAAGGTGTCAACCCTTCAAATGAAGAAACTGCCTATGGATGCCGACTCGGTGCTTTGTGTCGTCAAGACTTTCGCTGCGCCAGAGAAGGAGAGTGAGATGAGGTTCTACAGTCAGGACTGGAAAGCGATAGATGGGAGCAAACTATTTGATTGCCCTGCAGAGCGCTTGGTTCAAAAGCCTGATACGATGAGCGAGGCGAGGTTTGCTGAGTTGAAGAAGATGATAGAGCCCCAGATGGTGAGTGTTCTGCTTCTGCAGCATGAAAATTGCATCGTTGTACGGCTCTCTTTTCCTCTTGTCTCTGCCGAGGACAAGAAGGCCTTAAACGCCATAAAACTGCAAAGAAAGTTTAAGTGGAACGGGAAAACCTTTAAGGAGAGTTAAATGTTGAAAGAAAATATATAGAAACCCTTGCAGGTTACGAGAATATTTGTAACTTTGCAACGTGTTTTTCATGGTATTAGATTATTAAGGTTAATAAAAGATTGGTTGTCGTGAGACAATCAATTTTTTTTGTGCCTATGAGAAGGGGCTTTTCTTCCCTATGTGAAAAGGTGTCTTACCTATTTAAAAAGGACTCTTTCCTATGTGGAAGAACTCTTAGAAAATAAAGAGTCCGATGATACCACAGATGAAAAGCAACAGTATTGGGTTCGTTTTCTTGTATCTCGTCAGGAAGAAGGTGGCGAGAAAAAGTACCACGCTGATGGCGAAGGTGACAGGGGTCTCTGTAGGTGAACCGAAATTCTCCTTGTTCATCAGAAGCACTGCTGCAGCAGCTATCAATCCGATGATGGCAGGGCGAAGACCAGCGAATACATCCTTCACAATCTTGGAATCCTTGTGAGTGATGAGATAGCGACTGATGAGAATCATGATGATGAACGGCAGCCACATGATGGAGAGGGATGCCAATACGGAGCCCAAGCAGGCTGCCCACTGAGGATAACCGGCTTGCAGGCAAGAGGTATAGCCCACGTAGGTGGCGCAATTGATGCCGATAGGACCTGGCGTAGACTGGCTGATGGCCACGATGTCGGTAAACTCGGCATTGGTGAGCCAATGGTTCTTGACTACGGTTTCATTGTGGATGAGTGAGAGCATCGCGTATCCGCCGCCAAAGTTGAAGGTTCCAATCTTCGTAAATATGAGGAATAACTTAAAAAATAACATAATCTCTATATTTTTACCTTTATATATTTTTTACCCTTTACTCTTTTTCCTTTTTTATCTTTCCATATAGCCAGCCCAGTATGCCGGCGGCAATGATGATGTAGATTGGGGAAACGCCAAGCAGGGCTATCAAGCCGCAGCAAACGAAAGGAATCCAGATGTTGTAGCGGTTGATGTTGGCAGTCTTAGCCATCTTGAAGCAAGGTGCGGCGATGAGTGCCACCACGGCAGGGCGCACGCCACAGAAGAACTTTGCCACCCAATAGTTGTCCTTGAAGTGCTGGAAGAACATGGCAATGATGAGGATGGCAATGATGCTAGGCAAGGCGATGCCAATGGCACCCACGATGCCACCCCATACGCCTTTCAGCTTGTAGCCGATGTGGCTCGCCATGTCGATGGCGAAGATGCCAGGCGTAGTCTGTGCCACTACCATGATGTCCATAAACTCCTGCTTGTCCATCCACTTGTTCTTGTCGACGAACTCTTGTTCCATGATAGGTATCATGGCGTAGCCTCCGCCCAGGGTGAAGGCTCCAATCTTGTTGCAAGTTAAAAAAAACTTTGATAACATTTCTCTTATATATTGTTTCCGACTGCAAAATTACATATAATTTGTTAAATAAGTTAGCTTTTGCACCGATAATCTTTAAAAAAAAGTGTACTTTCCGATAAAATGTGTACCTTTGCATGAAATTATATGTAATATTTGCAAATATAACAAGGAAATATACGATGAATTTAAAAGTACGTTTAGCGTTGATGAACTTCCTCGAATTTGCTGTTTGGGGAGCATATCTTACCTCTATGGGAAACTATCTCGGCAAGGCTGGGATGGGTGATGAGATTTCTTGGTTCTATACCATCCAGGGACTCGTGTCTATTTTCATGCCTACTCTGATGGGCATCGTGGCGGATAAGTATGTCCAGCCACAGCGCCTCCTTGGCTACTGCCATCTCTTAGCTGGTGCAGCCATGATTGCGCTCTTTATGATGGGGCAGGAGAGTGCTACCCCTAGCGAGGCCCAGTTCATGGCCATCTATACGTTTAGTGTGGCTTTCTATATGCCAACGTTGGCATTGTCTAACACCTCTGCGTTTACCATTCTCAAGAGCAACGGCCTGGATACCGTGAAGGACTTTCCGCCTATCCGTGTGTTTGGTACTGTCGGATTCATCATCACCATGTGGATTGTAAACTGTGCCACATGGGAGAATGGCTCCTTCTCGTTCCTCTTGGGCGAGAATGCCAACAAGTTCCAGTACACTCACTTCCAGTTCCTCGTGTCGGGATTGATGAGCCTTGTGCTCTTCCTCTATTGCTTCAGTCTGCCTAAGTGCCCGGTGGTGAAGAAGAAGGCGCAGAGCTGGGTGGAGACCTGGGGATTCGATGCCTTCAAGCTCTTCAAGAGTCGTGAGATGGCGATGTTCTTCATCTTCTCATGTCTGCTCGGCATGTCGTTGCAGGTAACCAATGGCTATGCCACTCCGTTTATCACCAGCTTCAAGGGCGACCCAACGATGATAGATACTTTCGCCGCCAACAATGCGACTCTCTTGGTTTCCATTTCCCAGGTGGCAGAGGCTCTCTGCATCCTCTTGATTCCGTTCTTCCTCAAGCGATATGGCATCAAGGTGGTGATGCTCATTGCCATGTTAGCCTGGGTATTGCGCTTTGGCTTCTTTGGTGTGGGCAACCCAGCCTTCCCTGGCGTAATCCTCTTCGTGCTCTCATGCGTTGTCTATGGCGTGGCGTTCGATTTCTTCAATGTGTCGGGCGGCTTGTTCGTCGACCAGAAGTGCGATGTCAAGGTGAGGGCATCAGCACAGGGATTGTTCATGTTGATGACCAATGGATTGGGAGCCTCGATTGGCACACTTCTTGCCGGTGAGGTCATCAATCATCATTGCCATTGGGAAAATGGATATTTGATGGGCGACTGGCAGACCTGCTGGTTTATCTTCGCAGGTTATGCCTTAGCGGTAGCCATCGCTTTCGCCTTGCTGTTTCGCCCAAAGAAAGGCTAGCATCCCAGCCAAAATGAAACAAGGAGAAACGATAAACAGAATCATATAATAAATAGTAACAGTATTATATAATTATAACGACAGTAGACATAAACTGTAGATATAAGTAGATATAAAGAGATTAGAGAAAGGAGAATAGATATATGGAATATACATTGAAATATCAAGGAACGTTTTGCATTCCAGAGGCAGAAGGTACATGCGTAGTAACGCTTACCGACGAGACGGAGACGAGAGCTTTCTCTGTTGTCACCGACGGCACTACCGGAATGGATATCAAGGCTCATGAGGAGAACAACAAGGCTCGTATCTACAACCGTGCGGTGGATGTATTGTGCAGCATTCTGCTGCGCAATGTGCCAACCCTTTATCGCATTCGCTTGGAAGGAGTCGTAGACAAGGGGTTCAAGGCTTTCTTGGTTGATACCGAGACAGGAGAGGAAATGCCTTTGCGCTGTGACGAGGCTGTTTTGGTTTCCATGATTACGGGGTTCGAGATGTATACCACGCTCGACACGATACAAAGGTTCTCTACCCCATACAATCGCAATGTGATGACCGTGGCCCTGCCTGTGCTGAGCCTGCCAAACTCCTTGCTCAAGCGTGCGCTTGAAAAGGCCATCAGCGAGGAGAACTATGAGTCGGCTTCCTTCATCCGAGATGAAATCAAGCGTCGCGAAGAGCGCAAGGGGTCGTTTGGCAATCCTGAATAGTTCAAGTGTTATTCATGTTTCCATAAAAAGCACTTCCGTTAAAACATAAAAAGCACTTCCGTTAAAACTGTAGAATGAAATGAAAGAAGTAAGATATTTCTTCGTGCCAAATGCTGCCGAAGAGACCGAGATGCCAGTAGAGGAGGCGATGCACGCCTTGAGAGTGTTGAGAATCAAGAGCGGTGATGAAATCTTCCTCATGGACGGCGAGGGTGTGTTCTATCGTGCCGAGGTCACCCTGGCTGCCACCAAGCGTTGCCTCTACGAAATCAAGGAGGCGATGCCGCAGCAGCCAGCATGGCATGGGCATATCCACCTGGCCATTGCGCCTACCAAGATGATGGATCGCATCGAGTGGATGGCAGAGAAGGCTACGGAGATAGGCTTCGATGAGATATCTTTTCTCAACACCAAGTTCTCAGAGCGCAAGACGATGCGTACCGTGCGACTCGACAAGATTGTGGTCTCTGCCGTCAAGCAGAGCCATAAGGCTTGGAAGCCTATCGTCAATCCGATGGTTTCTTTCAAGGAGTTTGTCTCCACGCCTCGCCCTGGCCGCAAGTTTATCTGCCACTGCTATGAGGAGGTGGAGAAGAAGGACTTCTTCGAGGAAATCTCCAAGCCTTATGCCGATGGCTCCAAGCCTGTGGCACAGGTCGATGCTGATGGCGATGCCGACATCACGGTGCTGGTAGGACCGGAGGGTGACTTCTCTATCGACGAGGTGAAGCTGGCTCTGGAGAACGGCTATGAGAGCGTGTCGCTCGGCACTAGCCGACTCCGCACGGAGACCGCCGGACTGGTGGCGGTGCACATGGCTAACATGGCAAGGCGCATCTAGACGGTGGATAAAGTCTAGCAGAAGAAAAGGTATCTAGATTCTAGATATATGATATAAAAGTTAGTGTGATGAAAAGTTTATTTAAGAGTTTGATGATGATGGGCTTGGCTGTCCTCGTGGGCTTGCTAAGCTCTTGTTCTGGCAGTGATTATCTCAATGCTATTCCGCTGAAGAGTACGGCTGTCATTTCCGTCGACATGCCTAGGATGGCGGAGCAGAACCCAACGGGCGACCCTGCCGCCATGCTCAAGTCGCTCCTTCATGTTGATGATGCGTCTAAGTGCGGTCTCGATGTCTCAGAGCGCATCTATCTTTTCGAGAGTCCTGACGGCAACCTTGGACTTTGTGCCAAGGTTAAGGATGATGGCGATGTCGCCGACTGGCTTGGCACGCTTGCCAAGCAGCGCATCTGTACTCCAGTGACAGAGCGCAAGGGACTGCATTTCACGGTACTTAAGAATTCTTGGCTGGTGGGTTTCTCCGATGAGGCTTTCCTCGTGATGGGACCTGTCGTGGCTGATGCCCAGGCACAGTTGCAGCAGCAGATGGTAAGGTATCTCAAGGCCGACCAGGACGTGGGCATCACCTCATCTCCCATGTATGAGCGATTGGCTCAGATAGATTCCCCGATGGCAATGGTGGCTCAGGCTCAGGCATTGCCTGAGAAGTTTGTGGCGCCTTTCACCCTTGGAGCTCCTAAGGACACCGATCCCTCACAGGTGGTCATAGCCGCCGACATGAGTGTGAAGGACGGCAAGCTCCTCATCCATGGCGAGACCTTCTCTTTCAACAAGGACATAGATGCAGCCTTGCAGAAGGCGCAGCAGACCTATCGCCCAATCAAGGGACAGTATGTCAAGTCGATGCCTTCTGATGCCTTGGCTGGTATCTTCATGAATGTGAAGGGTGAGCAGTTCTTGCCGATGATGCAGAGCAACCGCAGCCTTCAGACACTCCTGATGGGTATCAACCAGGCGGTAGACATGGATAACATCATCCGAAGCGTGGATGGTGACATGGCTATCGTGATGCCTTCGCTCACCGATGCCGACATGAAGATGATGATGGGCGCCAAGTTGGCTCACAGCAAGTGGTTGGGTGACGTGGACTACTGGAAGCAGTCTTGCCCTGCCGGTGCCAAGATTGCCAACTGGGGCAAGAACTCCTATTTCTATACCGATGGCAAGACATCGTTCTACTTTGGTGTGACCGACGACCTGCAGTTCTTCAGTGGTAGCGACGAGCTTCTGGCTCAGTATGCCGTGAAGCCTAGCAATCATCCTATATCGCCTAAGGTTCAGCAGCTCATCGTGGGACAGAAGTTGGCGATGGTGGTTAATCTCGGCAACGGTGCGGGCTCAGGCAATGCGGGCAGTGATGCCCTCTCTGCAGTTACGGGCCTGCTGAGTCCCATCTTTGGAAACTTAAATACAGTAGTATATACGTTGAAATAATGGAAAAGATTCAATTTCATTCCGTTCTCCCTCAGGTCTTTGCCCAGCGCGACGACCTGCATTCAGAGATATGGAAGCAGGATGTCCTTTTCGAGAAGGGACATCTCTATCTCGTCGAGGCAGAGAGTGGTAGCGGCAAGAGTACCTTCTGCAGCTATGTGCTCGGCTATCGTCACGACTATAGCGGAACCGTGATGTTCGACGAGGATGTTACCGCCAACTATAAGGTGGCAGACTGGGTGGAGATGCGTAAGCGTCACATCAGCCACCTCTTTCAGGAGCTACGCCTCTTCCCTGAGCTTACTGCGATGGAAAACGTAGAAATCAAGAATAAGATAACCGGATTCAAGAGCCGTGAGCAGATACTTCAATGGTTCGACATGCTTGGTATCCCAGACAAGGTGGATGCCAAGATTGGCAGAATGTCGTTCGGTCAGCAGCAACGTGTGGCGATGATGCGTGCACTCTGTCAGCCTTTCGACTTCATCCTAGCCGATGAGCCTATCAGTCATCTCGACGACAACAACTCCCGCATCATGGGCGAAATCATGATGAAGGAGGCGAAGGAGCAGGGGGCAGGTGTCATCGTGACCAGTATCGGCAAGCACATGGACTTGCCATACGAGCATGTGTTTAAGTTATAAATTATTCATTATACATTATTAATTATACATTGTAATGAATCTGGTTTGGAAATTATTGCGTCAGCATATCAGCATACCACAGTTTGCGGGCTTTGCCTTTGCCAACCTCTTCGGTATGCTCATCGTTCTTTTCGGCTTCCAGTTTTACAAGGACGTGCTGCCTGTCTTCACCCAGCAAGACAGTTTTATGAAAGCCGACTATCTCATCATGAGCAAGAAGATAGGTATGGGCAATACCATCAGTGGTCGTTCCAATACCTTCTCTGGCAGTGAGATAGATGATGTGTCTTCACAGAAGTTCGTCAAGAAGGTGGGTAAGTTCACCTCTACCGAGTACAAGGTGGATGCCCAGATGGGTGTCAATGGTGTGAACGTGCTCAATAGCGAACTCTTCTTCGAGAGTGTGCCCGACGGATTCGTCGACGTGCCGCTCAAGGACTGGAAATACACCCCGGGTGCAAAGGAGGTGCCCATCATCCTCCCGCGTACCTATATTAATATGTATAACTTCGGTTTTGCCCAGAGCC
>CAVCRI010000097.1:0-11158 GCA_963604545.1 Lachnospiraceae bacterium | reverse complement strand
TCCGTACAACTCGGTCTTCAAATGACCTAAAGGTCACACGAAGACCTCTTTAGTTAATTTCATACCATTCCTACTAGAAGACACCAGCATCTTTTCCTCCGTGATAAAGTTAATTAAATCCGTAATCTGTCTTATCTCTTTTCAGAGGAATCTTTGTAACTTTGCAGCCGAATTCATTAGAGATTCAAAAGAAATATTCAACAATCAAATTATACAATCAAAAAGAAAACAATAAGTATATGAAAATTATGTGGCTTATGATATTCCTGGTATTGCCGATACTAGGCCTTACCTACGTGCTCTGGCACATCTGGCAGATGCTGCCTCTTTCTAACATGTGGCGCTGGACGGTGGTGGGCGTCAGCATCGTGCTCTTCCTCTCCATGTTCCTCGGCTTCTCGGGGGCGATAGAGAGAATGCCGCTCAACTTGGCTACGGTGGTCTATGAGATTGGCAACTCCACCATCTTCATTTTGCTCTATCTCGTGATGATATTCCTCGTGCTCGACCTGGGCAGGGCGGTGCATCTCATCCCGAAGGCTTGGCTCTACAGCAATGGCTACACCTCGCTGGGCGTGCTCGCCGTGATGCTGCTCATCTTCGGCTACGGCAACCTACATTATTATAATAAGGAGAGAGTGGGCATCGACATCAAGACCAATAAGGCTTTAGCAGTGGAAGAGAACGACAAGGCTTTTGCTAGCACGCATAACGACACATCACTGACCATCGGCAAGAAGGCGATGAGGATAGTGATGCTGAGCGACTTGCACCTGGGCTACCACAATCGTCGCTCGGAATTTCACAAATGGGTAGACATGATCAACGCCGAGCATCCCGACCTCATCTTGATAGGTGGCGACATCGTGGACATCAGCGTGCGCCCACTCTTGGAAGAGCACGTGGCAGAGGAATTCCATCGCTTGCAAGCCCCCATCTACGCCTGCCTGGGCAATCACGAATACTATAGTGGCGAGCCTAAGGCGCAACAGTTCTATAAGGATGCGGGCATCCACTTGCTGCGTGATGAGGTGGCAAAGGTGGCAGGAATCGCCATCATCGGCCGTGACGACCGCACCAACCAGCAGCGCAAGCCTTTGGCGCAAATCATCGCCAAGGCAAATGTTCAAAATGAGTTCACCATCCTCCTCGACCATCAGCCTTACCACCTGGAAGAGGCGGAGAAGGCGGGCATCGACTTCCAGTTTAGCGGGCACACCCACTACGGGCAGGTTTGGCCAGCATCATGGGTTACCGATGCCATCTACGAGGATGCCTTCGGACCGCTCCAGAAAGGCAAGACCCAGTATTACGTAAGTTCGGGCATGGGCATCTGGGGCGGCAAGTTCCGCATCGGCACTCGCTCGGAATATGTGGTTCTGACCTTGGAAGAAAACAAATAAAAAAGTACAAGAGCTCTTGATAGAAAACAAATAAAGCACAAGTGCTTTGAATAGAAAAACAAATAAAGCCCATTTTTTATACAGCCTTGAACTTCTGGCGCCTTACCATCCAACGGTAAACGATGATGCAGATAACCACCGAAAAGACACTGCCGAAGGCAAGAGGAAGTTCTAGATGTTGCCCATGATGCTGCTTTCTGTCAAGTCTTTTCTACTCATAATCAGGAACTTTATTTGCCCAGGAACTTCTTGTTGATGTACTCGTTCAGCTTCTCCCGATAACTATCCCCTATTGGCAGATCCTCCTCATTATCCAGCACCACCCTGGCACGATTTATCTCGGCGATGTGGTGCAGGTTGATGATGTAAGACTTATGGATGCGCATGAAGTCTTGGGCTGGCAATCGCTCCTCCATCTTCTTCATGCTCAAGAGTGCCACCACAGGCTTCTGCCCCACGAGGTGGATGCGAAGATACTCCGACATTCCCTCCACATAGATGATGTCGTGGACGAGAATGCGCACCACCTTGTACTCGGTCTTGAGGAAGAGGGCATCGTCATCGTCGGTTGGCGAAAGGCTGGCGGTGTGGAGCAGGTCGTACTGACGCTTTACCTTGTCAGCAGCCCTCAGGATGTCGCCCATCCCGAAAGGTTTCAGCAGGTAGTCGATGGCGTCCACCTTGTAGCCCTCGATGGCGTACTCCTGGTAGGCAGTGGTAAAGACCACCATCGGCGGATGATTCAGAGACTTCACGAAGTCGAGCCCATTAAGGTCGGGCATGTTGATGTCGATGAAGATGGCATCAATCTCTTGCTCGTCCAATATGTTCATTGCGTCAAGCGCACTCTGGCAGCTGCCCGCCAGTTCGAAGAAGGGCACCTTCCCTAGGTAAGCACCCAGTTGTCGGAGAGCCAAAGGCTCATCGTCTATCGCTAATACTCGTATTGACATTTCCTTTATTTATTTACAAATTTTTCAATCACTTCTGTCCTACCTTAGAGGGTGCGCCATGGACTTACGACACACCCTCCAGAGCTATCATTTGATCGGCATTCTCAGGAGCAGTCGAAACTCCTCATCGTCTTGCTTCACGTCCATCCGATAACCGTCCTTGCCATAGATGAGTTGCAGTCGCTTGGTGGCGTTCTGCAATCCCACCCCTCCGTGCTTGTCACCAGCGGCAGACTCCTTGTCCTCCGCAGCTGGCTTCTTGCTGTTGCAGCAGAGGAACTCCACCTCGTGGGCTACCTCGTCCACCCTGACGCTCACCTCGATGAAGGAGGCTTTCTGATAGCTCACGCCGTGCTTGAAGGCGTTCTCCACGAAAGTGGCGAAGAGGAGCGAGGGCACTTGTATTTCGCCCAGGTTGATGCTGGACGCTAGTTGCTTCCTTGAAGACGGCAATGAGAGGGTGATGCGAACCTTGTCGGTGTATCTGATTTTCATCAAGTCGATGTAGTGGCCGATGAAGTCGAGCTCCTTTTGCAGCGGCGCCATCGACTTGTTGCCCTCGTAGAGCACGTAGCGCATCAGCTTCGACAAGACCTCTATCGTGTATTTCGCCTGTTCGGGGTCAATATCGACGAGGGCGTGGATGTTGTTGAGCGTGTTCATGAAGAAGTGGGGGTTGATCTGGCATTTCAGGTAAGCCAGTTGGCTGTTGAGGTTCTCACGCTCCAACTCCTTCATCCGCTTGCGGTCGTCGAGCGACTTGAAGAAATACTTCGTTCCGATGTTCAACCCGAGCAGCAAGCTCATGATGATGAAGGCCACGGAATCCTGTCCGCCGAAGGCACGGGGAGGCTCGTGCATCATGTCAACCTTTGGTTTCGCTGGAGGTACAGGACGAGCTTCTTGCTTCTCCAAGTTCATATCTCGCAAATGCTCCTCCTTGCCTTTTTCTTCTTTGCCCATTCCTTCCTGTGCCATCGGATGTTCTCCTTTCATTTCGGGATGAGGAGCCAGTTGGTCGTCCTGTGATTTACTCATCTGTCCTTCCTGTGGTTTATCCATAGGAGAGTCTTGTGGCTTATCCATTTGTTCTCCAAATGTTTTATCCATCGGATTCATCGGAGCTTCCATCCCAGGCTCCATCCTTTCCCCAGGCTCTGGGCGATGAGGCCTGCCCCACAGCTGATAGGCCGCAAAGGCAACGACCAGCACTGCCACAGCCCCAGCATACTGCCACTTGCGGTTGCGGTAAACGAGCAAAGGGGCTACTAGGAAATTATGAATGAAGAAGGTGACGCAAAACATCGCCAACAGGCTCCAAGCAGAATACACGCCCATCCAATCCCTCGCCGCTGAATGCTGCGAAGCGTCAGCTACCCCAGAAGCAACATTGGAGGCTACTTCCGAAGCCGCTCCAGAAGCCATCCCAGATGCTGCATGGGAGGCTACTTCCGAAGCCCCTGTAAGATGCCAGCTGTCCAAGTACAGCGAGATGACTGGTGCCGCAAACAACAATGCCCACAGCACAACATAGAGAATGATTTCCGATCGTTTCTGTCCCTTCATCATAGTCTGAAAATAATTGGTCAAGCAGGAGCGCTTCTCGCTCCCCTCAGACCTATCCTTCGAAATATTATTAGTAACAAGTTTCAATATAGTTGATAACGTTAAAGAGTTGTTTTTATTATATGAAGCTTTAGAACTTTGTTCTATGAAGCATCAGAACTTATAGGAATATCCTATGCCTAGCACGTGGGTGTCGAGGTCGTCATCATCGTTTTTCGTCAGGTCCTGGTAGCGATAGTAGAGCTTTAGGTCGTGGTGCTTGGCAATGGAGAAGTTAGTGCCCAGGGTGTAGCGAGTCTTTTGCAAGCCGCCCTCGCCATGGTAGAGTTCCACGCTTCCGAAAGGAGTGAGTGGCGTATGCTTCAGGCGATAGTTTATCTGGAATCGGGAGCGCAAGAGGTGCTGGCTCTTGCTCTTCACATCCTCCCATTCCTCCGTGTCGGTGTCATATTTCTTGCCCTTCGCCTTGGCACGATAGGTGTATTGGTACATCTCACGGAGCGACAACCCTAGGTTGCCCAAGCTGTAGCTGCCCGTCACGCCGAAGAGCAGACGATGGCGAGGCCACCAATAGGAAGGGGTAATCTTGTTGACGGAGCCGTCCTTATGATAGGTCTGCGTACCGCCGCGATGGTCGTAGAGGAGATTGTAACCAGCCGACAGCTTCAAGTATTTGTTGAGCTTATAATCAGTGCCCAGCTCAAGGCTGTAGCGGTCCATCTCCTTGGAGTCGTTGCGGGTTCTCGCCCCCAGTTCGCCTTCCACCGTCCAATGCTTGTCTAGTTTCTTCTCTATCCCAGCATCCATCCAAACTCCAAAGTCGCTCTGCGCCTTGACAGGCTGCGAAAAGCCTAGCATACAACCAGCCAAGGCCATCGCAACTAAAACATTATCATTAAATCGAGTCATCATCTATACTTATTTTTTATCAATTGGTTGATTTTTCATAAATGCTTGATTTTCATTAAATGCTTGATTTTCATTAAATGCTTGATTTTCATTAAATGCTTGATTTTCATTAAATGGCTGCATATTCCTCACGATTCACTTTCATCTGACCGTCGATGGTGATCACCTCGTCGGAATGGTAATACACCTTGATGACGCTCATGTCTCTCAGAAAGTCAATGCCGCCTATCTCCACCTTCACGATTTCCAGCCCTGTTCGCTCCTTCAGGTCGGCAAGCAGTTCCTCTCGACACTCAGGCTTGATGAGTTCGATGCGGTCGTACTGAATCATCTTCACCGCCATGCTTCCCTTCACCTTGATGTTCTCGAAGAGGAAAGTGGTGAGGATGAAGAGCAGGTTGACCGCTCCCATGGCGAGCCATCCCAGATTGTCGGCAAGTCCATTGATGACCGACATGGCGATGATCATGAAGAGATAGGTCATTTCCCTGACGGGCATCGACTCCGTGCGATAACGGATGATGCCGAAGATGGCGAAGAGCCCGAGGGCAAACTCTATCTTGATGTGCGTACCGCCCAAGAGATTGATGAGGAAGAACACGCTGATGCCGATGAGCATGAACGTGAAGTAATACTCTCTACGTCGGCTCTTCGGAAAGTAGAGAAAATGGGTGATGACCCATACGAAGAACGTGCTGAACACGAATCGGGCGATGGTTGGCAAGAATGCCATGAGGTCTGCTATATTGTTCATTGTCATTTACTTTTGAGAAGGGTAAGAATCCAGGAGTGGAAAAGAACAATTCATCCTCTTTCCACTTCTTGGACCTTCACATGAATACTTGAATTATAACTAAAACT
This sequence comes from Lachnospiraceae bacterium, assembly GCA_963604545.1. GTDB lineage: Bacteria > Bacteroidota > Bacteroidia > Bacteroidales > Bacteroidaceae > Prevotella. The sequence goes on along the minus strand of CAVCRI010000097.1, from coordinate 5,466 downwards.
ACTACGTATAAAAAAAACTATTCTCTTTTTAAAATTGTCTGAAAAATTCCATCCTTATTGTCCAAAAATCCCTGCCTTAGCCATTCGACTGATGGAAAAGTCACGAAATCTTCATGAGCCTCTGCAAGCGTGGTTTCATCCGATTGATGCGCAACGCTGGGTTGGTCAACGCCTCACCGATGCAATACTTGGAAAAACCGCCCTGGTGGATGCGCAACTCTCTCAGCATCCCGATGATGGGCGAAGGTTTCAGCCCGTCACGTTTCAGCTCGATGATGGCAAGCTGAGGCAATGAGCATTCCTGTCCGGTGGTGAGATTGCGAAAAGAGAGGTCCGTGTCTATGGTCAGCCGCTCAGTCTTCGCCTTGTTGACGAGGGTGATGCGATGAAACCTATTCTCTATCTTCTGCTCCAGGAGCTGAGGATTCAGCCGCAAGTTCTGCTGCAAGAATTCCATCGCCTTCTGGTCGTCTTGAAGGGAAAAAGCTGAAAGCGAATGCGTAGCAAACGCTGCCTCCATGTACATCGGCAGGTTCATCGCCGAGATGCGACTCTTGTGAGTCTTCCCGTGGTTGTCCTTGGTCTTCACCTCCAGGAAACTGATGCGGCTATCCACATACGAGCGAACCCTCACCTTCTGACGACCAGCGTGTCCGTCATGGTGGGCGTTATAGAAGGCGTAGTCGGGAGAGTCATAATAGACGGTGGCGTAGCTCATGTTGCGCTTGCCATCTATCTCCTGTACCCGATACTCCGAGCCTGCCATCTGGAGCAGAAGCATCAACTTATCGACCGAGGTGACAAACTTGGTGTCCGTTCGGTTCATCAGTCTGATTCCGCCCATCTCCTCTAGGGAAATGGGCTGGAACTTCAGAATTAACGCATTCATTGTCATCTTACTCTCTTAAATACAACTTACATATATGTTCACTAAAATTTATTTATAAATGCTCACCAAAATCTATTTATAAATGCTCTGCTTAGCGACCGCCAGGCTGTCCACCATTTCCACCAGGACCACCGCCAGGTTGACCGCCATTGCCACCAGGCTGTCCGCCTCCCATGCCGCCACTGTAGTTATATGTGTTGACCATGGAAGAGAGGGTCATGGTAGCCAAGGAGGAGCCACCGCTCACCGTGGCATCCGTAACGTAGCCGCAGAAATCGCTGCCACCGCTCACTGTGGCTCCCGAAGAGAAGATATAAGAGTTTGATTTGGTCATCTTAGGCGAACTTACGAGCAAGGTGTAGCCCTGCTGGGTGTAGTCGCGAGGCACCTTGAAGGCAAGAACGTTGTTGCCACTGTTGTCTGCCACGGTGATGTACTGTCCACTGGAGATGCTGCTGCCGCCGAGAATGGCCACTGGCTGGGTGCAGACGCTCTCCGTAGGGGTGGAAGTGCCACCGCCGATGCCTATCAGCGTACCGCCTGTGACGGTAAAGGTGTTCTGGTCGCAATCGAAACCGTCCTCAGGCACGGTGGTGCCGCAGGCAATGACCACTCCGCCCGAAATGGTGAGGGTGGAATTGGAGTCGATACCGTCGTTGTTGGTTCCCATCGCAAAGATGTTGCCGCCCGAGATGGTCATCGCCTTGGATGAGTTGATGGCGTCATCGTAGCAGTAGGCCATGATGTTGCCGCCCGAGATATTCATCTCTGCCTTGCTCTCGATGCCCTCAGAGCCTTCGCCACCCGTGCAGCGCACCATGATGGTGCCGCCCTTGATGTTGACCTCCGTGTCGCTCTTGATGCCCTTTGGAGAGGTGTCGAGATTGCCGTAGGTGTATTGCTTGCCCGTGGTGATGACCTTGACGGTTCCATCGTTGATGGTGAGCGCCTGGTCGGTGCTGATGCCCTTGCCACCAGCGCCAGTGCTCTTGCAGTAGAGGGCTCCAGCGTTCATCACGAAGATGCTGTCAGCCTTCACGCCAGCGCATCCGCTCACGTCGGTCTTGTCATCGTCGAGCTCGCCCGTGCCAGTGGTGATGGCGGTGGTTCTACCTCCGTCTATCTGCACCAATCCGTCGCTACTCAAAGCCTTGGTTGCGGCAGCCGATGTCTCCACGTTGAGCACGCCACCTTTTATATAAATGGCATCGTTGGCCTTGATGCCGTTGCCAGCGGTCGCCTTCACATAGACGTTGTTGCCTGGTCGGAACATCACGTAGTCGTCGCTTCTGATGCCCGCCTTGCAGTTGGCGTAGACATCGAGCGAGCCGCTACCCGAGAAGAGCATCTTTCCCTCGCTGAAGAAGCAAGCCTTCATGTCCTCATCGTCGGTAGCATCAGTGTACTTGGTGCCATCGGTCAAGGTATTGGCGGTTCCGTCAGCCAAGACGATGTAACCACGCTTCTTGCTCTGAATGTTGATGGCTGCACCGTCAGGGTTGGTGATGTTCACGCCGCTCAGCTCCAACTCAAACTTGTTATCGCTATAGATCTTGAGGAATCCGTCGCTGGTGGTTCCGCTCACGGTGTAATGCACCTTCTTGGCTGTTGACTTGACCACCACGTCTGCCCCCGAGATGCTGACCTCTACGCCATCCACACTTCCCGAGGTGGAAGCCAAAGTGCCATTGAAGGCAATAGTGACGTTATTGGAGAAAGTGTTGTTCTCGATGTAGTCCTCTGCCTCATCACCCTCCGTGGGGATGGATTCCGACTCAGCCAGGGCTGTCTTGTCGATGGCGATGTCGAAGGAGGTAAGGTCGGAGAGCGAGCTCTCGTAGGTGGCGGAGCTGCCTGAGTCGGAGCTGCCATTGTCAGAACCATTCTCCGTATTGTCGTCTTCGAAGAGGTCGCTGTCGGAAGAGCAACCTGTCATCATCTGCATTCCCATCAGCATGACGAGAGCAACCATTGCAGTCGTCATCATTCCCTTGGCTAGTTTGGCCTGCCGTGCAAGCCACATCGTGCTAGTTTTATCCATTTTTTTCATAAGCCGTTACTTTATTAATCCGTTTATACTTATTTATTTTTATTCGTTTATCTATTAAACAATGTTTGCAACACGTTTTAAAAATCTGTTGCAAAGATAAGCCAAGATTTCGACACTCGCAACTTTATTCAACGAACGCCCTTTTTCTTTCAACGAATCGGCATTCGCCCCCTCCCATGATTCATTCTCCATCATTCATTATCCTTTCTTGATGATAAACCAGCCATCCCCATTATTAGGTATTCTTGGGAAACCATCATTTTTAGGTATTGCAAGATTCGCAGAAACTCTATATCTTTGCACCCGAAAAAACGTAACTAAAAGTAAGATAAGGAAATGAAATCAACAATTGCAATTTATGGCTCTTCCACTGGCTCATGCCAGTCAATTGCCGAGACCATCGCCTCCAAGTTGGGCGTGGAAGCAGTAGATGTAGCAAACATCAACGACGATACTATCGCTAGTCACGACAACCTCATCCTTGGCACCTCTACCTGGGGCGCTGGCGAGATGCAAGACGACTGGTATGATGGCGTGAAGACACTTAAGAGCGTCGGTTTGGCAGGCAAGACCGTAGCTCTCTTCGGTTGTGGCGACAGCGAGTCTTATTCTGACACATTCTGTGGCGGTATGAAGGAACTCAACGATGCAGCCGTAGAGGCAGGTGCCACCGTATTGCCAGGTGTTTCTACCGATGGTTACACCTTCGACGACAGCGAAGCTGTGGATGGCGACAAGTTCGTGGGCTTAGCTCTCGACGACGTGAACGAGGATGACAAGACTGAGGAGCGCATCGACGCTTGGCTCGAAGCCATCAAGCCATCACTCTAAGTCTTAGGCGATAATGTTTTTTTAATTAACAAGGCAATAAAGTTCGGATAGTATGCAGCTAGAGGTGACAATACCAGTAGATTTGAAGGTTCTGATGAACCACATTTATGAGTACAAGAAGGGTGTGCGCCGCATGGTGCTCTTCACATTCAACAAGAAATATGAGTCTTTTGCCATAACTAGACTGAAGAGCCAGCACATCGAGTACATCATCCAACCAGTGGGCAACGACCGTCTGAACCTCTTCTTTGGCAAGCGCGAATGCCTGGATGCTATCCGAATGATTGTCACCAAGCCATTGTGCCAGCTCACTCCCGAGGAGGACTTCATCTTGGGAGCCATGCTGGGCTACGACATCTGCGCCCAGTGCGAGAGATACTGCGAGCGCAAGAAAAGCATGTTGAATTGCAAATAAGCAAATGATAGATTAGCAAATAAAATAAACCAACAAATAAGAGGAAAATCCCTGTGAGAATAAAGCACTCGGATTTTCCTCTTATTTGTTAACATGACACACGTAAACCTTCACTGTCAAAAAAATCTCTTTTTTCTTATGGTATTTTCAGGGATGTTCTATAAATCTATTACCTCCAAATCGTCAGGCACGATAATCCTGCCCTTGAATTTTTCTGCCGCTTCCTTGGTGTAGGTCTGCTTGCGAGTGGCGAGTGTCTTTTCCTCAGTATGGTAGAGGATGAGATTCTTCACGCCTAGCTCTGCCGCAAGCTTGCCTGCATCGAGCGCAGTGCTGTGGCACTTCTCGTAAGGCTTGAAGACGTCACGGTCGGCATAGAGACAGAAAGCCTCGCACATCATCCAGTCGGCTTTCTCGACGTACTGGCGGTTCTGCTCATTGTAAGGCTCATCGCCCAAGCAAGCGAGAATGAGCTTGTCTTGCTTCGACGAAGCGGAGGCTGAGGATGAGGAAGAGGATGAAACTGCAGAAGCTGGCAATTCAGCTCGGAAACCAAACTGCTTCTCCTTGGTGGAATGGATGTCGAAACAGGTCATGTGGATGTCGCCCACCTCAAAACTGTCACCATCCTTCAACTCATGGAAAACCACACGCTCAGCTACCTTGGCCAACTGCTTCTTGGCTAGAATCATGTCACAGACAGTGCGCACCACTTTCAGCACCTTGTCGTGACTATACACATGGAGCTGCCCCTCGTAGCCCTTGCATTGCGCCACCATGCGAATCACCCAGATGACGCCCAACACATGGTCTGTATGGGCGTGGGTGACGTAGAGATGATGAATGTCGGCGATGCTGATGTCCACTTTCCTCAACTGTCCCAGGATGCCATTTCCGCCGCCCGCATCCACCAACAAGCGAGTGTTATCGGTATCCAGCACAAAACATGTATTGTAGCACTGGGTCACCGTAGCGTTGCCCGTGCCAAGCATTGTAATCTTATTCATCATTATATAATTTTTATGTTATCAATATTTGGATGGGCAAAGGTAGTATAATTATAACTAAAAACAAAATGTTTTAGGATTTTTTTCAGAAAGCACTCTTAGGGATTCTTTCTGTAACTGGCAATCGCCCAAACATTCATCAACACGGCGATGATGACAAGCGCCAAAAGCTGATGGGCGATGCTGTAAAAATCACCCCCACGAACGAAGACTGTCCGAATGGCATCAATGAAATAATGCATCGGATTGACGTATGTGGTGAGGTAAGCCCAAT
>CAVCRI010000096.1:0-11204 GCA_963604545.1 Lachnospiraceae bacterium | reverse complement strand
AGTCGAGATGCCAATGGTTGTGGAATCGGGAAACTTCCCAAAGAAGCAAGCCCATGATGCAAGCGGAATAATAGTAATCTTCTGCCTGATTATATTTCTCGACTTGGGATAGCCAACCCTCGTAGATACGTAAGGCATAGTGGATGTCGTTGACACCATTCACCTTCCATTTATAGATTGCCTCTATTTTCTGACGGTAATACTTGCCAGGATCTTTCCCCTTTGGCTTATAAGCGTAGTTGGGAACCTGACGGTCAGTCGGTTTCTTCCTAGCTTTTCTTCTTTTACCAGAAGCTGGCTTTACGGAATAGGCAAAGGGTGTAGAACCTTCATAAAGGTCATCCCACTCATCGGAATCATCTCCGAAGAAGGCATCCATGAAGGCGCCGAACATCTGATTGAGTTCTTCGTCGGATGGATGGTGATAATCGTTGCCCTCACCAGAGTTGTCTTTGGGATTGTGAAATGGGATTATCTTTGCCATGTAATGTCTTTTCTTATACCTTATTATATATGTATAAGGCTTATGCTTATATCAGCTTGCTGATTTGCACACTTTGCAGCATACTCTTCCAGGAATGGCGGGCTACCGTCATGTTGAGTGTGAAGGGGAGGTCGAGACGCTCACCTAACTTATGTAGCTGGCGGTTGATGCGCTGAAGGGTTTGGGTATGCTGGCGGAAACGGTCTTCATCATCATCGACGGCATCTATCAGTGGGAAAAGGAATGGGGAGTCGGGACGCTTGTATCGATCCACTATCTCCTGCATCGCTGGCTCCCAAGGGATGGTGACCTCCTTGCCTGTGGCGTGAACCTCATAGGTGAGTTCGGCATCATGGATGTTGTCCTCGGTGAGGTAGAAGATGTCGCCTCCTGCCATGCCGTGTGCCAGAACGGAGAAGAGGAAGAAGTCGCGAGAGAGCGAGACGAATGGACGCTCATTGCTCAGGTCAAACTTGCGAAGCTTTTTTATCTCTGAAAGGGTCAAGCCGTTGCGTTCTTGTTTCATACGATAACTGACGTTGATGTTCTTAAAGAGGTTTTCCACTTCCTGCCCCTTTGCTTCCGCCACCTGACGGTAGAGGTGCTTGAGGTTGCGCATATATACAGACACGGTGTTGGTACCCAGTTCTTGTCGCTCCAGCCACGTATGGTAGTTGCGGATGAGGACGGCATCGAAGTCCTTGAATGGGATTTCCTTCTTGCCGAGGTAGGCGATGAAGCGCCTGAGCACTGAGGTCTGGTTCTTGGCTGCCGACATCCTGCCTTCTTCTTGCAGCTGCTGGATGTAGAGTTCGGCACATGCCACAAATCCTGAATTCATCATTTTACTCTTACTATTTTTATGCTGATAATTATCCTAGCGATGCAGCCAGACGGTACGAAGGTATTCACGCCAGATGGCTAGGTGGGCGGAGGAATTGATTTCCTCACAAACCCTAACGCAGGTATCGACCAAGCGGTCGAGGGACTCCTGCTCATTCTCCCCTGGCTTTACTTTCGTGATGAAGGCATTGAGATGATGGTCGCCAATCTTTAGGTTGTCAGCTGCCTTCACTGGGGATTCGTCTGACTTTAATATAATATATAATGTGGGGGCATAGTTGCGGAAGGAGGCGATGAGCTTCTCCCCTACTATGCGATTCTTGCTATTTCTGATTTGATGGGTTCTGCCTTCGAGGAGTTTCAGGTTTGCCTTCTCGCCTGTCATGAAATACTCCAACAGGAACTTGTCCCAGTTGACGAAGTAAACGATATTGCCTTCCTCGTCGGTTTGCTTGCCGATATGAGCGAAGTACTTGGTCTTCACTCGTTGCTCCTCGTGAGAATCGGGATTGTAGAGATTCTCACGGAGCTCTACCTCTCGGATGATTTCTTCGAAAGATTCGTGGGGGATGGCTTTGTCGCACACGGATTTCACGGATCTCACGGATTTATCTTTTTCTTCTGCTGGGGCTTTTTCTCCCGCAGATTCCGCAGATAACGCAGATTTATCTTCTGTCGAAGATGTGGATGCCATCGACTTTCTGCCTAACGCAGCATAGAAATCCAATCTTGACTTGGCGGTGCCAGATAATTCCTTTGGCTTCTCCTCTACTCCTTCAAAACCTGATGTCGGGGTGAGGAAGGGACGGAGGATGTTGCGGCGCCATGTGTGACGAACATATCCCTTGTTGCTGCGCTCATAACGGATGAGGGAGAATATCAGTGAGACATCTTCCTTCGTGTAGGCTGCGAAGGCTCGGCTCAGGGTATCCATCTTCTGCACACGAAGCATCTTGCAGAGTCCTGACCAAGTGGTCTCATGACAGAGGAGTTGCACGATGTCGTCAAGGATGGAGAGGGATTCTTCCTGATAGCCGCACGCCTGGATGGTTCCTACGATGCGGTCGATGGCTCGGTCTCGCTCGGTGGCATTGCCCACCTTATGATCCTTGATATTGGTGAGGCGAACCAACTGGAATGCCCAAAGGTTGGGAATGGAGATGGTGACGGGCACGATGGCATCCTGCTCGTATTCGAGGAGATTGAAAACCAGTCGCTTGTCGCCATCAAAGCGTGCCACATATCCCGTGCGTCCCGTGAAAGGTCCCTCCACAATCTTAACCACCTCATTATACTCGCCTTTCTTGGGATTGAAGGCATAGTCGGAATAAGGTCGGTCGAGGATGACCATATCGTCGTGGTAACTGTCGATGAACTCACGGAAGGCTGTCATCTGTTCCACTGGCACGACCAATGGAACCAATTGCTTGCGCTCATCATCATCGGCAAACTTCTGCGGACGATAGAGGATGCCACCCGTAGGATACTCCGACTCCATAAAATCGGAAAGAGCCTTGAGCGTGGCATGCACGAAAACGTGACCAGTATAAAGAGGTGTGATAATATCTTTGCCATTGCGCCTCACTCGCACGGTGGTGTTGACTGGGCAATAGACTTCGAGGATGTTCTTTCCCAAGCCTTGCGCCTTCTCTATCATCGAGACAAACGTTTCCTCCTGTCGAGGTTGCGTACGAACGATGAACCAGTGGTAGTCAACTTCCGCTGCTTGTTGGGCGTTATGGATGGTTTGCATGAGAATGTAACTTTCTTTCCCTTCATGACAGACGCATGAAGGTTATGGTGTACCTCGTTAGGGTTTAACGACAGCATCTAGAAGAATCCTTAGCTGAGAATGCCTGCCGCTGTTATGTTGTTGGCTGCGCTCTCTGTAAGGCGCAAATTATCTAGCTTATGCATACCACAACACGTTTAATTGTTAAAATGTAAAGTATTCCTACATTTACTTATTTTTGTGCAATTCGTTATATGAAACGAGCACTTTTTATCAGTTGCAAAGGTACTGTTTTTTTCTGAAACACCAAGCATTTATGCAGTTTTTTTTCATGATGAGGTGAATTTTCTTTTATATGGACCAAATTGAACCAAAATGAAGAGGGGAAAACGACATAGAATTTATCCGCTAGAAAAATAATTGCGCAAAAGTTTCGTTCGTTCCGTTATTATTGCTACCTTTGCAACATAAATGAAGAAAATCGAATTATACGACTATCAACGTGACATGAAAGAGCGAATAGAGAAGGCTTTCATAAGCCATCGCTCCATCATGGTGCAGATGCCAACGGGTACAGGAAAGACCCATGTCTTGGCATCGGTCGTATCTTCATGCCTTTATCAAGACAACAACTCGGAGGTTTGGATTATCGCTCATCGCAGGGAATTGGTGGAACAAATAGAGGACACCGTCAAGCTATGGGTGGACGAATCCATACAGGAAAGGGTGAAAGTGATGTCTATCCAATGGCTCAACAAGCATTACCAGGAATTGCCAACAAGTCCATCCATATTGGTCATCGACGAGGCGCATCATGCCTTAGCGAAGACCTATAGCGAGGTGATGAATGCTTATCCTCTTGCCAAGAAAATAGGATTTACCGCCACACCTTGCCGACTCAAAAAACAAGGATTCACCAATCTATTCGATGAACTTTTGCAGTCGTGGACTATCAATCAGTTCATCGCCGAGGGACGCTTGTCGCTCTATGACTATGTTTCCATCAAGCCTGATAGTGAAGACCAAAAGGTGGTGGACGGATTACAGAAGCGTGGTGCCGATGGCGACTACTCTCTCAAAGAGATGAGCGAGAAGCTGAACGTTCTTCCTAGCATCCAACGACTCTGCCATACCATCTTGACATACGCCAAAGACAAGAAAGGTATCGTTTATGCCATCGACATCAACCATGCCGAGCATATCGCCTCCTATTATCAGCAACAGCATCTGAAGGCTGTAGTCATCTCCAGCAAGACTCCATCGGAAGAGCGCAAGAATATGCTCAACGATTTCAGACTGGGCAAGATACAAATCCTTGTCAATGTAGACCTCTTCGGCGAAGGTTTCGACTGCCCAGATGTGGAGTTCATCCAGTTAGCTCGCCCTACCCTTTCGTTAGCCAAATATCTACAACAAGTGGGCAGAGGCATGCGAGTATTTCATGGTAAGAAATTTTGCCTCATATTGGATAATGTGGGGGGTTATCGTCTCTTCGGATTGCCATCCATCGACAGAGATTGGCAGGCTATGTTCGAAGGGAGATATGCAGGAAAAGGGAATCTGCATCAGGACTCTTACATCATCAACCGTGCGCTTACAGCCAAAGAAGAATCTGGTGATGAGCGTACGGAAATGGTAACCTTGATGACCCATGAAGGACAATCAAGGATACTGGACTCGCTCTTTGGCTATCGCATCAAGGAAAGCGAGGAAGGACAGCAAGGTATCATAGACAAAGACGGCATGGAAGTTTTACCCCCTATATATAATAAGGTGGAAATCCTTCCATACGGATTCGCCCATCTATCCTCTCGCCGAAAGGCAGACAAGGAAAATCCATGGATTGACCTCATCAACGGCATCCGATTCCGCAGACAGCCACACATAGAGAAAAGGGAAAACATAGACTTCTCTACGGTAAACGGCAGGGAATTCTACCCACGTGTCCTGACCAGGAAGATGGAGGAGAAGCATTCCTTCAGTTCGGAATACCTGAACTTTGGCATCAAGAACGGTGTGAGATTTGACAAATTCTTGGTCTTGCCAACAGAACCTCAGAAACTTTATGAATCCATTGACAAGATGGACAACATGGAACTTTTCGAGGATGAAAAGGGCAACTGTTTCTACTCAAAAGGTGAAAAGCTATCACTTACTCCTATTGAGAGAAAAGAATGGGATGAAAGAAAGAAGGCTTGGCAAGAAGAGGTAGATGCTTTCGAAAAAAAACGTCAATGGTTGCTCAAACATCAGTCTCTAGACAAGGAAGTAAAAGGAGTGCTAAACGAGTCCGGTTACTTGAATCAATTATCAAGTATGGTTGTATATAAGATCGAGCAAGCAAAACAAGGAAAGTTGACACTATACAAGCGTGTGCATAATAAAAGTTGGTCTAACATGGGCACTTGGCTGAATATAGAAATGACGAAATATAGATTGCTCATTGCTCAGAACTCAAATCGGAAATACCAGTTCTTTAATGTATATGGCGAGCCTTTCAAGACTCTGAAGCAGGAGTATGATAAAATCGAGGCACTAGATAATGGTTTCTTTCGCATCGAAGACGAAGGGAATACGCACTATCTAGGATTAGAAACACGCAAATGGCATGATTCCATTCCTAGATTAGTGAGAATTGGATTCCTAGAGTTTTGGCAAGAAGACGACTGCTATTTCGTCAGGGGAAAGGATGATTTTGAAGGCTATCCATTCCGTCGGGGAGAAATCAAAGAGGGCAAAGGCATCTGTTTCTTGGGCAGCAAGGCCTTCGTTCTAGAAGGAAAGTCTGCCGTCTATCATATCAAGCAGCGCAGCCTAGATGGCAGAACATTCATCGCCTCTTGCTGGCTGCCAGGACATGAAACGCCCACCATGGTGAGGGTCTATTATGATGGAGTCAAACTAAGAGTGACAGCTATTAAATAAATATAAAAATAAAAGCATTTCAAACAATAACTGAAATTAAATTGCTATATTTGCACAAAACTTACGTAAAATGCTTTTAAATTTAGATTTTTACAATTTTAGGTCATTCAAGGAGCATGGTAGTTTTACTACCGAGCCGACTAGTTCCGAGGCAAAGATAGATAACTTGCTGGAGGAACGGACAGGGGATGGTATGCAGAAAAGTCTGAAAGTATCATTGCTGTTTGGTGCCAATGCTTCTGGTAAAACCAATATCGTCAAACTGATGTATCGCATCAGAAGATGGGTTCTCAATCTCGACAACAGAGAAGGAGACTCTATCCCACTCTACGACCCATTCAAGTTTGACAATCAGTCTGCAACAGCCCCTTCTGGGTTTGCTATCGAGTTTACTGCTCCTATCGAGGATAGAAAAGCGATTGTAAGATACAGATACGAAGTGAAGTTTGAGGAATACGAAATCTTGGAAGAGCGTCTTTTGTTCTACCCTCAAGGAAGACAAACTCTCATCTTCGAGAGAATCAAATCTGAAGACGAACGCCTTGACACTATCAAAAGTGGTCCGACCATCAAGAAGGTAACCAAATTGAGCGTGTTCAAGAACCAGTTGCTCCTATCCAAGTTCTTGATAGATACCCCTCACCAAGACATCACCCCTGCTGCTCGATTCTTCAGCAATATGGTAGTATCGAATGGCTATCATGAGGATTGTTTGTTGGGCATCGACAAGGAGCTGAAGCAATGGTTGACCAAGAATTCTGAGTATAAAGATAAATTGGCAGAATTTCTGTCTGCTTGCGATACCGGTGTCAACAATTTCGAGGTCATCAAGCAAAACAATGATTATCAGGTAGAAAGTTATCATACCAAATACAAAGATGGCGAAGATGATGGTTCTGAACGACTGCCATTCGAAAACGAATCTTTCGGAACAAGGGCATTGTTCATCATCGGCTGCCATATTCTGAAAGCTCTTTCCACAGGTAGTCCACTATGGGTAGATGAAATGGATTCTGGCTTACATTCATACGTGAGCAAGTTGATTATGGGCTTGTTCCGTAACGTTAACATCAACAAGAATCATGCGCAGTTGATTTTCACCACTCATGATGTCAACCTGCTCGACCAAGATGTCATCCGAAAAGACCAAGTTTGGTTTACCGAGAAGAACGAGAAAGGTGAGTCAGAGCTTTACTCTCTCTCCGACTTTGCAGAAGTACGTGAGACCACTCCTTTCGCCAAGTGGTATATGAACAACAAGTTTGGTGGGGTTCCATCACTGGCATCCATAGAAAACATCTTCAAGAAAAATGGGAAGGAAGAATGAGAATAGCAGGTCATGCACCTATACAATTCGTATCATTTGCGAGGGTGAGAAGACGGAACCACTCTTCTTTACCTCCCTTTGCGCTAAATATAAAAAGGTGAACGAAGGAATGGACATCAGAACGATTCCTCAGCCAAGGATTCCAGATGATAATGAGGATTCTTCTATTGAACGACATGGGTATCATGGAAAGAGCCGAAAGGTAAATGGACATGTTGAAGACAAAGACCCTGATGAGATAACTGGTGTTCCACCATTGAAATGGGTGCTTTATGCCAAGAAGCAATTGAGTGAAGGCATAGATGAAGCATGGGCAGTTTACGATAAGGACGAGCATCCTAAGCAAAAGGAAGCTTTCGAGGAAGCAAACGAAGAGATTGACGGCAAAAAAGTAAATATCGCTTTTACTAGTCGTAGTTTTGAGTATTATCTCCTGTTACATTTCGAGTATCTATACAAAGCTTTCGAGGAAACAGAATGCGGCACGTATGTTCATGGCAAAAAGCAATACTATAAATGCGGTAGCCATCAGAATCCCAAACAAGATTGTCATGGCGAAAAGTGCATCAATGGCTATGCCAGAGAGAAAGGCTATTGGCAAGAGAGTAAAACCTCCGAGTCCACCTTCCCTTTGGTTGAAAAGTATCTAAGGAAAGGCATTGTCAATGCTTGCAAACTTCGGAAAGAAAGTGATGCTCAAACTGATGCACCATTCTATGAGCGCAATCCATATACCAATGCCGACAAATTAGTAGGAAGGCTCATCCATGTGGATGGCATAGAATATGGTGATGTTTACGAAAACAAGCTATTGAAAATGCAACTTTACGATGAGCAATTTACCATTGAGAATATGGGCAAAGTTACTGCTCTCATCAAGGCCTCTGATCTGCAAGTCTTTGATTGCGAAAAGAATTCCTATCAAACAATCATCGAAAAGAACATCATCATTGAACCTGAAAGTAGGGTTACCATTGATTGTAAATTGACAACGAACGAGGTTATTTCGTATAAAAGAAATTTAATTGACGAGATTCTATTCGTTAGTAAAAGCCGATAAATATAAATTTAAAAAGCGTTTTCTGCACAAAACTTGCAAGAAACGCTTTTTAATTTATTTTTATCCAAATTTTACCCTTCCCTATCTAGCAATTCATCAATCAACGCCTTCACCTCATTGTTGATTCTGATATAGTTCTTGTTGAGGGCGATTTCTCGCTCGGCATCACTTGGGAACTGATAGATTTTGGGGAGTTCTACATAGTGAGACTCCTCTTCATGGATTTTGTCCATATCGAAGTTGGTCTTACAGAAGAACTTGGTGGTCTGAAATTCCTCGGATTCCTCCAGGTTGATGGAACGCAGATTAGGGTCTGTCTTCACGAAATCTCTTGCAGTCTGACCACAGAGCCAACCTGTAGGCATATCAGCAATCTTGGCAGCAGGAACCAGGTTGTCCATGTGCTCGTTTAACGAGATACTGGTGCGAGAATCGTTGATGCTGACATTTTTCGTAATCTGTTTTACCTTGCCAAATATGTCGTTCTGTAACCATTCAAGTGTTTCCTTGTTTCTTGCCGAACCACAGATGACATTACCACAAACAGTGATAACCTTCTGCATACCATTCTTACCATAATCAGCTTCAAGTTGTGGGAGTTCCTGAAAGCCCATGGTTACTGCCACTTTGTTGCTTCGAGCTGTACCAATCAGGCGGTCTATCTTGTGGAAATACAAAGTAGGCAGCTCGTCCACGATGATGCTGACAGGGACATTCTTACCATAACCGCTATTGACACGAGTAACAAGGCGATTAAGAATCAAGGCATTGAGAGAGCCGATAACTCCCTCCTTCTCTGGGTCGTTAGCGATGACCATATAGGAAGGATTGGCAGGGTCGGAAACCTTCAAGTCGAAATCATCTCCAGAGAACACCCAATATGACTCCTTGGTTATCAAACGGGTAGCAAGCACACGAAGCGTACCAGCCATACCTTCCAACTGATCCATCGCCTGATTCTCCAAAGCAGACTTGAATGGAGCCAAGAGCGGTTGGATTTCCTCATCCAACACCAAGACATCAAAGATGTCCATGTAGGGCTGAACCAAGAAGGAGAGGACATGTGGCATATCAGAGTATTTGCCTGTAATGGTATCAGGAACCTGTTCTACCCCTTTGTCGTCCACATAATAAGAACGTCCAAGCAACACCATGTTATTATTGGCATCCATATAGGAAAGATGGTCAAGGTCTACAGGCACGCCATCTTCATCCACACTCACATTTCTACCATCATGGTCGAGGAAATCCAGCACCACTTCCCCACCCTTGCGTATCGCCAGATAATCGGAGAATTTATGTGTGATAACATACAATCGTTCACCATTATACTCCACTACCCGATGCAAAGGCTTGCCATTCTTAAACCCAGTAGGTTTGTAGTTGACAAAGAAGAAAATGATGGCAGCCAAGAAGTTCTCCGCTGAGTTTTGGAAGAACTGTTCGCTACCACCTTGCTTTTTGCCACCCTTCTGAAGAGACTCCAAGAGCGTAGCTGCCGTTTCAGATGCAGCAGCCAAGTCGGGGATATATTTCTTCTGGATAGGATTGATGCGGTCAGAATATTCCACGTCGGTGAAGTTGATGACATGAAACTTGCAATCCTTTGGAGTATTGCCTAGTTCACGATTCTTCAGGTATAGGTAGAAGAGTTTACGAGCCAAGGTAGGATACTTATAATCATAGACCACCATGGAAAAGCCCTTTTGCGCATGCTGTCTCATAAAGGGTTCTATCACAGAAAAAGTCTTACCAGAGCCAGGCGTTCCTACCACCCAAGTTCCTCTAAAAGGGTTGATGACATTAATCCATCCCTTGTTGATGCGTCCCTTATAATAATAGGTCATAGGGATATTGACCGAATACTTGTTGGCATTCAGTCGGGTACTCTGCTCGAAGCTCTCATTCTCGAAGTTGAAACGGTCTTCTCCGAGTTTATGAGAGAAATACTTAGCTATATTATCAAGCGAGGCATGAATCATAAAGAGTCCGATGATGCTGGTCATAACATAGCAAACCCGATTAATAGGAATACCAGCAATGGCTAGCGAAGAGATACCTTCATGAAGGAGAATACATCCCAGTTGAAGAACCAAGCCAATGGACAAAGGGATGATGACCATTCGCTTGACATCAAACTTCAAGGATTTCTTCGCCTTGGTTCCAGTACAGGTGATGGCGACCAACAAGAGTTCTGCACCCTTGCAAGCCAACAGACTTTTAAAGATGCCTAGGTTGCCAAGTATCCTGACCACAAACTGATAGATGGGTCCGAGGTCTATGGGAGTGAACATCAATATCTCAAAAAAGAGAATCACATAGATGCTAGCTCGAAACATCGAGTAAATGCTTTTGAGTTCTTTGCTTTCTTCTTGCATAAACTATCTTTTAATGAATTCTCCAGAATTTATGACCGACTAAGCTAGCATTGAAACCATCAGCATTCAATACGTCGGAATAGTCGATAGGAATAGTGATGACCCTGCCTGATATTTGGTCTTCCGAAATCTCCAGAAGCAAACGTTTCTCGTTGGGGAAGGTTATTTTTTTTATGACGATAACGTTACGATACCCTTTATGGAAAGAGCTTTTCTTGTTTAGGGTATAAACTGGAGTCAGCTCTACCGTCTGCGAATTGGTTGCCTTGCTCTGTTTCTTATCTATCAGTTTGAGTCTGATTTCCGCAATATCATACTTAATCTTCGTCTTGTTGATGAGCGAGAAATCGATGAAGAAATAATCGTCCATCGTATAGATGTTGTTCACCTGTCCTTGCATTAAAGAATCGCCCATTCTAACCCCTATACAATTTGCGAAATTTGTTTCAAAAATA
>CAVCRI010000095.1:0-11220 GCA_963604545.1 Lachnospiraceae bacterium | reverse complement strand
TTAACGTTAAAAAATACACTCAAAGCTTGCTCAATTAGAGTAAAACAGGGCGTACGGTCGATTTCAACCGAATCTGTGGAAATTTCACTTTTTTGGTGATTTTTCTTTCAAAAAGTTTTGTTTTATCAATTATTATTTGTACTTTTGCAACCACAGAACTCGCTTGCATCCCATCCGAACTGCAGGCGAGTTTTTCTATTATAAAAATATAGTAGAAAATTGTAACGTATATAAATAACTAAAAGACAATGAAATTTTATAGAATCTTACAAAATAGCGGTTAGCTGCTAGATAGGAAATCCCATATCCTGGGCTTGGAAGTTCAATGGAATGTCGGATTTTCTGTACACCTCTCCTCTTTGACTTGCTAAACTGGCAAGTATAGCCCTCCTCTCCAGCGTAGAGTGAGAACCTTTTACAGATCTTAAAATTGATAACAAATGGAAAAACCTACAATCGAACAACTGAGTAAAGCCTTAGAATATCTAGGTTTTAATGTCCATGATTGCCAATTTAACCTTGGCGGTGGCAATGTGCAAAATATTATTATTGGCAGCCTACCCGATGGCTTTGGCAAGCAACAGGAGGTAAAGCGCGAACTCCCCGAGGAGCTGAAGTCGGAGAAGGCGCAGAAAATCCTGAAGAACCTCCAGGAGTATGATTACCTCGACGAGAACAACCAGCCCAACAATCTCTCCCTGTCTGCCCAGTCGCTCATCGCCTACCAGATAGGTGCCAGACTCAATATCAAGTGCGTGTGGAAGGTTTTCTCAAAATTCTGGGGTCAGAACCCCGAAACCATGCGCGCCGCCTACAACAAGGCCATGGAGCAGCAGAAGACATCCCAGTTGCTCGACAAACTGAACCCTCTGATCAATATATGAGAACCGTACCACCTACCCGTACCACCTACGTACCAGGTAAGTGCGAAAAAATCGCCGTATCTTTGCCCCCGGAAATGAGAAGCAGCCACCAACATCAAGGCTCTCCCCATTTCCGGGGGCTTTTCTGTATGCCGGCGAAGAAGCGGTACCATCGGAACTGGCAAACCAAACTAGGACGGAATCAAGGGAATGGTCCCAGCCCCCAACCTCATAACAAAAAAAGGAGAAATAATTATGAGAACCAAGAAAAGTGTAGAGGGCGCAGCACTGCTCAACGCCCAGAAGGTAGACGGAGCGCTCATCTCTGAGGAGAACGGCAAGGTATCTTTCCGCAAGGCACCGTGGAACGACATCGAGGTCATCGCCGACAAGCCCAAGGTTATCTACGGCAAGCTGGTATGCTCTGGCGGAGACTACGGCGACATGCTCGACTTCTATGCCTCTCAGCCATCGGGCAAGAAGGTGTACACCGACATCTACAAGACCCTGCACGGCACCCTGCGCACCTCGGAGAAGCGTGTCTTCGTGAGCTACTCCTTCCCCAAGGAGATGGCCAAGGGGGAAATCATGAAGTACCTCTACAAGGAGGTGATGAGCGTGAAGCAGTATGCCAAGGGCATGAGCGAGGACCAGCCATGGGAAAACTATATCAAGGCATGATGACGATGGAGAAGAAAGACAACACACTGAGAAGGGTCATCGCCTACAACCCTTACCGTGGGGGCAACAAGGGGAGCGTAAGCTCCCTGTCCCTGGCGGACTATGACAAGACCATCGCCTACCCCTGGCTGAGCGAGGCGATACAGCAGATTAGGGGTGAGAAGCCCATCAGGGGCGTGGACATGGCTGACGAGGCTGCCGTGGCAAAGGCGCAGGCGAAGGTGAAGAGAGAGCTGCCCTTCAGATGCGCCCACTACAGCCACTTCATCGACAACAAGCGCCGACAAGACCACATCGACCCCTTCAGCTTCCTCTTCCAGACCACGGTGGACGTGGACGACAAGCCGCTCGTGGAGAAGGCTTTGCAGCGAGCCCGCCAACTCGACACGATGGAGAAGCTGGAGGCAGCGCAGCCCGGTGGCGAGGGGCAGGAGAACCCTTGGCGGGGCAAGCTGCTGCATCTGGAATACAGTGCCCGCAAGAAGTTGCACATCGACATACGCATGCCCCTGGGCATGACCATCGAGGAGACGCAGCGAGCCTACTGCCAGGCTCTGGGCGTGCCGCCCGACGAGAGTTGCTTCTCGCCCGAGCGCATCATCTTCATCACCGATGCCAGCTCCGAGATATACCGCTCCCCCATGTGGTATGCCGTGTTGCCCGACGAGGAGCTTGCCCGCTATCGCGAGGCTTTCGCCAAGCGAGGACTGGGCATCGACGGAAGGGTAGGAAAGGTCGGGGATTGCAAGTCTCCTCTCTCGGCGAGCGAAAAGAAGGTCGGGGAATACAAAACCCCTGCAACGGTGGAATCCCCTGCAACGGTGGACCCCCCTGCAACGGTGGAATCCGATAAATCTGTGGAATCTGTTAAATCCGTGAGTTCCGTGAAATCCGTGAGTTCCGTGAAATCCGTGTGCGACACTACGCCAGCGGCGAGCGAGAAGAACCTCATTGCATTCGACCTCTTCCGTGAGGCTGCGGGGCTGAAGAACGTGGAGATAGACGTGCAGGGCTCTCGCCACTCCTCGCTCCTCGCCATTCTCAGTGCCGGAGCCAGCAGAGTGATGAGCGAGGACGAGATGAAGCGTGTGCTCGTGGTGAAGATGCCCGTCTATGGCACGGAGCACAACTGCCTGCAACTCGTGCACGACTTCTACCAGAAGTATGGCGATGCGAGCAAGCCGATGTCGCAAAGCGTGATGCATGTCAACGCCAAGGCTGAAAGGATGAGCAAGGAAATCAAACAGAATGTGGAGAGCAAGAAGCTGGAGAAATTATCGCAAGACTCTTCGCAAGGCTCATCGCAGCTTCCCCCTCCGATGCCCGAGCACCTGCCCAAGCTCATCCAACTGCTCGTGAGCCGCACGCCCGACATCTACAAGCCAGCCGTAGCCCATGCCGTCTTCCCACCGCTTGCCGCCCACCTGTGGCGCACCCGCTTCCGCTACATCGACAACGTGGAGCACGAGGCTACGCTGATGTGCGTCCTCATGGCGGGTACCGGTGCCGGCAAGAACTGCGTGCAGATGCCCATCAACCTGATCATGGCCGACATCAGGGAGCGTGACCAGGAAAACCTGAAGCGTGAGAAGGAGTGGAAGGACGAGATGATGCGCAAGGGTGCCAACAAGGACAAGCGCAAGCGGCCGCAAAACCTCATCATCCAGGAGATAGACGCCGACATGACCAACCCTGCCTTCGTGATGCGCACCGCCGAGGCTCAGGATCACTTCCTCTATACCTCGCTCAACGAGATAGACCAGTTTGACGCCCTCAAGGGCATCGGCAACCAGCACTTCCGCATCATGTGCCTCGCCTTCGACCCGGGCAACCTGTATGGCCAGACCCGCGTGGGTATGCAGAGCGTGACGGAGCGTGTCACCATCCGCTTCAACTGGAACGCCTCCACCACCATCAGGAAGGGGCAGCGGTATTTCGCCCATGTGCTGACCGACGGTCCGCTCTCCCGCATCAACTTCTGCACCATCCCGGAGCGTGAGATAGGAGCTGACTTGCCCGTCTACGGCACCTACGACCAGCAGTTCTCCGACACGCTGAAGCCCTATATCGACAACCTCTGCCAGGCAACGGGGCTCATCGAGTGCACCGAGGCACTGGAGCTGGCGCAAAGGCTGAAGGAGGAGAACGCCGACTTTGCCCGAATGTCGCAGAGCCGCATCTACGAGAACTTCTCGTACAGGGCGAACGTGATAGCTTACCTCAAGGCGTGCGTGCTCTATGTGGCGAATGGCTGTAGGTGGGAACCCGAGATGGAGGACTTCATCAGATGGAGCGAGCGATACGACTTGTGGTGCAAGATGCAGTTCTTCTGCGAGGCGATAGAGAAGACGGAGCTTGAGGGCGAGAAGTCCAACAAGCGTGGACCTGCCAACATGCTGCAGCTGCTGCCCGACGAGTTTAGCCTGCAGCAAGTGGTGGCGGCAAGGCAGCAGAACGGTCTCGGCATGGAGGGCACGAAGCAGATGCTCAAGAACTGGATACACCGCCGTTACATACGCCGCAAGAAGGCGGCGGGGGAAGGGGGTATCGGTTTCAGTAGTTTCAGTTTCGAGAAAATGCTCTATCGCTCGGACGGACTCGACCTAAGTAACAAACAATAAAAAAGATAAGGAGAAGAAATCATGGACATCATATTGAAACGTATAGCCAAGAAGAAGGAGTATACCATAGGACACCTCTATGTGGGGAAGAAGCAGGAGTACTTCTGCGATACCCTGGAGCCAGCCTGGCGCAACCTGCTGGGCGTGGAACTGCCCCCTGGGGAGGAGAACCGACAGCTGGGGCGCAAGTCGGGAGTGAAGGCCATCAAGATACCCGGCAAGACGGCGATACCCGAGGGCAGGTATCTGCTGCTCATCACCCGGTCGATGCGCTTCAAGCGTTGGCTGCCCGAGGTATGGGCGGTGCCCAACTTCCAGGGCGTGCGCATCCATGCCGGCAACAGTGCCGCCGACACGCAGGGCTGCATCCTCGTGGGCAAGAACCTGAGAGTGGGCAGGGTGCTAGACAGCCGCATCTGGTTGCGCCGACTCATCGACCGCATCACCGAGGCGCAGCAAGCGGGCGAGACCGTCTGGCTCGTGGTGGAGTAGATGCAGTGATGGGCGGTATGGATAGTATAATGTTATAGATGATGTAATGTTATAGAAGCAAGAAGCCCTGCAAACCTATAGAAGATTTGCAGGGCTTACCTGGGGTGGAAGGTGGGACTCGAACCCACGACATTCAGAACCACAATCTGACGCTCTAACCAACTGAACTACGTCCACCATGTTAGATACTTAATCAGCAATTTTCTTAAGCGAGTGCAAAGGTACGGAAAAAATTTGAATCTACCAAATATTTCCCGTACTTTTTGCTGAAAAATTATTTTGCAGGGCTAGCTGGAACCACTGGCGCAGCCTTCTGTGCACCCTGTCCTGCTGCTGGAGCACCCTGTCCCGCTGCTGGAGCAGCCTGGTTGCCCGCTGCTGGAGCAGCCTGGTTGCCCGCTGCTGGAGCACTCTGCTGCTGTGCGCCAGCGGTAGCGTCCTTGCTTGCGCCTGGCATGGCTGGCAGAGCGGTCTGCTCCTGTGTCGCGCCTTCCATCACGCTGCTGTCGCCAACAGCCTGAGGAGCTACGTAGGCACAGGCAACGCTGATTACTACCATGGCAGCTGCGAGGCCCCATGTCAATTTCTCTACGATGTCCGTAGTCTTGCGAACACCCATGATAGAGTTGGTTGAAGAGAAGTTACTTGCAAGTCCACCTCCCTTTGACTCCTGGATGAGCACGATGAAAATCATCAGCAATGATACCAGGACGATCAATACTACAAATAATGTGTAAGCCATTTTTTTTTAAAACTAGTTTTATTTATTCTTATTATTCTTGTCTTTGTTCTTCTTCTTGTTTACTTCTTGCTGTTGGCGATGAGCTTCTCCAGGAATCTCATCTGGTCTACATAGTAGGCACTCTTGCTAGGGTGCTGCTTGTGCAGGCGCTGTATGATTTGCAGTGCCCGCTCATACTTGCCCTGCTTGATGTAGATGCGTGCCAGGGTCTCCGTAAACACGCCGCCGCTTGCCTCGGTCGATTTGCCATCATTGGAGTCGTCGTTGTCGCTCTCGTTCATCTCTGGCGTGTACTCGGGGGTATAGTCGGCGGCCTCGTCCACCTTAGGCAGCTTGAAGCCTCCGTCCCCGATGAACTCGTCTATGAGGCTGATGGTGCGCGATGGCTCCTCGGCCTTCTGCTCGGTCTCGGTCTCCATCAGGTAGGCAACGTAGTCTACGGCAGCATCGGCTGGTGTAGGCTTGCGCTTCTCCCTGCCCTTGGCTTCCTCTTCGCCGTCGGCGGGTATCGTCTCCAGGAAGTGGTCGATGAGGTCGCTGGTGCGGTCTGCATGTCCCTTGCCATTGGCCAGGCTTGCCATCTTGCCTGGGGCGGAGCTGGAGCCAGCCCTGTCGCCCTCCTTCTTGAGCTGGTAGTGGGCGGCCTCCACCATCTGGAATATCACCTTGCGGTCGGTGATGTAGATGGCTGCCTGCCTGAGCTCCTCGTTGAAGCTGGTGTCGTGCAGGATATACAGGTTTTGCAGCATCAGGAGGCGTGCCGTCTGGTAATACGGGTGCAGGGCAAGAAGCTCACGCAGGTCGTAGAGTGTCTCCTTGCTCATCTCTTCTGGATGCTGTATCAGTCTGCTTAGTTCTACCATGTTTATGACTTGTGTCCCTTTTTCTTGACTCCTGGCTTCTGTTGTCTTTTTCGACTCCTAGCTTCTGTCTCCCGTTACCAGTTGGCGACGGTAGCGTTGAATATCTGGTCTACGAGGTCCTTGACCATCTGGTCGACCAACTCTTCCTGCACCGAGGCGAGGCTCTGTGTGGTATCGTAGGTCTTGGCGGATGTGAACTGGCGCTCGAAGTCCTCGCTATGGTTCTTGGTGTTGGTGAAGCGTACGTTCACGGTGATGCTCAGCTCGGTTTGCGCCGAGTAGCCTTCTGCCGAAACCGACTTGTTGCGCTGCGAGTATTGGGTAATCTCGCCCTCAATCTTCAGGTCGCCATTGCGGCTCACTTGCTTCAGGCGGGTGTTGCTGGCAAACTTGTCCTTCAGCTCGTTGTTGAACATAGGTCCCATAGGTCCCCATACGTAGGAGCTTCGGATAGGGAAGTCGCTTATCTGTATGGTCTTGGTCTGGGTATAGTCGATGCTGGCTCCGTTGAACTTGTAGCTCACGGAACATGCTGCGGTCGCTCCCAGTATCAGGATGACACCTATTATATATATGTACGCACGTAGATGCTTCATTCTTTCTGTCTTGTTTTTTTTTAATTCTCTTCGTCGTTGCCCAGTCCGTATCGCTTGATGCGTCGGTAGAGGGTTCGGTCGGAAATGCCCAGTTCCTGTGCCGCCTTCTTCCTGTTGCCGTTGTTGCGCTCCAGGGCTTTCTCTATCATCTGTCGGCTCAGGTCGCTGAGGTTGAGCGACTCTGGCGAGTTGTCGTTGATTTCCTCTGCCTCTGCGTCTATCGCCTCTGGGCGAACGTTGTACTGTGAGCTCTCCACCGGCTGGTTGCCGATAGGGGCAGGGTAGGTGGCCAATGGGTCGATGGGAGCCATTCCGCTTGCAGGGTGAGTGGCGAAGCCCTCGGCTCCGTTGAGGGCACGGGCATCGTCCAGCTGCTTGCGCAGGGAGTTCATCTCCCTCCTCAGGTCGCTCACGTTGCCACGCAACTCGTACAGAATCTTGTAGAGCAGTTCTCGCTCGCTCTCATAGCTGTGGTCGCCCTTGCTGCCATTGGATATGGTGGCGAGCTGGGTTGTCTCCTCGTCTTGCGGTATAAACTGGGTGAGGGTCTTGGCGTCAATCTCTCGCTCCTTGCTCAGCACCGACATCTGCTCGGTGATGTTCTTGAGCTGTCTCACGTTGCCAGGCCACTTGTACTTCAGCATGATAGCCTTCGCCTCGTCGGTGAGGGTAATCTTGGGCAATCTGTATTTCTCTGCCATCTGCATGGCGAAGAGGCGGAAGAGCAGGAGGATGTCGTTGCCTCGCTCGCGAAGCGCCGGCATCTGGATAGGTATCGTGTTGAGACGATAGTAGAGGTCTTCGCGGAATCTGCCTTCGCTTACCGCCTTGCGCATGTTCACGTTGGTGGCGGCAACGATGCGTACGTCCGTCTTCCTGATTTCCTGTCCGCCCACGCGGATGTATTCGCCCGTCTCCAGCACACGGAGCAACCGGGCCTGTGTCTGTATAGGGAGCTCGCCCACCTCGTCGAGGAAGATGGTTCCCTTGTTGGCTGTGCCGAAATAACCCTCGCTCTCGCCGATGGCTCCCGTAAAGGATCCCTTCTCGTGGCCGAAGAGCTCGCTGTCGATGGTTCCCTCCGGGATGCTGCCACAGTTGATGGCGAAATATTTCTCACGGCGGCGTGGAGAGTTGTCGTGTATCACTCTAGGGATGATTTCCTTACCCACGCCCGATTCGCCGATGACAAGCACGGAAAGGTCGGTCGGTGCCACCTGCAAGGCAACATCGAGCGCATGGTTCAATCCGTCGCTGTTTCCGACGATATTGTAGCGTTGTTTTATTTTTTGAAGTTCGGAAGTATCCATTTAGCTGCCAAAATTACGCATTTTTTTTGAATTATCTGTCTTTTTTGCCCAAAAATAGGTCTTTTTTAACGTTTTACCTATCTTTGGGCTTAACTTTCTGTTGTTTTTATGCCTCTGGGGCTGGTTGAGGCGCAGGTGCCGCTACTGCTGGTTGGGCAGCTTGTGGCTCTTTCTTAGGCTTGGGTGTAAAGTTCTTTTCACCCTTGTTCTCGTTTCTGTTGTCGCCTCGGTTATCGCCCTTGCTCTCATTTCTGTTCTCGCCTCGGTTCTCGTTTCTTTCTCCCTTGTTGCCCTTTGGTGAGAAAGGTGCTCCGCCACGTTTTGGTACGGAGAAGCGAACCTTCTCGCTCTCGTCACGTTTCTCGTGGTAGAGCTTTGGCAGAGGATTCTCCACGGCCTCGTCAGAGGTGGTGCGGTTGCGGAAGGCATCGATGGCGAGGTATACGGCATGACGGAATGCGGTCTCGTCTGCCTCGTTGCATCCTGCGATGCTGTAGCATGGGGTTGTGTCGGCGGCTGTGCGGATAATAGGGAGCCCTGCCGTGTAGATGACGCCATCGTCGGTGTAGAGGCTGTGGAATGGGGTCGTGGCCTGGTCGTGATACATCGCCATGATGCCGTCAAAGTCGCTGAAGTATCCGTCGCCGAAGAAGTCGTCGGCTGCGTATGGACCGAATGCCTGCACTCCCTGTGCCGCCAGCTCGTCGATGGCAGGGATGATGATTTCACGTTCCTCTGTGCCGCAACTGTCATCCTCGTTGTTTCGTGGGTTGAGTGCCAGCACGGCGATGCGTGGGTTGGTGATGAGGAAGTCTCGCTTGATGGTTTGCTGGAAGAGCTTGGTTCTCTCTATGATGGCTTCCTTGGTGAGGCCTGTCAAGACATCCTTGAAAGGTACTTTCTCGGTGACGGATGCGATGCGCAAGTCGCCACCACAGAGGATGCTGAGTCCTTTCTTCCCATCGCCGAGGCAGGTCTCGATGTAGTGCTTGTGACCCTTGAAGGAGAAGCCCTCGATAACGGCGTTCTGGTTGTTGAGAGGGGCGGTGACGAGCACATCGTAGAGGTTGTCTCGGTAGTCGGTCATGGCACGGTCTAGTGCCTTGACGGCTGTTTCGCCCGATTCCTGCGTAGGCATTCCCATGTCTACCTTCACCTCGCCTTCTACGGCTGCAAGCAGGTTGATGCGTCCATCCTCGGCATCCTCAGCTTTCTGGATGATGGAGAACTGGGCTGGCAGGTCCATTGCCTTGCGATAATAGGCTGCCACCTTAGGCGAGCCGTAGATGATAGGAGTGCAAAACTCCAGCATCTCTGGTTCTGCGAATGTCTTAAAGATGAGCTCATATCCGATACCGTTGGTATCTCCATGGGTGATAGCCACCCTGATTTTCTTGTTTTCCATTTGTCGTTGTTTCGTATAAAATGTGATGTTATGATGGTTGTCGGCTAACTGGTGGACTAGTGCCTTTCCCCTTGTCCCTTGGGAAGACTGATGGTTGAGAGCATAGCCTCCAGTTGCTTTGTTAAATTTCTTTTTTTCATTTCGGGCGCATAGACGAAGGCGATGACTACGATCTTGTAGCCTTCTTTTTGGGCTACTGCTCCTTTGTCTTTCACAGCCCCCTTTTGTGTTCCTCCTCCCTTGGTGCCATGAAAAACCTTCATGACGTAAGGCCCTCCCATGGCGTCGCCCTTCATTTCCCAAAGTCCCCTTCCTTCAAGGGTTGGTGCGCTTAGGGTCATGTACATTTCGTCAGTTTCGCCGAGCATGTTCTTTCGAAGAATGCTGTCCACTTGGCTCTTGATGTTGGTAAAACTACTCTCCGCTCTTCGTCCACCATTCTTCACTCTTCGTTCTTCACTCTTCACTTTCATAAAAATGAGGTTCTGCATCCCCGAGCTGGCGTTGTTGCTGAGCCAGAGAAAATCCTTCGCCTTCTTGCTGGCATCCAGTGATGCTGGAATCTTCATGCTGAGTCCGAACATCCGCTTTACCTCCCGTTGCTTCGCTGGATTCTGCTGGATGACGGAGGCAAGGTGCTTCAGCTCACTTTGGTCAATGATGGAGCGTAGCAAGGAGCCGTTCATGGCTCTGAGCTGCTCCGCCGACTTCGCCTTGATGCGAATCACGGTTTGTGGCGAGGCGTTCTCGTCGTGCGTGGTCTTGGCAGAGAATCCCTTGCATTGAGGGTCGATGTTCACCACGATGCGAGTTCTCACCATTTGGTAGCTGCCCTTCACCTTGCCCCTCTTCACTTGGATGAGGTCGCAGAGCGGCTCAGACTGAGGCAGACCAGGCACATCCTCCGATAGTATCTTGGTCAGGATGCTGTCGGTGTCACCCTCCAGCACCACCTCGTAAGGCTGACCAGTGCTGGCAGGCAGTCGCCCGTTCCTTCCTCCTTCCGAACATCCTGTCGTCAGAAAGACCACCAGAAGTGCAACGAGAGGAAACATGATTGCTTTCGAGGCAAATGAGTCCATAATCTTTATAGATTTTCAAGCCATTTTTTCCCTGGTTTTGTATAAAGCCAAGCAAGGAAACCAACTGCAATAGTGCAGCTTAGTAACATTGTATAAGTAAACAAATCCATATTTTATTTATTTAATATTTTGTATCCTATTATAAAAAATACCACAGACATAATGACTCCGATGCTAGCCCCAAACACCATAGCTGGTGTCGGAGCACCATTCTTGAACATCGAAGCTAAACTACCTAAAAAGGTAATGGAAAATGAGAATTTACTAAGGTCGTAGAAGAATTTTGCCGTCTCTACTCTTCTTGTCTTTTCCTTCTCTTTTCTTTCATTCTTTGTATCTGTTTGTCCCATTATCTTGCCTCCTTTCTAATCCTTGTTCTGGTGCAGCTTCTCTTCCTCCTCGTGCTCTCTGATTTCCCCGATCTTCTTCGAGGTGCTGAGAAGTCCGCAGGCTGCGTAGATATCTTGCCCTCGGCTGGCACGAATGGTGGTGAACACCCCATGGGAGGTGAGGTAGTCACGGAACTGCTCCATCTTCTGGTCATCCACTCCGTGGAGCGGAATGT
>CAVCRI010000094.1:0-11271 GCA_963604545.1 Lachnospiraceae bacterium | reverse complement strand
ACACCACGACGGAGCCGCTGCAGGCTATGCGATGGGCAATGAAGATGACGCCGCGCGAGTCGCAGTATGGTCAGGCAGCAAGCATGGCTCCATTGTGCGTGTCTATCGTGGAAGGTGGCGACGGTACAATCACTGGCATCAGCAGCGTAAAGTCTGCAGGCGACAACGCTGACGCTTACTATGACCTGAACGGCGTGCGCAAGAGCCAGATGACCCAGGGCGTGAACATCGTGAAGACTGCCGACGGCAGGGTAATAAAAGTAGTAAAACAGTAAAAATTAAGAGAAACTATGAAGAAGTACTATAATGCACCTCAGATAAATGTGGTGGAAATAAAAGCGGACACCTTACTGGCAGCTTCTACACTGCCAGTTGGAGGCGATGGCAGACCAAAGATGATGATGGACCTGTCAGACGACG
Source organism: Lachnospiraceae bacterium (assembly GCA_963604545.1). Taxonomy (GTDB): domain Bacteria; phylum Bacteroidota; class Bacteroidia; order Bacteroidales; family Bacteroidaceae; genus Prevotella. Next base: position 10,851 of record CAVCRI010000094.1, on the reverse strand, counting down.
ACATTGATTTTGACTACTAGTAGACAAGATGCAAACTAAAAGAGCCTCGGGGTAGAAATCTCCCGAGGCTCTTTTAGTTTGCATCTTGTGCTTTGGCGGATAAAGATTATGACAACACTCGTTCCTTTTCTTTTGGTTTTGTTTCTTCTTATTGCCGAAATTATTTGGAAATCCTCAATCTTCCTTTATTTCATTATATAGCACAAGACGCTTTTTAGTTTATTTACCACAGATTATTTTGTAGTGTCTATATTTTAGCGTAACTTTGCACGCAGAAATTAAAACGTTTAAAGATAAAATGGCATTAAAATGTGGTATTGTAGGCCTCCCAAACGTGGGTAAGTCTACACTGTTCAATTGTCTGTCTAGTGCAAAGGCGCAGGCAGCTAACTTCCCTTTCTGTACTATCGAACCCAACCTAGGCGTCATCACCGTACCTGATGAGCGACTCAATAAGTTGGCAGAGATTGTTCACCCAGGACGCATCGTCCCTGCTACTTGCGAGATTGTTGACATCGCAGGTCTTGTGAAGGGTGCCAGCAAGGGAGAAGGTCTCGGAAACAAATTCTTGGGTAACATCCGTGAGTGCGATGCTATCATACACGTGATTCGTTGCTTCGACGACGATAACATCGTGCGCGAGGGTGGCGCAGCCGTTGACCCATTGGAGGATAAGAGCGTCATCGACACCGAGTTGCAGCTCAAGGACTTGGAAACCATCGAGTCTCAGCTCAGCAAGCAGCAGAAGACTGCTGCCGCTGGCAACAAGGACGCCAAGGTGATGGTTACCGTGCTCGAAGCCTACAAGGAGGTCTTGGAGCAGGGCAAGAACGCTCGTTCCGTAACTTTCGATACCAAGGAAGAGCAGAAGGTGGCTCACGACCTCTTCCTCCTCACCACCAAGCCAGTGCTCTATGTAGCCAACGTTGACGAGGCTTCTGCCAAGAGTGGCAATGAGTACAGCAAGAAGGTAGAGGAAATCGCCAAGGAGGAAGGTGCAGAGTGCATGGTCATCGCAGCAAAGACCGAGGAAGACATCGCATCACTCGAAACTTACGAGGACAAGCAGATGTTCCTCGAAGAGCTCGGTTTGGAGGAGAGCGGCGTAAACCGCCTCATCAAGAAGGCTTATGCCCTGCTGAACCTGGAGACATTCATCACCGCTGGTGAGATGGAGGTCAAGGCTTGGACTTATCACAAGGGCTGGAAGGCTCCTCAGTGCGCCGGTGTCATCCACACCGACTTCGAGAAGGGATTCATCCGTGCAGAGGTCATCAAGTACGAGGATTACATCAAGTATGGCTCAGAGGCTGCTGTGCGCGAGGCTGGTAAGCTCGGTATCGAGGGCAAGGACTATGTGGTACAGGATGGAGACATCATGCACTTCCGCTTCAATGTATAATCAGTTGCGATGTTCAAACATCCGCTTCAATGTATAAAAATGCAACTGTTAACTGTTACTACTGTTAACGGCTTACGATAAAAGACTACGATTATTATGATGGCAAACTTGCTCAATTATATCGTTTGGGACCCAAGCCCGATTATCTGTCACTTGGGTCCTATTACCCTGCGCTATTACGCCACTTGCTGGATGATGGGCTTGTTCTTGGGCTATCTGCTCATGCGCAAGCTCTACAAGCAGCAGCAGATTCCCGACGAGAAGTTCGACCCATTGTTCCTATATATCTTCTTCGGTGTATTGATAGGTGGCCGATTGGGGCATTGTCTCTTCTATCAGCCAGAGTATTTCCTCACGCAATGGGATCATTTCATCGAGATGCTCATCCCGATGCACCACATGCCAGATGGCAGCTGGAAGTTCACAGGCTATGAGGGACTGGCAAGCCACGGCGGTGTCATCGGCATGCTCATTGGCATCTGGCTCTACTGCCGTAACACCAAGGTTGGAGGCTGGACGGTACTCGACAACATGGGCATCTGCTCTGGTATCACAGCCACCTTCATCCGACTGGGCAACCTGATGAACTCTGAGATTATCGGCAAGGTAACCGATGTGCCTTGGGCTTTCATCTTCGTTCGTGAAGACCAGTACCCACGCCATCCTGGACAGCTCTACGAGGCACTGGCGTATCTGTGTATTTTCCTCATCATCCTTCTCGTCTATAAGAAGAGAGGACCTAAGAGTGTGGGCAGCGGACTCTATTTCGGTCTTTGTCTCACCCTCATCTTCACCTTCCGCTTCTTCATAGAATATACGAAGGAGATTCAGGTGGCATTCGAGGCTGGTCTGCCTATGGACATGGGACAGATACTGAGTATCCCGCTCATCCTCGTTGGTGTATGGAGCATCGCTTCCAGCCCTAAGAGAGCACAGAAGATAGAAGTAAAGAAATAGTATGAAGCAAAGCAATATCATCCTGACCTTCCTGGCTGCTCTGCTTGTCGCCAGTTGTGGCTACAAGCAGCAGCCGTCCTCCCCTAGCCAGCTAGGAGGAGGCAAGGACAACTTGCCCAAAAATGTGCACCTCATTGGCACCACACCCATCAAAGACCAGGGCGAGAGCGAACTCTGTTGGGCTTACGCCATGCTCGCCACCATCGAGAGCGAGCATATCATGAAGGGCGACTCGGTCAACCTCTCCGTTGCCTACATCGCCCGAATGATGTTGCAAGAGAAGGCACTGGAATATTACTTTGCACAAGGCAAGAAAGACATCAGCATGCGAGGCATGGCTTCGATGCTCATACATTATATAGATAAGTATGGCGCACAGCCATACGACAGTTACGAAGACCCGAAAGACACCAACTACAAGGTGCTCTGCCGCAAGGTGAAGAAGGTTTGCGATGGTGCCATCGCCAAGAAAGCCGGCATAGAGACCCTGAAAGAAGAACTGGACGCACTCTTCGACCAAGAGATTGGCTACATGCCAGCCAAGCAGGTACACATGCTCGGCGCTGAGTATACCCCACTGGAGTTTGCCCACAGCGTATGCTATCCTGAGGAATATGTGTCGCTCACCAGCTTTACCCACCATCCTTTCCGCGAGTACTTTGCCTTGGAGACCCCAGACAACATGATGCACGACCAGTTTCTCAACTTGCCTATCGACGAGTTGATGCTTCATATCCAGAAGGCTTTGGAACATGGACATCCCGTTTGCTGGGAGGGTGACATCAGTGAACCTGGCTTCCAAAGTCCAAAGGACAACTATGTAGACATACAGCCAATGCAGCACCCTGTGACCCAAGCCTCCCGCCAGAAGGAGTTTGAGCAGTTGCGCACTACCGACGACCACGTGATGGAAATCATAGGAACCTTCCTGAAAGGAAAGCGCCGCTACTATGTATGCCGCAACTCCTGGGGCAAACAGTGGGGCAACCATGGACTCATCTACCTATCAGAAGACTACGTGAAGCTGAAGACCATCGCTGTCTTCATGAGCGAAGAAGCCTATATATATAATAAGGTAAGGCCTAGATTCTAAGCTATCATTCACAGTCTTCCCCAAGTACTTGACTTACATCAAATATCTGCTTTAAAACGCTTGTGTGCGCACACATATAGTTGATTTACATCAAAAAAGAGGCAATTTCGAGAGATTTTCCCTTGAAATATTTGGTGGGTTGCCGAAATCATCGTACCTTTGCAGCGTCAATAAGACAAAAGGTTATTAGGTTTTTAGGTTAAGATTGTTAGTTGTTTATAGGTTATTAGTTAGTAATAAGGTAAGTAAAAAAGATTGTTTATTCAGAGACAACGATATTAGTGAAAAGGTAAAGAAAAGATTGTTTATTCAAGGACGACAAAAAGCTTTTAGGTTATTAGGTTTTTAGGTTTAAGATTGTTAGTTGTTTAGTTAGGTTATTAGTTAGTAAGGTAAATTAAAAAGATTGTTTATTCAAGAACGACAGGATAATTAATAGGTTTAGGTTTAACTAAGGTAAAAAGAAGAATGTATGGGAATAACAATGATGATTGCCTGGGCAGCAGCTTTTACTGCTTCGGGCTACGTAATGGAGAGAAAACTGAATAAGTAACTCTCCGTGAGTTATGAGAAATTTGGGAATATAGCATTAAGGGTGCGGAACTCCGATTCAAATCGAAGTTCCGCACTTTACTTTTATCACATTTTGTTTGAAAATAACTCCCATTTTATTTTGTATTACCAAGGAAAAATCGTACTTTTGCAAAGTAATAATAAAGTACGTACGTAATATGGCAAGACATCCTCTTTGGAACGAAGATTACTGGCTCTTGCTGCTACAATTGTATCAGAAGAAGCCGATGGGCGTGAAACCACCCTACTCGAAAGGGACGGTCGACTTGAGCTTGGAGTTACACATTCCGCCAGAGTTTCTGCACGAGCAGATGTTTAAACTCAGAATGGTAACGCCACACATCAAGCGACTATGGGATAAGTATGCCGATAACCCTCGCAAACTTACTCGTGATATCGCTCGCATCCGCAAGATGAACGGATGCGGCAACGCTGCGGCCTTCTTCGAAGGTGTGGAAGTCAAGGAAACCTTTGAAAAAGACTGGGAGCCAATAGATTGTGAGCCATCGCTCACATTGGTCAAGCTCACCATCATCCTCGACCTCTACTTCCAGCTCACCCCCATCACCATGGTACCAGAAACTCCAGAGATTATCGAACTGGGAGAGCTCATCAAGACCTCACCCAAGGTGATAGCCGAAGCCATGCAGACATTCCAATATTGCGACCCATACCTCAACCGAGAGGCCAAATCAAACAGCAAGCTGCTCGACGCATGCAGCGAGATATGGCATCGCTATGGCAACGGAAACCCAGACAAGCTCTACCAGCTTGCCAACGAACTCAAAGAATATTTCAAGAAAGAATAAGTAAGAATAAAATAGAATATTTCTAAAAGGCTATAAGATATGGCACAAAGACTCATTCAGACACAGGCACAAAAGCTGCAACAGCTCCAGCGACTCACTGCACAGCAAATGCTGCAAGTGAAGCTCTTGGAGATGCCCCTCACCGAACTAGAGGAGAGCGTCAATGCCGAACTGGACGACAATCCTGCCCTGGAAAGCGAGAACCCTGACGATATGCTCAACGAGAGCTACGACGGAGACACGCCCATGGACAATGACTCAGCAGAAAACAGTAATGACGACGAAGATGCCTACGAGGCTCAGTCGGAGCAGGAAGAAAGAAAAGATGAACTAGACCAGGCACTGGAAAGCATCGGGCAAGATGACCAGATGCCTGACTACAACACAGATAGTTACAGCAACCAAGACAGCGCCGACTACGAGGAAATTGTCTATGGCGACACCACCTCCTTCTACGACAAGCTGAAGGAGCAGATGGACATGCAGGTGCTCACCGACAAGGAAAAGCAGGTAATGGAATACCTCATCGGCTCGCTCGATGACGATGGTCTGCTCAGAAAGGACCTCGACAGCATCAGCGATGAGCTTGCCATCTACCACAACCTCGATGTAGACGAGAAGGATGTAGAGCATGTCTTGCACATACTCCAAACCTTCGACCCAGCCGGTGTGGGTGCCAGAAGCCTGCAAGAATGCCTGTTGCTGCAAGTGAAGCGCATGCCTCGGGGCGTATTGCGCAAGACACTGGAAGAAATCTTCACCGACTACTTCGAGGAATTTACCAAGAAGCACTGGGACAAGATAAAAACCGGACTGGAGCTCAACGACACCCAGCTGGAAACCGTACAGGAAGAGATTCGCAAGCTGAACCCAAAGCCGGGAGCCTCGATGGGAGAGACCGAAGGCAGAAACATGCAGCAGATAACGCCCGACTTCATCGTCGATACCAACGATGACGGAACCATCACGTTTACGCTGAACCGTGGCAACATCCCACAGTTGACCGTCTCCCCATCGTTCACCGACATGATTGACACCTACAAGAAGAACAAGGCGAACATGAGCCGCAGCGACAAGGAAGCCCTGCTCTATGCCAAGGAAAAGGTGGACAAGGCACAAGGCTTCATCGAAGCCATCAAGCAGCGACGCCATACCCTCATCGTCACGATGAAGGCAATTATTGACATCCAGCGCCAGTTCTTCCTCGATGGAGACGAGGCTGACCTGAAGCCGATGATACTCAAGGATGTGGCAGACCGCACGGGACTCGACATCAGCACCATCTCCCGAGTGAGCAACGTGAAGTATGCCCAGACCAAGTGGGGAACCTTCCCCCTGAAGTTCTTCTTCACCGATGGCTATACCACCGAGAGCGGCGAGGAGATGTCTACCCGCAAGATAAAGATTGCACTGCAAGAACTTATCGACCATGAGGACAAGAAGAAACCACTGAGCGACGATGCCATCGCCAAGGTGATGAAGGAGAAGGGATTCCCGATAGCCCGACGCACCGTGGCTAAGTATCGCGAACAGCTCGGCATCCCTGTGGCAAGGCTGAGAAAGTAACCAAGTCTGAAAAAGCTCAGAAGAGGTGCTACAAGAGAGAAAAAGAGAGAATAAAAATACGTTAGAGTTTATGAAAGAGAAGAATATCATATTGGCAGCTCGCATTATGAGCATGGTTTTCACGCCGTTCTATCTACCGCTGATAGGCCTGATAGCCCTGTTCATCTTCAGCTATATGTCATTGTTGCCGATGGCATACAAGTTGCCCTTGCTGCTCATCGTCTACCTGTTTACCGTGGTAGCACCATCACTGCTCATTCACCTCTACCGCAGGGTACAGGGCTGGACTTCGCACGAGATGGGATGGAAGGAGCGACGCATCGTGCCCTATATCATCTCCATCGTGTGCTACTTCGGTTGCTTCTTCTGGATGGAATACCGCAACACGCCCAGGGTCATCAGCATCATCCTGGTAGTGGCGCTCGCCATCCAGATGGCTTGTGCCTTCATCAATATATGGTGGAAGATCAGCACCCATACGGCAGCAATCGGCGGAGTGGCAGGCTCTTTGATTTCCTACTCGATAGCCTTCTCCTTCAACCCCTTGTGGTGGCTATGCCTCGTATTGCTCTTGGCTGGGGCTGTGGGTACAGCACGTATGATTCTACGCCAGCATTCTCTCTCGCAAGTAGTGGGAGGATTCATGGTGGGTGTCGTCTGTGCCATCCTGCTTATCTAGTCTCGTTCCCTTCATCAGAGGAGCTTAGTATCTATGACAGAAAGAATTATCATCTTAAAATAAATATAAGAAGAAATGAAACCATTAGTAAGCATTATCATGGGCAGTACCAGTGACCTGCCTGTTATGGAAAAAGCATGTAAGTGGTTGAACGACAACCAAATTCCTTTCGAGGTCAATGCCCTCTCGGCTCATCGCACCCCAAATGCGGTAGAGGCATTCGCAAAGGGAGCTAAGGAGCGTGGCGTGAAGGTTATCATCGCCGCTGCCGGTATGGCTGCCGCCCTTCCTGGTGTTATCGCAGCCTCTACTCCGCTGCCTGTCATCGGTGTGCCTATCAAGGGTATGCTCGACGGTCTCGATGCCATGCTCAGTATCATCCAGATGCCTCCTGGCATCCCTGTGGCTACTGTTGGTGTCAACGCTGCACAGAACGCAGCTATCCTCGCCGCAGAGATGATTGCCCTTGGCGATGAGGAGATTGCCAAGAAGGTGGATGCCTGGAAGGCTGGTCTCGGTGCCAAGATTGAGAAGGCCAACAAGGACTTGGCTGAAGTGAAATTTGAGTATAAGTGTAACTAAACCTCTCTGAAATGCCCCTGCGTGGGGGCATTTCGAGCATTAATAATATGGTAGATTTATTCAATTACACCCGACGTCCTTCGTCGGTAGTTCATATCGGTGCGCTCGACATGGGTGGCGACAATCCTATCCGCATCCAGTCGATGACCACCACCAATACCAATGATACCGAAGCTTGCGTCCGTCAGGCTGAGGAAATCATCAAGGCGGGTGGCGAGCTGGTACGCTTCACCACACAGGGTTCTCGCGAGGCTGAGAATATGAAGAACATCAATGCTGGCATCCGTGCCGATGGCTTTGACACTCCGCTCGTTGCCGATGTCCACTTCAACCCTAACGTGGCTGATGTGGCTGCACTCTACTGCGAGAAGGTGCGCGTCAACCCAGGCAACTATGTAGACCCAGCCCGCAAGTTTATCAAGCAGGAATATACCGACGGGGAATATGCCCAGGAGCTCAAGAAGATTGAGGAGCGCTTCGTGCCATTCCTCAACATCTGCAAGGAGAACCATACCGCCATCCGTATTGGCGTGAACCATGGTTCGCTCTCCGACCGCATCCGCAACCGCTATGGCGATACCCCTGAGGGCATCGTGGAGAGTTGCATGGAGTTCCTTCGCATCTGCAAGAAGGAGCAGTTCAACGACGTGGTTATCTCCATCAAGGCTTCCAACACCGTGGTGATGGTTCGTTCCATGCGCCTCTTGGTCAGCGAGATGGAGAAGGAAGGCATGAACTATCCTTTGCACCTTGGCGTGACCGAGGCTGGCGAAGGAGAGGATGGCAGAATCAAGAGTGCCGTGGGTATCGGTGCCCTCTTGGCTGATGGCATCGGTGATACCGTGCGTGTAAGCCTTAGCGAAGAGCCTGCCGCAGAGATTCCTGTGGCTCGCCACTTGGTGGATTACATCGGCAAGAAGCAAGGTCAGTTGATGATTCCGGGCGAAGCTTGTCCTTCTTTCGACTGGTTGCGCCCTATCCGACGTGAGACTACAGCCGTAGGCAACATCGGTGGCGACAATGTGCCAGTGGTTATCAGCAACCGCATCAATGGCGAGAGCTGTGCTTGCACCAACGAGGATGCCAAACCCGACTATATATATATAGGTGGAAAGATGCCTAAGCAGTTTGTACCTGGTCAGAGCTACATCGTAGACTATAATGTCTATGAAACGCTCAACGCTAAGCCTGAGACCACAGGTTGCAAGCTCTACCCTATCTTCCCTGCCATGGCGATGCCTCTCATCGCCAGCATCAAGGCGGATGTCAAGTTCCTGACCCTCCAGTTTGGTACTCCTGCCGAGGAATACCTCACCTGTCTCAAGATGCACCCAGAGGTAGTGGTCGTATGCGTAAGCAATCACCAGAATCGCCTGGGCGACCAGCGTGCCTTGATGCATGAGATGATGAATGCTGGGGTTAAGAACCCAGTCATCTTTGCCGAGATGTACCAGCATAGCAAGGAAGAGAAGAGCGACTTCCAGTTGGAGGCTGCTGCCGACATGGGTGCCTTGATGATAGATGGCTTGACCGATGGCATTTGGCTGATGAATGATGGCGACATCCCTGCCGAGACCATCGACGAGACAGCCTTTGGCATTCTTCAGGCAGCTCGCTTGCGTACCTCCAAGACCGAGTATATCAGTTGCCCAGGTTGCGGCAGAACCCTCTACGACCTTCGTGAGACCATCGCCAAGATTCGTGAGGCTACCAAGGGCATGAAGGGCTTGAAGATTGGTATCATGGGCTGCATCGTGAATGGCCCTGGCGAAATGGCTGATGCCGACTATGGCTACGTAGGAGCGGGCGTAAACCGTGTAAGCCTCTATCGCAAACAAGTTTGCGTGGAGAAGAACATTCCACAGGAAGTAGCGGTAGAGCACCTGCTTGCCCTCATCAATGGGGACATAAAGAAATAAATAAACGATAATTCTACAAAAAGGTCAAGCTATGGTTTTGAAGCCGTAAACTTGACCTTTAAAAAACCAGACAAAGAAATATTCTAACAACACCACAGAGCCATGACCTAAAGATGGTTATCTTTAAGTTAAAGGTATAATAAAACTAAAATTAGATGTATCTTTGAGCCAATATTAACATAATTATAAAGACCTATGGGAGACATTAAATTACTTTTGGTAGAAGACGACGAGAGCCTCGCTTTTATGGAGAAAAGTACATTGGAAGATATTGTTGGCGGATATGAGATAGAAACTGCTAACAATGGTAAGGACGGCATCAAGATTTGGGAAGAATTCAAGCCTGATGTTATCATCTCCGACATTGACATGCCTATCATGAATGGCATTGATATGGTAAAGTATATTCGAGAGTTGGATGGTGACACCATCATTCTGTTTACCACCAACTTAACTGCACCTTCCAAACTAAAAGAGGGATACGAAGCAGGGGTAGATGAATATATCAAGAAACCTTTTATCCCAGAAGAACTAAATTGTCATGTCAAGGCTTTGCTCAAGCTCAAAGGTGGACAAAAGAGACGTGACGAATCAAATTGTATTAAAATAGGAAAGCATATCTTTGACACAAAACACGATTGCTTAAAAGACGAAAATGGAGAAATCTGCAAAAAATTGGGCATAAAAGAATCCCAAGCATTGGAAATCCTTGCCAAAAACAAGAATGCCATTATTAGACGAGAACATATCCAAAACACTCTTTGGGGAACCAACAAAAAAGACTTCTACATTGCTCGACGTCTTGACGTTATCATAAACACCCTTCGCAAAGCATTAAGAACAGACCCGTTTGTGGCGATAGAAACCACACGTGGTATTGGATTTTCATTGGTAGAGTCTATCTAACTCTTCCTCGCCCCCCCCATAACGCTCATTTTTGTCAGGCAAGAAGATGGTGAACTCGGTATATTTACCGAGTTCACTATCTACAGCAACCATACCACCATGAGTATCTAGTACTTGGAATACATAAGTCAAACCTAATCCAAAGCCAAAAGTTCCTCTTTTTTTTAGAGAACTATTAGCAGCTGATGCTCGCTCGAACTTTTCAAAAATAACCTTTTGGTCTGATTTACTTATTCCGATACCATTATCCCATACACGGATAACCACCCCTTTATCAATTTTCTCTGTAGAAATACGAATAATAACTTTCTCATTTGAATATTTTATAGAATTATCTATCAAATTATAAAAAACCTCATTAAGAT
>CAVCRI010000093.1:0-11299 GCA_963604545.1 Lachnospiraceae bacterium | reverse complement strand
AGGAGCAGCTGGTGCAGGAAATCCTCGACAATGGCTATGCCTACGAGAGCAACGGCTCTATCTACTTCGACATCGAGAAGTATAACAAGGACCATAAGTATGGCATCCTCTCTGGCCGTAACCTGGAGAATATCATCAACGAGAGCCGTGAGCTGGCTGGTATCGGCGAGAAGAAAAACCAGGCTGACTTCGCTCTCTGGAAGAAGGCTTCACCAGAGCACATCATGCGTTGGCCTAGCCCTTGGAGCGATGGTTTCCCAGGATGGCACTGCGAGTGTACTGCGATGGGCAGAAAGTACTTGGGCAACCATTTCGACATCCACGGAGGTGGCATGGACTTGATTTTCCCTCACCACGAATGTGAGATTGCACAGGCTGTGGCTTCTCAGGGCGACCAGATGGTTCACTACTGGATGCACAACAACATGATTACCATCAACGGTCAGAAGATGGGTAAGAGCCTTGGCAACTTCATCACCTTGGAGCAGTTCTTCACAGGCAACCATGACAGTCTGGAGCAGGCTTACTCGCCAATGACCATCCGCTTCTTCATCCTCTCGGCTCACTACCGCAGCACCGTAGACTTCTCTAACGATGCATTGAAGGCTAGCCAGAAGGGATTGGAGCGACTGATGAATGGTATCAACGACTTGGAGCGTGTGCCAGTGGCTAAGCAGAGCGATGAGCAGGTGAAGAAGTTCGTGAGCAAGTTGCGCCAGCGTTGCTACGATGCGATGAACGATGACTTCCAGACTCAGCTCGTCATCAGCTACCTCTTCGAGGCTTGCCATATCATCAACACTGCCCTCGACCACAAGGCAAACATCTCTGCCGAAGACTTGAAGGAGCTTACCGACACCATGCATCTCTTCACCTTCGACCTCCTCGGCTTGAAGAGCGAGAAGGGTGCCAACAACGATGCCCGTGAGGAGGCTTACGGCAAGGTTGTGGATATGGTGCTCGACCTTCGTGCCAAGGCTAAGGCAGCCAAGGACTGGGCTACCAGCGACCAGATTCGCGATGCCCTTGCTGGTGCAGGCTTTGAGGTAAAGGACACCAAGGATGGTGTAACCTGGAAACTGAATAAGTAATTTTGCAAGACTATTTTATATAAAAAAAGAACGGCGTTCGATTATTGTTTGAACGCCGTTCTTTTTTTATATAAAATCATCCATGGAGGATCATTCCTCCTCCTTATTGTCAGCGACAATCTGCGGCCCTCTTACCTTATCCTTTAAGCTCAAGCCTTTCTTTATCTCGATGTCCACGCCGTCGCTCAAACCAGTGGTAACCTGCTTGCGCTCGTAGGTCTTCTTGTCGCCATTGCCCTTTACTACGTATACAAAGGTGCTGTCGCCACTAAACTCGATGGCACTCTCTGGCACGGTGAGCACGTGCAAAGCCTTCGCCAATACAATCTCGGCATTGGCACTATAGCCAGAGCGAATCTTGCCGCCCTTCACGGAGCGAACGGCTGCCTTCACCTCAAACTGGTTGGCACCATTGTTCTCCACCGCCTTAGGAGAGATGTACTCCAGGTCGGCATCAAACTTGAGGTCTTGCATCGCACCGATGGTTATCTTCATCGGCATTCCTATCACGAGGTTGCCCACCTCGGTCTCGTCGATGTTGCCACGGAAGATGAGGTCGTTCATGTTTGCTACGCTGGCGATGGTGGTACCGTCATTGAAGGTATTGGCGAGAATCACCGAGTTACCCACCTTCACAGGGATGTCGAGGATGATGCCTGAGATGGTGGAGCGGATGAGGGTAGAGGAGGCACTGGCATTGCTCTTGCTTACGCCATCACGCACCACTTCGAGGGCATCCTCGGCAGCCACAACCTCCTCCTTGGCTTGCTTCAAGGCTTGCTTCACCTTGTCAAACTCATCGGCGCTGACCAACTGCTTCTTGAAGAGTTGTTCTTCACGACCATAGTCCACCTGGGCTTGCTTCAGGTTGATGCCAGCCAAACGCACACGAGCCTGGGCAGAGCTGAGTTGCCCCATGTCGGGAATCACCTTTACCTTGGCGATGACCTCGCCAGCCTGTACATAGTCGCCTGCTTGCTTGCAAATCTCGGTGATGATACCGCTAATCTGAGGCTTCACGTTCACCTCGTTGCGAGGCTCAATCTTACCCGTTATCACGGTTGTCTTCAACACATCAGCCACCTTCGGTGTCAACTCCTGGTACTCCACTGGCTTAGGTTGTGACTTCTGATAGAGGAACACGAAGGTTCCGATGAAAATCAAAGCGACGATAGCCGCAATAATCAACTTTGAATACTTCTTCATATCTTGAATATCTTATATTTTCTGTTATAACTTAACATTTAACATTCAACACTTAACATTGTTTACTCGTCTCTCATCGCATCCACTGGCTTGATGCTCATGGCTCGCCATGCTGGTGCGAGTCCTGCCAATCCACCGAGGATGCAAATCAGGATGGCGGAGAATATCGCCGTCCAGAAGTTTACCTGGAAGTGGGCGGAAACGATGCCATCCGTGGTGTTCGCCATTTCCAGCATCTGTAGGATTGCTACGCCAAAGATGATGCCGCTCATTCCTGCCACAAGAGTCAGAATGATACTCTCGGAGATGATTTGCGAAAGAATCATCTTAGGAGTGGCTCCGATGGCTCGGCGAATGCCAATCTCGGTGGTTCGCTCCTTCACCGTCACCATCATGATGTTGCTCACGCCGATGGCTCCAGCCAAGAGCGTTCCGATGCCCACCATCCAGATGAGGAAGTTGACACCCTTGAAGAGGTTGTCGAGCATCTGAAACAGCACCTCGGTATTGAATACCATCAAGCCCTTCTCGTCGGTAGGGTCGATGCTGTGACGGCGGGCGATGGTCTCACGGATAGGCTTTGCCAAGGTGCTCATCACTACGCCAGGTTTGCCCGTGACGGCGATGATGTCGACGGCATTGCCTCGGTTATAGGCGGTGCGGAGCACAGACTGGGGTAGGGTGATGGTCTCGTCGGCACGGCCTCCGAAGTTCACGCCATTGCCCGAACGATAGTCTACGCCCACCACCGTATAATAGGTGGAATCCACTCTGAGGCTCTTGCCACATGGGTCGCCACCTCCTGGGAAGAGATTCTTGTAAATCTGCTTACCGATAACGCAAACCTTGCGTTGCTGTCGGTTGTCCATCTCGTTGATGTATCTGCCATAGAAGAGCTTGGGCGCCGATACCTTGGCATAGTCAGGACTCACTCCTTGTGTCGAGGCACTGAAGGTCTTGTCGCCAAACACCACGGTCTTGCGTCCGCTGAAAAGCAATGGGGTGATGACATCCAGTTCGGGAACTTGCTGGCGCAATCGCTCCATATCGCTCAACTCCATGTTCCATTGCCGCCCCTTGTTGAAACCCTTATAAGGCTTGGTGGTGTTTTGCGCCCAGACGATGGCGGTGTTGGTGGCAAAGCCAGCGAAGTTGTTTTGCAGCAACTCCTTCAAGCCTTGTCCGCCTCCCATCAGTGCGATGAGCATAAATACGCCCCAGAACACGCCGAAGCCAGTCAGCAGACTGCGGCTCTTGTTCCTCGTGATGGTGTCGAGTATCTCTTTATATGTATCTAAGTCGAATCTCATTTATGAATCAAGAATGAATTTAACATTCAACATTTAACATTGAAAAATTATTCCGCTCTCAGTGCCTCTATCGGGCGGATGCGAGCAGCCTTGACGGCTGGGATGAGACCGGCGATGGTGCCTGCGATGACGATGGTGATGGTGGCACCGATGCAAGTGCCGATGCCTACCGTAGGGTTTACGAACATGGCTGCCTTGAAGAGGCCTGTATCCACGGTGGTATGGCCGATGGTGGCATCCATAATCTCGTTAGCCGCCACGCCACATACCATGCCGATGTATCCGAAGAAACTCGTGATGATGATGCTCTCGGTGATGATGAGCTTCAAGATAGACCATGGCTTGGCTCCTATCGCCTTGCGCACGCCAAACTCTCGGGTTCTCTCCTTCACGGTGATGAGCATGATGTTGCTCACGCCCACGATGCCGCTCAAGAGGGTGAAGAGACCTACTATCCAGAGGGCTGTCTGAATGATGGCGATACCTTTGTTCATCTGGATGTTGTCCATGTATCGGTTCCAGAGCCAGATGCTTCGGTCGTCGTCGGGAGCAGCCTGGTGGTTGTTGTTGATGCTGGCACGATAGTTCTTCTCGAAGGTTTCGTTCTGTTCCTCCGTCTTCAGGTTCTTGAGGGTAAACTCGATATTGCCTGCATCGTCGCCCTTGGCATAGATGGTCTTCACGGTGGAGAAGGCGGAGAATGCCTCGTTGTTGTTACGTGACTCATCGTCCTTGTAGATACCTACCACCTTGAAGGCTAGGTCGCTCACCTTGACGGTCTTGCCCACCAAGGCACGATAGTCGTTGCAGAGTTCCTTGGCTTGTCCCTTGCTGAGCACCAGCACCTTGCGACGTTCCTTCTGGTCGATGTCGTTGATGAATCTACCGACAATCATCTCGGTCTTATCTATCTTGGTATGTGATGGGAAAACACCGGTAAGTGTCTGTGCAGCCACATAGTTGTCGCCATAATTGATGTTGACATTGTTTTGCTGCAACTGTCCACCCACGTCGCCAACGAGATGTCCGAAGGTCTTGCCGGTGATGAGCATATCCTTGTCGTTGAGGTCGATGCTTCGTCCTTCCTTCAAGCCATTGTAAGCCTTGGAGGTCTGTCCACCAAACACCATCATGGAGTTGGCAAGGAATCGGTCGCTCTGCTGCAGCTGGGCATTGATCAGTCCATTGCCGGCACCTAGGAGGAATATCAGCATAAAGATTCCCCAGGCAACGGCAAAGCCAGTCAACGAGGTGCGCAACTTGTTGCGTTTCGATGTGCTCCAGATTTCTTTGATTAATTCACGCATTGTTAAAAATATTACTTGACGTAGTCCTTCGATACCAGATGATGGTCATAGTTCTCCTCGATGCTTCCGATGAGGCCATCCTTGATGTGGATAACCTTGTCGGTCTCGTTGGCAACACCGCTCTCGTGGGTTACCACCACGATGGTCATGCCCTCCTTCTTGTGTAAATCCTTGAGCAGGTCCATCACCTCCACGCTCGTCTTCGAGTCGAGGGCACCCGTAGGCTCATCGGCTAGGATAATCTCTGGCTTGGTGATGAGGGCACGGGCGATGGCAACACGCTGCTTCTGACCTCCCGACATCTCGTTGGGGTAGTGGTTAGCCCACTGTTTCAGCCCTAGCTTGTCGAGGTATTCCATCGCCATCTCATGACGCTTCTTGCGGCTCACGCCCTGGTAGAAGAGAGGAAGCTCCACGTTCTCCACGGCGGTCTTGAAGGAGATGAGGTTGAACGACTGGAAGATAAAGCCAATCATCTTGTTGCGATATTCTGCGGCGCGAGTCTCCGAGAGGTCTTTTATCAAGACATCATTGAGTCGGTATTCGCCCGTATCATAGTTGTCGAGGATACCCAGTATATTCAATAAGGTGGACTTTCCCGAACCCGATGCACCCATGATGCTGACAAACTCGCCACGCTCGATGTCGAGGTCAATGCCCTTGAGCACATGCAGCGGCTGGGCACCCTGGTAAGTCTTGTTGACGTCCTTTAAGTGAATTAGTGACATGTTATTGTTTTTATGCCGAGCATTTCTGCCGTCGGCGTTATCAATTAATCAAAATGTTGACGATTAGACGAAAGACGCTCTCAAAAAGTTGCATCATGCTGAAAATAATAGCCATCATAAGCTTATCTTCTTAAGAGATTTCTCCAATTCATCCTTCACTTCGTCGGTGGAAATGTCGAGAAGTGCCATCTGTCGAGCCAATTCCGGAAGTCGCTCCTTCATAAACTCCTTCTTGCGAGCCTTCTTGATTTGCTTCTTCGCTCCAGCAGAGACAAAGTAGCCCAGTCCTCGCTTGTTGTAGATAACCTCGTCGGTGGCGAGCAGGTCGTAAGCCTTTACCGCCGTGTTGGCGTTCACCTCCAGCAATACGGCATACTCACGAACGCTCGGTATTCGCTCGTCTTCCTTGTACTTGCCAGCCAGAATCTCATCGCAGAGACGCTCGGCTATCTGTACATATATTGCTTTATCGTTACTGAAATTCATAAGTCTTCAAATCTTTTGAGTTTGTAAAAATACGAATTGCGAAAGTCTTATTTAGATGTTTATCCACTTGTTGCAGATAACTTGCATACGAGTGAAGAGCTTGTAGGATGCCCAGTAGTTGAATGCAGCCAGCGCAAGGAATATCACTGAGAAAGTGGTCACGGCACAAGTTTGTGCAGGAGTTCCTTCTTCTATGTGCAATGTTCCTACGAAATCAAGCAATCCCGCTTCACCCAACTCATTGATACCATAGGCAAGGATGAGGCAAAGTACCAAACCTGTGCAGGCTGTGAGTAGTACTGGTATTTTGCGGTAAAACGCTCCACCTAAGACAGCAAAGGAATGCATAAATATCAAGAATGTATAGAGCGCAAGAACGGCTTTCCAAGAATCTCCAATTGGTGATATTGCCCAAACAGAATGGCTGAGTACTGGCCATGTGATGCTGGTATGGAAGCCTGGAGTGATGAAGAAGCTAAAGATGAGCTGAATGACATCTGATATGACTAATGCCAATACCAAGGAAACTATGCTGCCTACCGTAACAAACAGGAAACGAGCCACGTATTTCTCTAGATTGGTGGCAGGAAGCATCAGAAAACTTTCTCTCTGCAGTTTGGTCTTCATATTTCTGAAAATACATGATGCCAACACATAAACCGTCATAAATGCCATAAAACCAAAGAACATACACGCTGATTGTTGATAAGATTTGGTAAGTGCGTCAAGGTCTTTGGTGGTTGCAACAAACCCACTCATATTATATAGGCGGAAAATGTTGGTAAGTGAGAAGCAGATGCCAAGACCTGCAATAGCACCTAGGTTGCGAGTCCAGTTGCTCAATACATCCCAACGTATCACCATTGCCAATCTATGTAAATCAAAATTCTTGTTCATAATCTTCTATTTATTATTCGGGCTTTCGCCCTACGGATGTTCTTAATATAGTTTGGAGAATGTTTATTTCTCTAGCTTCCCATTAATGACCGCATTGAAGAGCAATTCGAGGTTCATCTGTGTCTCTTGGTCGCCCTCCTGTCTCTTGCAGATGGCAGCGTTGCCTTGCAAGGTTGGCTCTGCGTAGAGCACGGTATCGTCCATCTCCTGAGGATTGCGATACTCGAAGGTGTACTTCTCGCAAATATCCCCTACGGATGCATCGAGCAAGAGCTGGCTCTGGTTCATGATGACGATGTGGTCGAGAAGCGACTCGATGTCGTGTACCTGATGGGTGGAAATGATGAGGGTGCGGTCATCCGTCATATTATTGGCTATCACCTTGCGGAACTGGCTCTTCGATGGGATGTCGAGACCGTTTGTAGGCTCGTCCATCAAGAGGAATCGGGTACCTGTGGCGAGTGCGAAACTCATGAATACCTTCTTCTTCTGTCCCATCGAGAGTTCGTTCAGCTTGAGAGAGATAGGTAAATCAAAATCCTTGAGGCAATTCTCCAACACCTCCTGCGAGAAGTTTGGATAGAAGCCTTGGTTCATCTTCACGTAGGTGGAGAGCGAAACATTAGGCAACTCAAACTCCTCTGGCACCATAAAGATGTCCTTCAGCATCTCCGCTTTTCTGTCTCCTGCTGAGAGTCCATCCACGAGGATGGTTCCGCTTTGTGGGCGAAGCAAACCGCTGATGAGGTAGAGCAAAGTGCTCTTGCCTGTGCCGTTCTTACCGAGCAAGCCATAGATGTTGTTCTCCTTGAGCTCCAAAGCGAAGTCTCTGAACACGAGGTGCTTGCTACCTGGGTATCTGAAATCAATGTCCTTAATCTGTATCATATCTTTAATGTTTTAGTGTACTACTTCAATAGAACACTGCAAAGGTATGCTTTTTTATGATACGCTCCAAGTCTTTCGCCAATTATTTTTCGACTTTAACACATCGTTAACAGTTCCACCTTATTATATAACTAAAGGCATAGAAAAGTCATATTCTTTCCTATGCCTTCGCTTCTTAGATGTGTTTCATCAAAATATCCCATACGGCGATGATGTGGCAGATGCTTCCTGCCAATACGAAGAAGTGGAACACGGAGTGCATGTATTTCTTCTTGTTGATGCTATAGAACACGGCTCCCGTGATGTAGCAGATACCCTCGGCTATAATCCACCAAACCGTGGCAGTGGATACCGAGTCTATCAAAGGCTTGAAGGCAACGAGCACCGACAATCCCATCCCCACGAAACAGAGTGTCTCCAGGTTGCTGTGGTCCTTGAGCCTGGCAAAGCTCATCACCGTTCCGGCAATGGCGCAAGCCCAGATAAAGATAAAGAGACTCCAGCCCCAGTAGCCTTGGTCGCGAAGGGCAATTAGCGTTATCGGTGAATAGGAACCAGCGATATGCCAGTAGATGGCGGCATGATCCCATTTGCGCAGTCGCTCCTTCCATTTGCTCCAAGCCGAGAGGGCATGATAGGTAGTTGAGGCGATATACGACATGAGCATGCCGAAGAGGTAGAGGATGACGCCAGCCGTCGCCCATCCGTTATGTTCTGTAAAACACCAATATAGGAAGATGGCACCAAAGACGACCCCGAGCAAGATGCCACCTGCATGCGACCAGGAGTTCCAAAGCTCTTCCTTATGGTTGAAGTGAATTTTGAGTTTCATATTTCCTTATGTTTCCTTTCGTTACAATATTCTATTATTTTTTGCCGTCGGCAAAGGTAGTATTATTATTTGAACACCGCAAATTTTAGATGATATTATTCCTTAAAATGGTATTATTTTATCTATTGTTTGCCCTTTTATGCTATCCACCGAAAATAAATCAAGAAAGTATTGGAGCGTATTGGGATTTTTTATAATTTTGCTACCGAAAGATAGAGAAATCCATCTTCTTGGGGAATATAGACAAATATTTATAGTAACTAACAACTGAACTATATATCGTATGAAGTTAAAATCAATAGCACTCTTACTCATGACCATCGCAATGCCTGCGATGGCAGAACAGGTATCGGTTAACACCAAGGGTATGTCGCTCATCCTCGATGTGGAGAATGGCAAGCCTGCACAGTATTTGTATTTCGGTACCAAGTTGAACAACAGTGATTTGCAGAATCTTAAGGTGGCTACGGATGGTCGTATGGATGTATATCCTGCATACGGTCTTAATACGCCGGCTGAGGCTGCCTTCGCCATGCGCCACAGCGATGGTAATCTCTCCACCGCTCTCGTAGCCACGGGTAGCGATGTCAAGAAAGAGGGCAATGCCACCGTCACGACCATCCACCTCAAGGACCCTGTATATAATATTAAGGTAGACCTGAAGTATCGTGCATACAATGATGTCGATATGATTGAGGCTTGGACTGAGATTCAGAATGGAGAGAAGGGCACGGTTACCCTTACTACCTTTGCTTCCGCCATGCTGCCTATCCGTCGTGGCGATGTATGGATGAGCCATCTCTCTGGTACATGGGCGAATGAGGCTAACGTGAACAATGAGAAGTTGGCTCCAGGTGAGTTTATTATCCGTAACACAGATGGTACCCGTCCTTCGCATACCGACCATGCCGAGGTGATGTTCTCGCTTAATGGCAAGGCCCAGGAGAATGTGGGAGATGTGATTGGCGCTGCTCTCGTGTATAGTGGCAACTATCGTCTGAAGACTGTTACCGACGATACGGAATATCATTATTTCTTCGCTGGCATCAACGAGGATAACTCTGAGTATCACCTCAAGAAGGGGGAGACTTTCAAGACTCCTGCGCTCGCTCTCACCTATTCTACGGAAGGACTGGGTGGCGCTAGCCGCAATTTCCATAAGTGGGGACGCAAGTACATCCTCGCCCATGGCGACAAGGAGCGTGACATCCTCCTCAACTCTTGGGAGGGTGTATACTTCGACATCAACCAGAAGGGTATGGACCAGATGATGGCAGACATCCACAGCATGGGTGGCGAGCTCTTCGTGATGGATGATGGATGGTTTGGCACCAAGTATGAGCGCAATAGCGATAACTGTGCGCTCGGTGACTGGGTGGTTGACAAGAAGAAATTGCCTGATGGCATCGAGGGTTTGCTTCGTGATGCCAAGAAGAACGGTGTGAAGTTTGGCATCTGGATTGAGCCAGAGATGACCAATACCACGAGCGAGCTCTATGAGAAGCATCCAGACTGGATAGTCAAGGCTCCTAAGCGTGATGCTGTGTTGGGTCGTGGTGGCACTCAGCTCGTGCTCGACCTCTCCAACCCTAAGGTGCAAGATTACGTATATAGCGTGGTAGACAATTTACTTACTAAATATCCAGATATAGCTTACATCAAGTGGGATGCCAACATGCCTATCATGAACCATGGCAGCCAGTATCTCTCGATGGCAGACCAGAGCCATCTCAACATCGCTTATCACGCAGGTTTCGCCAAGGTGATGGATCGCATTCGTGCCAAGTTCAAGGATGTCGTTATCCAGTGCTGTGCCAGTGGTGGTGGTCGTGCCAACTGGGGATTCCTTCGTGGCTTCGACGAGTTCTGGGTTAGCGACAATACCGATGCCATGCAGCGCATCTATATGCAGTATGGTACCAGCTATTTCTTCCCAGCCATCGCCATGGGTAGTCATATCTCGGCTGTGCCTAACCACACCGTCTTCCGCACCACCAGCCTGAAGTATCGTATAGACGTGGCGATGAGCGGTCGTCTTGGCATGGAGATTCAGCCTAAGAACATGACCGATGAGGAGAAGGCACTCTGTAAGAAGGCCATCTCTGAATACAAGGAGATTCGTCCAGTGGTACAGTTTGGTGACCTCTATCGCTTGGTTTCTCCATTCGACAACCAGGGCTTGTCTTCCATCATGTATGTAAGCGAGGCTAAGGACAAGGCTGTGTTCTACTGGTGGAAACTTGCCAACTTCTACAACTGTCACTTGCCAAGAGTGAAGATGGCAGGTCTTGATGCCAATAAGATGTACAAGGTACGCGAGCTGGATGTCATCGACAACAAGCCTCTCGATTGCGAGGGCAAGTCATACTCAGGCAAGTTCTTGATGGAGCACGGCTTGGAGATGCCTTACACACACGATGTAGACTGGAACAAGAAGAACTGCTGGTCTTCACGTGTCATCTATCTTGAGGCACAGTAGTTTTGATGCTCACGTACGCACACGTATAAAAAAGTTTTGCCGAAAAATCCCTCACATCCCTCACCCTTTTCTTGG
>CAVCRI010000092.1:0-11379 GCA_963604545.1 Lachnospiraceae bacterium | reverse complement strand
ATTT
Source organism: Lachnospiraceae bacterium (assembly GCA_963604545.1). Taxonomy (GTDB): domain Bacteria; phylum Bacteroidota; class Bacteroidia; order Bacteroidales; family Bacteroidaceae; genus Prevotella. The sequence goes on along the minus strand of CAVCRI010000092.1, from coordinate 11,375 downwards.
CACCAAATTATCCAGCCACTTTCTTGACTTATATGCACAAAAAAGCCTTTCAGCAAGCCAAATACTGAAAGGCTATATGGTATAACTAGGAATTTAGTTGTTCTGCAATTCTAGCAAAAACTCATTTAGCTTTATCACATCCACCTTGGGAAATGGAATGTCTTTAAGAACATCATAGTGATGATCTTCCGTCACTATGTATTTAGCATTTGCAACAATGGCGCAATCTACAAATTTATTGTCATCAACATCAGCCTCTATCAGATGAAAAGAAAAAGATGGAGACACTTTCTTCACGTTTTTTCTGTTCAGAATAGCAGAGACAAATAGTTCAGAAACCAAAGGCGAAATATTGCGAGACAATACCTCAATATATTCCTCTATGATTTCATTTGTAATACATAACGTATATTTACCAGCCAGAAAGTCTTGCCATACTTGATGGAATTGACTTTGCCTAGATATAGCTATAATCAGGCAATTGGTATCGAGAACTATATTCATGATTATTTACGATAGGGAGTCCTCTCATGCAAAGTCTCAAAACTCTTTAGCTTTTCTTGCGTCATTTCGCCACGTTCCCACATAGCATCCAATTCCTCTTGACCTTTCTTTGCAAAAAAGTCAGAAATAGCTTGCTTTAAGTCGGCTAATGCCTCTGGACTTTTTATCCAGTGCATCATTTCTAAGAGTTCAAGCTGTGCTTGATTAAATACAGTTGCTGCCATAATCATTCCCTTCCTTAATATATTTATGCCGCAAAAGTAACGAAAAGATTTGAAATCTCCAAATTATCAAGTCACTTTCTTGTCTGTTTTAGAAAAATATCCAAAAACAATTGGAAGTTACGATAATTGATTGTATCTTTGCAAGCAATATGACCTCCCACGCATCCCGAAGACCAGCGCACCCAGGGAGGTCTTCGAGATTTATTAGCCTTATTTCAACCATGGATGCCTCTGATGACTTCTAGCTACAACTTCATCCAAAGTACTAGCTTCTCCTGTTCTTTCAAATTCATCATTAGCCTCCAACACTTCATTTATTTCCTTTTTCGCTTGAGCATACGCAACCTTTTCTTCCGCCTTATCCTTACTTGAAATTTTCCTTATGTACAGGTATTTCGGATAATGCCCCAACACGCAGAGCGTCACTGGGCAAATCCAAATCTCACGAGCGAAGCCTTCCAATCCCTTCACCTCATAGAAACTTCCACCAAAGAGTGAGGCTTCCGTCTGCTCACATACGAAATACCCAACATGCTTCTCTTGCTTGTTACGAGGCAGGACATCCACCGTCACATAGTTGTCGTCCTCTTCCTCGCAAAGGAAGTCGAGCAGCTTGTTGCTACCCGACACCATCGCCAAGTTATGCCTGTCGCCTGGCCAAGGCATATCAATATACCACATATTGTCCTTCGTATCATGCACAAAGGACAAGCGATATTGCTTCTTGCGGAATCCGAGGATTCCCTTGGCAAAGACCAAACCTACCTTTACATATTTCAACATACTCTTCATTTGCATCACTCTCCCTCCTTTCTCCTTACCCAAACCTTATGGCTATGCTGCCCTCTCGACGCTATCGGCGAAGATGCATCGTGGGTTATCTCCTTGAGGTCGTTCGATGCTACGGAACGACTGAGGTTGTTGAGATAAGCATAGTCCCTGAGGCTGATGAAGCCATCCCTATCTATCACCTCCAAGGCACGGGCGATGCGCTCCTCGCGGGTATACTTCTTCTTGTAGAGACGGCTCACGCCTCCCATGTCACGCTCCAAGTCACGGTCGGTCTCAAGTTTCACCTCCTTCACCAGTTCGGCAGATGCCTTGATGTTGACATCCTTCACGCCCACCTTGCGATAAAGCATCTTGTCCTTATCACCTTGCATCTCACGAGGCTTATCATCCTCGAAACCAAGCGTCAGCGAGTAAGTGCCCATATTGCCCAAGTTGACATTATAGCCCATGGAGAGCAGGCGCACCAGCATGTCCTCCACATTCATCAGCACCGCCTCCACCATGGCTGGTGCCGTGCCGCCATGATAGCTTTGCATTCGCTTGATGAACTCCTCACGTCCCATCGTCTTGTTGACCACCATCTTTGGGTACACCCTTTTCTTGCCCTCATTACGCATGTCAGGCATCTCTTGCAGTTTGTACTTTGCCATATCCCCTCACTATTTATTGTTATTACTAGATGAATTTCTATTTATCCCTAGATACATAAGTATTTTACTCTAGGTAAATTCTATGTTCTCAGTCTCAGAACTTATGTTTTGAGACTCAGGACTTGTGTTTTCAGACTGAGAACATAAGTTCTGAGACTGAGAACATAACTTTCTCCTAGGCAAAGATACAACTTTATTTAGCTGAATGCAAGACTTTTCCTAGATTTAACGAAAATTACACTTAGATATGGATAGAATAATAAATGGTTAAACATAAGAAAAGAATCCTCCCCAATAAACAAGAGAGCAAATCAGATAATCTGATATCATGGGAAGTAAAAAGCCTTAAAAAACATATAAAACTTTTAAAAACCCGCCAAAAGATACCTACTTATCTATTTTTTTCATACATTTGCACTAAGCAACGCGTAAATCAGTAATAACAACTTAAAATGATTGGATTATGAAGAAATTACTATTTATCACAGCATTGGCGCTCTCCACTTGCATGGGAGCTTTTGCACAGAACAGAGCAGGTGCAACTACCATCCAGCCAAAGATAGGTCTTAACGTTTCTACGGTAGGAGAAGGCGACTGGAAGGCTGGATTTGCCTTTGGTGCCGAGTTGCAACACCAAATCAACAGAAAGGTGGCTATTGCGGGCGGACTTGTTTATTCCTTTCAAGGATGCAAGTGGGATGATTATACCTGGAACCCAGGATACTTGAATATCCCTGTAACGCTCAACTATTATGCAGCCAAGGGCTTTGCTCTCAAGGCTGGCTTGCAGCCAGGCTTTATGGTGAGCAAGGACAATGCTAAAGATGTCAACACCTTCGACTTGGCAGTACCTGTAGGCATGTCGTATGAGTTTGACAATTTCGTATTGGACGCTCGCTATAACATTGGCGCCACCAAGGTATGGAAGCATGGCGATGGCTACACCAACGTGCTCCAGTTTACCATCGGTTACAAGTTTAAATTGTAAAATAAAGCTAGCGTAAAGCCAGCTCTATCATCAGAATTCCCCAAGCAAGGTTTAATCCCCTTGCTTGGGGAATTTATTAGGAAAACAACTCATTTATAGAGAAATACTAATAGGAAGAGAAGATATGACTTGTCAAAAAGAAAAAGAAGAGATGAAACATATTCGCCCCGTCAGACTATCCGATGCGAAGGCACTCGTTGACATATATAACCATTACATCAAGGAAACGACAATAACTTTTGAGACTGAGCCGATTACGGCAGAAGAGATGGCCAACAGGATCAAGGACATATCCGCCCAATTCCCTTACTTTGTCTATGAGAAGGATGGCGAGATACTGGGCTATTGCTATGCCCACCTCTGGAAGCAGCGTGCCGCCTACTCCCATTCGCTCGAAACCACCATCTATCTCCACAAGGATGCCACTCACCAAGGTATCGGAAGCCTGATGGTGAACCATCTCATCGACCTTTGCCGTGCGCAAGGCTTCCATGCCCTCATCGCTTGCATCACCGAGGGTAATGAGGCAAGCGTGAGGATGCACGAGAGGCTTGGATTTAAGCAGGTTTCTGAGTTCAAGGAAGTGGGCAGGAAGTTCGGGCGTTGGCTTGGGGTCGTGGACTTGGAATACATTCTGTAAAAAAAGAGCATTTCCATATCATTTTATCTCCATTTATTTGTGAGTTTAAAATAATAATGCTATCTTTGCACCAAAAACAAGACAATGGAGGAACAAATATGAAAATTACTGTAGCCAACCCAATATATGACTCTGTGTTCAAATTCATGATGGAAGATGAACGCATAGCAAAGACCGTGCTTTCCGCCTTGCTCAAAAAGGAAGTTGTAAGCGTGGAAATGCGCAGACATGAGCATCCCAACATCACTCGCGACAAGATTTCGATGTTCAGAATCGACTTTGCCGCAAGAGTAAAGGAAAAACAAGGCGACACACGCCTTATCTTGATTGAACTGCAAAAGACATGGCTTGAGACTGAGACCCTGCGTTTCCGTCGCTATCTTGCCGCACAATACAACGCCGAGGAAAATATCCAGAAAAAAGGAAAAGGCAAAGGGTATGCAATCCCTATGGTTGCTGTATATCTTTTGGGACATCGCATAGGTGAAATAGACGAACCTGTAGTCTATGTAAATCATAAAGCTGTAGATTATAATGGTGATGCCGTTGAGCATGGAGAGACCGACCCATTCATCAACAGTTTGATTCATGATAGCATTATTGTCCAGATTCCGTTGCTTCATGGCAAGATAAACAATCATCTGGAAAAAGTGCTCAGTGTCTTCGACCAATCTCAAAGAACCAAAGACAGCCAGCAAATCATTTGCCTAGACGAAACCATCTATGATGACGACCCTGAGATGATGCATATTCTCCGCCGCTTAAGTTTGGCGACAATGAATGCAGAAGTAAGACAAGAGATGAATGACGAGGACGAATTCTATTCTGTACTTGAGGCTCGTGATACCCAAGTGATGAAACTTAACAAGCAAGTATCTAACCAGTTGGCTAAGATTAGCGAGCAAAGCGAGCAAATCAACCAGCAAAGCGAGCAAATCAACCAGCAAAGCGAGCAAATCAAGGCTATGGCACAGGCGATGCTGAAAAATGGGTTAAGCATGGAAATCATTGCACAAACTCTTAATAAGAACATCGACGAAGTAAAAAAGTTGCTGGGTTAAGTTATCTTTGAAAATACAATATGGATAAAGCCATGCTTGACATTTCTATAACCCAAGCATGGCTTTTTATTTTCGAAATACTAAATACCGACAAACATCATTTCAAGATTCCCGTCTCTCGCTCCTTGTTCTGAATGTTCTTCTGTATCTCTTGATACTTCTTGCCTCGGTTGATATTCCAAGACAAGCTGAGATAAACGACATTGCCATACACGCTGTTTCTCTCCATTATTTGCTTGTGCAGCATGGCATTGACGATTTCTGAGGAATCAGTCTTCGGATGAGCCATGAATGGATTTTCTATATGGAGCGAGAGATTAAAATTACTAAGGCGAAAGCTGACGGAAGCAGTGAGGTTAATGGGCTGATGACCTATCATCTCGCCCTCCATAAAGTTCCAGCCATTGTCGGCATACGCCATCACTGACCATTTGCCCCAATATCCCTGCAAGCTACCTCCATAATTGTAAGCCGTGTAGCAATGGAAGTACTCATCGCCCTTATTGAAGTAGCGATAGATGCCACCATTCAGCATGAGCGAAAGATGATCGGGGATAAGTTGGATGTTCGTATAGTTGGAAACATATAGCATGTTGCAATAAGGCTGATTCGCCTGCATATAGAGAAACTGGTTATCATCCGTTCGAACATACTTCGCCAAGTTAGGATGGCGATTGATACGGTACGTCAACTCCAACGACGAACTGATGCGAGGTTTCTGATACATCAGCATTAATGTGTTCTCATACCTGCCACATGGTCGAAGCGAAGGATTGCCCACCATCCACTCCATACTGTTCGTGCGAATGCGAGTATCTGAAATCATAGCTACTTGCGACACATGCTGGGAAAGTTCAAAGATGTAGCGCAGTTGCAAGGCTGAGGTGAAAGGATAAGCCAACGTCAACTTTGGGCGAGACAACCAGAAGTTATAACTATTCTCCCCTTGTCGATACCGCTGATTGCTCAACCCGAAGCCAGCCACATAGTTCAACTTAGCCAAACTTCCCTTGATTTCCGAAAAGCCGTAGATGCCAGAGGTATGGATGCCGTTCACACTCTCCACATCGCCCGAATACACATTGTCCATATACTTCCAGTTCAGATGAACGCCTGCCGACAGAGTGAAAGGTTTCAGGCGATTCTCATAGATAGCCTCGCCAATCAACGAATAGGTATTGCCATCCACCATACTTCTGTAAGGGGCTCCCTCGTCATAATAACTGTCACTCTTCGTGCGGATATAGGTACCTAGCACATCTGCCGATAGAGACTGGTGCTTGCCCAGTTGATGATAGAAATAGAGGTCGAGCACAGGAGTAAAGTCACGGCTCTTGTCACTGCTATGAGCTGTGTATTCTGAGGAGGCCTGCTCTGACATCAAACTTTCGGATGCCCTATCCCCTGAAGAGAAATCCTTCTCGGAGATGAGATGTTCCCCAAACGTGCGAGGATGGTTCTCGAAATTGAAAGACATCGTGGTCTGGAAGACATACGAGGCGGAGTCTGCCAAGTTATATTTCATCTGCAAAGCATTGGTATATCTTTTGCTATAGGAACTGATCGTTTGGCGGGAAATCTGACGCTCCGTACCATCATTCAGCAGATATTGCGCACGCTGCTGCATATTGCCAGACTTATGGTCGGCATAGCCAAACTCATAGAAAAGCGAGAACTGGCTCTTGCCCCGATTCAACGAACCATATACGCTGTTGCGCCCAGCCTGGGTGGTCAGAGCGTTCAGGAAATCGAATCCCAACGAACTCCCCACCTCGCTCCGTTTGGTACGGATATTGATTACGTAGGCGATGTCCTTGCCGTATCTCACGCCAGGACTGTTGATATAATCCACCGACTGGATGCTAGCCACATCGAGCATCTGCAAATCATTCATCGTAGCAATCACGCCATTGATTCTCACCTGCACACTGCCCTTCATATCTACAGCCGAAATGGAATGCATCGCCTCATCCACACGGATATTCGGCAAAGCCAACTTGCCCAATAGCGAGAAGCCCGAATGAGAGTTTTGCTTCTGCACTTCGCTCGGATAGACCAACATACCATCCACCTTGTTGACGATTCTAGAAGCCTTCACCACTACCTCGTTCAAGGCGATGGAATCATTGGTCACATCATTCTTCGAATCATTAGTCACAGAACTGCTTACCTTGTCGGAAACTTCTTGCGCCATCAAATCCTGCCAAGAACTGATGCCCAGCAGAATCATCATGCTTACCCATAATCTTCTTTTCTTCATAGTTTCTGTCTCGTTTTGTTTTTCGACGGCAAAGGTATAAAGAAGGGAGAAAACGAACGAAAAACATGGCTGACATTAGTCTGACATCTATCTGACATCCACAAAGTGCCTGCCTGTTAACGAAATTTATCAGAAATTATCTTTGAGAAATGGTGCATAATCGCAAAAATTATGTACTTTTGCATTCGATGATGCAGAATGCCTCCAGCACCAGCATCGGGAACATATACATCTTATCACATATACATCTTACAAAAGTGTTTTACAAAAGCATCTTATAAAAGCATTTGAATCATGAAACTGAAAGCATATCACTCCTTTATCGTCTTCGCCATCCTCATGATGTCAGCGATATTCTCTAGCATCAGCAGTTACCACCGCATGCAAGACTCTATCATTGCCGACATGGACCAGGCATTGGTCATCACCATCCAGGAGAACAAGGACCAATGGATTACGCCCGACACCATACAGAGCTATCGCTCCCACCTCAACATCGACTTGCTCAAGGAGAACAGCATCCTCTGCTATGTCGTGGAAGACAAATCTGGCAAGCGGAAAGGAAATGGATACCAGCCTACATCGACAAGTACCAACCAATTAAGCAGCAAAGAGATGCAGCTCAACCAACATTCCATCCAAGGCTACGCCAACTGTTCGATGGCTGATGTCTTCGGCATGAGTAACCAGCGCACACCTATAACACTGAGTCTCATGGCAATGCTTTGGGCAGTATGGTCTGTTTACTACTTCCGACGCAAGAATACTTTAACCGTTTCTGCATTATCCATTAAAAATCAAGAGGATGCGACAAGAAGTCTTTACTTAAAGACACGAGAATCTTCAGATAAGAACTTAGAGATTTTAGGAGCAACTCACCATGTCGGAACGATGAACTATTCAAAAGGAGAGGATTCTTTCTACAACCAAGAAAGCGGAGAAGCCATCAAATTTACTCCGATGCAGCACCAACTGATGCAACTCTTCTTCGAGAATCCACACCACAAGCTCTCCAAACAAGAGATTTGCGAGGCACTTTGGCCCAAAAAGCCAGATGCCAGCGAAACGCTCTATACCTTGATTCGTCGCATCAAACCTGTCATCGAGCAAAACAGCAACCTCATGATTGAGTCAGAAAGAGGAAAAACTTACAGCTTGGTTGTCAGATAGTTCTCAAACAATCATCACCACTATTTGACATTCGTTTGTCATTTGTAAGATATTGTTCTTGTCAATTGTCAGACAAATGTCATACAATATTTTTGCGATATTCTCATCTTCTTCCTACCTTTGCACAAAATTACTGGTTGTAACGGCAAAAAGAATATATAAACATAAACAAGCAAAGGAATGAAGAAGATTTTTTTGATAGCGATTGTCCTGTTGATGGTGACCAACTTCATCATCAATGTCAGCCATGAGATGAAGAAAGAACAACGCACCCCTGTCTCGGAGTTCAAGACTAAGGTGGAGATGGCACCGATGAAAGAATATCGTGACCCGGACTTTGGATACACGGTCAAGTACCCTTGCTTCTTCCAGCAAGAGGACACCTCCCTGTCGCAATACCAAGGCTATGCCCGCTTCTCCTACACCGACCATACCAACATCATTCTGGAGAGTTACGTCACTCCTAACTACAGCCCTACCCTCCAAGCTTGCGCCGATTCGCTCGCTCAAAAACTCCATGCAGACAAAACGATGCATGACTCCGCCTTTCTCCTCTCCGGTCCTGTCTATGAGAACGGGGTGCGAATGGATGGATATAGTCATTACGACAAGTTCATCAAGAGTGGCAAGTTGCTCTTCGTCTATTCCCTCACCTACCCTGACAGCTATAAGCCCGCCCTTCCGCGCCTGTTCAAATTGATAGACGACTGGAAGGTACTGGGAGCAAACTAGTGATATGTTGTGTAATGCTTGTGCTATGTGAGATAGAAAATAGACAGCTAAACAATCCTCGGCAGACAGTCACAATAAGTATATGAAGTAATTTTCAGAAGTACTCGGAAGTCATTCCCTTACCTGCTGGGGAGTCAGTCCGGTATGCTTCTTGAAATAGCGGCAGAAGAAACTGACATCTGTGAAATGATACTCCCATGCCATCTCCTTAATGCTCTGATTGCTGCGTTTAAGCTGCATCTTGAGCTGGAGGATGACGTACTGATCGATGATGGTCTTAGGAGTATGACCTGTCACTTGGCGCACGATGTTAGTGAGATACTTAGAAGATATGTTCATCAAGTCTGCGTAATAGTTTACATCACGAGACTGCTTATAATCTCGTTCCATCAGCATCATGAAACGATTGAACAACTCACGAACCCGATACGACTTCACCTCGTCTGGACGATACTGAGGATTGCGCTGTAGATACTCATGAAAGCCGATGAAGAACGCCTTTAGTTGGCACAAGACCAACTGGGAGATGCAAGTGCATTCCGACTGTTCGAAATATACCTTTAGCAGGGCAAACATGTTGTTGATAATGTTTGTGACAACTGGCGTGTTTTGTCGGCATCGGTCTTCCCGAAGAGAAGAATAAACAGTCTGCTCCAGTTGCAAGCTTGCCTCTCGCAAGAGCGAAGGATTGTACTTCAGCATCTCGACTTCAAAAAATGAAGAATATTTAAGTGAAGAACGAAGAGTGAAGAGTGAAGAATTCTCTTGTTTTCTTGCTTCTATTTCAGAAGAATACACTGCCTGAGGAGCACTTGAATTCTTCACTCTTCGTTCTTCACTCTTCAATTTAAGTTGTTCTTCACTCTTCAATTTCAACTCCACTACATCATTCGGGAAGACGGTAATCACCGCCCCCTCATACATTTCCCAATCCTTATAGTTCACATTCAATGTCGCACAACCTTTGCGGCAAATCAATATCGCCCCGTAAGTCAACACTTGCGGACCATCCTGCCATTCCTCCAGATTAGACATCAAGAGGCTGGCTTCCTGATAACTGCTTAGTTCTGATAATTCCATTTGTTTCTTAAATCTGCGAATTGTAAATCGCTGTCCGAAGGGAAAAGCAAATCTACTGGACTCTTTATTCCCAATTTGTTTGCAAAAGTACGGAATAAATGTGAGATAAAAGAACTTTTATTCCGTAAAAGTCCATTCGCTGCGATATATTTAAAACGAAAGTTTGCCAAAATCGCCGTACCTTTGCACCCGAAAAACTATTAAAGGTAAAAAAGTAAAAAGGTAAAAGGGTAAAAAAGAACATTATAAAATAATACGAATGATAAAGAAAATCTTATCTGTAAGCCTCCTATTGTTGGGAGGCTCGGCTTGGGCTATGGCTCAATCATCAAGTCAGACCATGACCCTAAAGGCAAGTCAGCCAATGACCCTAAAGGCACTTTACGAGCTTGCAGACCAAAGAAGCCAGAAAGTAAAGGTGAGCGAGGTGGCTCTTCGAGCTGCCAATGAAGGGGTGACTGCCGCCAAATCTGCAATGCTTCCGAGTGTTGACTTGGGGCTTCAAGGTTCTTATACAGGAAATGCCTTCATGCTTTCAAGGGGCTTTTCTGCCAGTGGAACGACAGACTACATTGTTCCTGGCGTGGGTGTCATCCCTGTGGCAAACGGAAAGCAGGACACGCCTCACTGGGGGAATAGCTTTACTGCCCAAGTGGCACAGGTGGTTTATGCTGGTGGCGCAATCCGCTCAGGCATCCGCATGGCAGAATTGGGAAAAGGATTGGCTGAGCTTAATGTCGAGAAAAACCGACAAGAGGTACGCTTTCTATTGACTGGTTACTATCTTGACCTATGTAAATTGAGCAATCAGATGGACGTGGTGCAGCAGAATATCGAACTTACCCAAAAAGAGATCACACAGATGAAAGCTCGCCATGAGCAAGGTACAGTCTTAAAGAACGACATCACCCGATATGACTATCAGTTGAAGAGCCTTGAGCTCACGCTGAAAAAGCTTACCGATGCCTCTGCCATCATCAATCACCAATTGGTCACAACACTTCATTTGCCAGAACAGACGGTTATCGTTCCCGACAAAAATGAGTTGAACACGGATATCAATGCACTCTCTGCCATCACCGCTCAGGACACTTGGCAGCAGAAAGCGGCAGACAACAACATCGACATCCGCCAATCGGAAGTAGCCCAGAAACTTGCTGAACAGAAGGTAAAGCAGGTAAAGGCTGCCTCATTGCCTTCGGTGGCAGTCGTAGCGGAAAATCATCTCACAGGACCTTATACGCAAGACCTCATACCGAAGGACTGCAATGTAA
>CAVCRI010000091.1:4913-11598 GCA_963604545.1 Lachnospiraceae bacterium | reverse complement strand
TAGAGCGTCGGATTCATAATCCGGAGGTCGTGGGTTCGGGTCCCACCCCCGCTACTTAAAAGAGACACTAACTTTTTAGTTAGTGTTTTTTTATGCTCTAAACTTTTCCACACTTTTCCACAATTATCTTGATAATGTTTTCCACACTGTTGTGGATAACTGTGGATAAATATTTTAACTTGTTGATTATCAGCTTTGATTTGTTGGGATAAGTTGTGTGTATATCTTGTATCTCATATTGTTTTCTACTTTCTTATTGATGGTTTTTCTTGATTCTTCTTGCAGGTTTTCAAATAAAGTTGTATATTTGCGACCAAACAGAAATGTTATGATGAAACAGCAGATTTATAATTTGATGGATTTTGCCATCGGTCATCATTTGCAAGACATATTTGGCGCCTATGCTGCCCATGTGGCCTTTGATGATTCGCAAGCAGAATCTTTGAGCCAGATGGCTAGCGAGAGGACGCTTTTTACCAAGGTCTTGTTGGTGAAGAGAGGGAATGTTAAGATGGAAGTGCTGCAACAATCGATTGAGGCAGGCGAGGGTATGTGTCAGCTGAAGCCAAGTGACCTGCTGGTCGTCTCGCCTAAGCATGTCGTTACCTTTTCTGAGGCTTCGCCTGATTTTGAGGCAGAGTGCATTCTAGTGGATGAGGAGATTGCGGCAGATACGCTTCTATGCCGACAAGCTGAATGTCTCTTCGCCTTATCTTTCGCGTATGGTGAAGGAAATTTCTGGTACCACGGTCAATGACCATATTACCTCCCTATTGTATAAGGAGATATGCAATCTCTTGAAGCAGTCGGATATGACCATGGGAGAAATTGCCGACTATTTGCATTTCAGCGACCAGAGTGCGATGACCAACTTCTTCAAGCAGCGAGCTGGCATCACTCCATTGGCTTATCGAAATCAATAAGTAGAGCCTGCAAACTTCTTTTCTAGGACAGAAAAGCGTTTGCAGGCTTTTGTTACATATATTTGGATTGTAAGTCTTATGTCAAACCTTTGTTTTCTAAGTATGATATTTCTGATTTTCTAGCAAAGTATTCTATTTCAGTGTGAACTTATGGGAGTGCAGCATCTCCTTAGGGTCGAGTGCTTTGTCGAGTTCTTCTTTGCTCATGATGCCTTGCTCTATCACGATATCGTATACGGAGCGACCTGTGGCGTGAGCCTCCTTAGCTACCTTACTACTCTTCTTGTAGCCGATGATAGGGTTGAGAGCTGTCACGATGCCGATGCTGTTCTTTACCATCTCGTAGCAGTGCTCCTTGTTGACGCTGATGCCGAGCACGCACTCAGAGGTAAGGGTCTCGATGGCATTCTTCATCCATGTCAAGCTCTCGAAGAGGCTCTCGGTGATGATTGGCTCCATCACGTTCAACTCCAACTGACCAGCCTCGGCGGCAAAGCTAACGGTGGTGTCGTTGCCGATGACCTTGAAGCAAACCTGGTTGGTTACCTCTGGGATAACTGGGTTTACCTTGCCCGGCATGATAGAAGAACCTGGAGCCTTAGGAGGTAGGTTGATTTCGTTTAAGCCGCAGCGAGGACCTGATGCCATGAGACGAAGGTCATTGCATATCTTGGAGAGCTTGACAGCCAGTCTCTTAAGTGCAGATGAGTAGCTTACGTATGCACCTGTGTCTGGAGTAGCCTCCACGAGGTCGGTGGCAGTCTCGAAGTTCTCGCCAGTCAACTTGCTAAGGTTGGCAGCACAGAGCTTGGCAAAGCCTGGAACGGCATTCAGACCCGTACCGATGGCAGTACCACCCATGTTGATTTCGTGCAAGAGTTTCACGTTGCGCTCCAGGTTGAGGATTTCCTCCTCCAAGTTATTGGCATAGGCGTTGAATTCTTGACCGAAAGACATAGGAACAGCATCCTGCAACTGGGTGCGCCCCATCTTGATGGCATCCGCATACTCGTCTGCCTTGTATCTGAATGCACTAATCAAGCCTGTCAAGGCACTAACCAGATGTGCGTTCATACGAATCAGCGCATAGCGGATAGAGGTAGGGTATACATCGTTGGTACTCTGCCCGCAGTTGCAATGATCGTTAGGAGAGCAGTACTGATAATCGCCCTTGTTGTGCCCCATAATCTCAAGGGCACGGTTGGCGATAACCTCGTTGGCATTCATGTTGACGGATGTACCGGCACCGCCCTGTACCATGTCGATAGGGAAGTTCTCGTGCCACTTGCCGTCGATGATTTCACGGCAAGCCTGAGAGATGGCTCCCGAAATCTCATCATTGATGACACCGAGCGAATGGTTGGTCTCGATGGCAGCCAACTTCACGTAAGCGATGGCGATGATGAAGTCTGGGTTGTCGACCATCGTCTTGCGAGAGATGTGATAATTGTTGATACCGCGCTGTGTTTGTACACCGTATAGTGCATCAGCAGGAACTTTGAGCTCACCCAAGAGGTCACTCTCTACTCTATATTTTTTTTCTTCAGCCATAATGTTATGAGTTTTATTGTTATTATTTCCTTTTCACGTTGCAAAGATACTGCCTTTTCCTGATATTCCATTTATAAAAAGCGAACCTTGTTTTGTAAAAAACGAACTAGTTTATTTAGTATGCCTTCAGACGATACATAATGCCCAGCTCGATGCGGTCTGTATTGTAATCTTTCAGTCCGCATCTCTTACTATAGTCATACTTCCTGCCTATGTATGCGAGGAATAGGCGAAGGTCTTGTTTCTCTTTTCTTGCAGGATAATACTCCAAGCTTCCGATGTAACCGAAAGCCTTGCGATAGCTCTTAAACTCCTCATACTTTGGGGTACTTGCCGTTTCCCACATTCCTTTCAGCATCAGGTTCCAGTCTGGCGCAAACTGCCAGTTCATCTTGGTTACGATTCCCTGATAACGTACCTTGCTGAGGTAGAGGTTCTTGTAATCGCCTGCGTCGGCTTGCGTTTCAGCACCATTGGATAACGTAGCCGTGGCGCTTGCTTGTCCTGCTGTGGCATCCGCAAGAACAAATCTATTCACCAGTCCGTCGATGAGTTCGTTGGATGCAATCTTCATTCTGTCTAAGTCATCGTAGGTAAAGTTGTAATCTACGTACCACTGCAACTTCTTCAGGTTCAGCTTCTGGCCCAGTCTCACGAAGCGGCTGTACTTGCCCTTTGCCTGTGTGCGAAGTGAGTAAGACCAGCGGGTTTGCAACTTGCCTTCAAAGAACTTGCCGTTCCATCCCAAGCTGTAGGTCAACGGATTGTTGGAAGCCTCCAGCGTCTCCATGTCTAGCGTTGTGATATTGCCTCGTGTCGTGTAACCCCTTGTCACCTTGGCATTCTCGCCAAACTCATCTTTCAGCTTGCCATTGTAGGTGTTGCTGATTTCTGCCGAGAATTGTTGGCTTTTGCTAGGATTGAAGAGCACGTTGAGCGCACCCTTCGAGCTATCCACGTTGTCCTCCATATCCGAGTATTGGTAGATGAACATCGGGTTCTCGTCAAACTCGAAGCTACCCAGTGCCTGGCATTTCTTACCGCCTTGGATGCTCCATGTGTCGTTAAATTTCCAACCCACCATCATATAGTCGGTAGCCTTGGCAAAGTTGTCCTCGCTCATCGGCGCATCAGTTTTGTTGAGGCGGTGGCGGAAGCGATAGTAGAGATTGTCGGTTAGCCATCCCGTCATCTCTATTCTGAGATTCTTGTTGTAGAATCGAGAAGTCCATTCGCCCGTCCTGGAGTCGTGCTGTGCTTGAAAAGATTCCGCAAAGTTAACATAGAAATTGAGTGCCTTGCTCTTCTTCTCCAGTTTTGTCACCTTATTATATAGTGACTCTATGTCGCCATCGTCGCCGCCCAGCCCATCGTTGGTGCCTTGTGCCAAGGCTGAGGTTGGTAGGAGCGAGGACGCTATGGATAGGGTTGCTACCGTCAAAATTTTGCTGGCGATTGCTATCCCTCTGCTTGCTGAGTTGTTGTCTGTTTTCATCATGACCAAATATTTAATGTATTTTTTATGTCCCAAAATTTAATGTTCTTTTATGAACCAACGTTTATGAGTCCATTTTATTTTCATTTCAGTATTTATTTTTGCTGTACAAAAGGCATTTTGTATGGGAGTTGCCTTCTGAACTACACAAACTGGATAATCACATATCCCACTCCGATGCCCCCTACACGGGCACCTTTGAAGATGAGCGCCAAGACGATGGCGAATTGTACAAGTATGATTGCTGTAGCCATAATGTTATTTTGTTTTGGGTGATATAGAGAATATCACGTTGATAGTTTTATTCTTTGTTTTTGTTACGGATGCAAAATTACGGTGTTTTCTTTATATTTCTTTTATAAATCTTTGACGGATTTTTGTAAAAAACGAACCTGGGGCTTGTGGTTTCAAAAAATATTTGTAAATTTGTGCCGAAAATTAAACTAAAATTCTTCGTTATGGATAAACTGACTAAACGCATCGCTCGTTTACACCTTATTATAATAGTAGTTCTCATGGGACTATTCTCTGGTTGTACTTCGCAACCTAAGAAGTATGTCATCGGCGTATCGCAATGCTCCGAGGACATCTGGCGCGACAAACTCAATGCAGAGCTCAAGACGGGCGAGTATCTCAACGATTCGATTGTTGTGAAGCTCGCCTCTTCGAATGATGACAATGTGCTGCAAAACAAGCAGGTCAATCAGTTTATAGACGAGGGAGTCGATTTGCTCATTATCTCCCCTAACCAGCTGAGTGCCATCTCCAAGGCTGTGGAGCGAGCATACGAAAAGGGCATCCCTGTGATACTCTATGACAGAAAGACCAATTCGGATAAATATACCGCCTTTATCGGATGTGACAACTATGCGATAGGCAAGGCAATGGGCAACTATATCGCCCAGCAGTTGCAAGGCAATGGGCGTATCGTGGAGATTCGTGGCTTGGAAGGCTCGTCCCCAGCCATGGAGCGTCATCGTGGTTTCATGGATGCCATCAAGCCATATTCTGGCATTCAGGTGGTTGCGTCAGAGGGCGGCAACTGGAAGGAGGAGAGCGGCATACAAGCGATGAAGCGCATTCTCAAGAAGACAGAAGACTTCGATTATGTCTTTGCCCACAACGACCGTTTGGCTTGGGGCGCATACGTGGCAGCAAGGCAGATGGGCGTGAAGCATCCTTATAAATACACAGGTGTGGATGCCATGGCTACTGAGGGCGGTGGCTTGGAACTGGTGCGAGATGGCATCTTCGAGGCAACTTACCTTTACCCAACCAAGGGTGACGAGGTGATAGCCTTGGCAATGAAAATCCTGAAACATCAACCTTATCAGCGAGATAACTACCTGCGTACTTCTATCATTACCAAGGCGAATGCCGAACTCACCTTGTTGGAGGCGAAGGATGCGGAGCGACAGACCAAGAACCTGAATGTGCTTCACCAGCAGGTAGACCGCTATCTTTCCGATTATAACTCGCAGAAATACATCCTCATCGGCTTGTTCTGCTTCCTTTTGGTTTGTATCATCGCAGTTGTGGCTATCTTCCGAGGATACGTGGTAAAGGCTCGACTTAATGAGGAACTTTCTAAGAAGAATGAGGAGTTGAAACGACTGAACGAGGAAGTGATGGAGCTGACCCATTCTAGATTGGTGTTCTTTACGAACATCAGTCATGAACTTCGTACCCCATTGACTCTTATCGCCGACCCTGTGGAAATGCTCTTGGAGGATAGTAGTATCAAGGGAAAGAGCCGAGAACTCTTGAAGATGGTGCAGCGCAATGCCAAGGCGTTGCAGCAGTTGGTAGGCAGCATCCTCGATTTCAGAAAGATACAGAATGGAAAAATGGAGCTGAAACTCAGTCGCTTCGACATTGTGGAGGCATTGAAGGTTTGGGTAGGAGATTTCAAGGTTACTGCCGAGAGAAAGCAAATCAAGCTGCATTTAGATACTGCCGATATTGAATCGTCTGAAAAATCCTCCTCCTCTTCTTCAGAAGGTACTATCCCTTCTGATGGCTTGTCTTCTTCGATAGAGAGTGTCGTTAAGAAACAGGCTGTTTATATCGTAGCAGACAAAGAGAAGATTGCTCGAATAGTTTTCAATCTCTTGAGCAATGCGATGAAATATACCCCAGCCGGTGGCAACATCTTTGTTTCCTTGAAAGAAACAGAGGATGACAAGCTTCGTATTGACGTGCGAGATACTGGTAAGGGAATCGCCAAGGAGGAAGCTCCGAAGGTTTTTGAGCGTTTCTTCCAAGCCAAGGGTGCAGCTAGCGGTACTGGTATCGGCTTGGCTTTGGTCAAGTCGTTTGTGGAGTTGCATCATGGCGAGGCAAAGGTGGAGAGCGACCTTGGCAAGGGCTCTGATTTCTACTTCGTGATTCCTCGTGAACAAGAGGGAGAGATCAGTGCATCCTCTGCAAATGATTCGATAAGTGATGATAACTCTCCATTTATCCACAATAGAGATAAAATTGTTGATAACTCTGTAAGTGCTTTATTTTCAGAAGTAAAGCAGTACGTAGATGAGACTGTTTTGCAATATATCGACGATGGAAACAAGAATAGTGGAAAACTCCAGCAGGTGGTAGATGAGCAATCCAATAAACCAACTTTGTTGATAATTGATGATAATAATGACATCCGCCAATACGAGCGTACCATCTTGCAGGATGATTACATTGTATTGGAGGCATCGGATGGCAAGGA
>CAVCRI010000091.1:0-4170 GCA_963604545.1 Lachnospiraceae bacterium | reverse complement strand
AACAATGAAGAATATTATTTTAGATTTTGATGGGACCATCGGGGATACCCAGGGACTCATCGTGAAGACTTTGCAAGACACCATGCGCAAACGAAATCTTCCAGTGAAGTCACGTGAGGATTGTGCTAAGACTATCGGCCTGCGCTTGGAGGAAGCTTTCGAATTGCTTTATGGGATGCCGCACGATGAGGCTTTGGAGTGTGCCTTGACCTATCGGGATATATTCGATGAGAATAAGTTGAAGATGGTGGTCGAGCCTTTCCCTCATGTGTTGGACACCATTCATCAGCTGTATGAGAAGGGCAAGGTGTTGGCTGTGGCTAGCAGTCGTGGTCGTGGCACACTCGTGGAATATATGAAGCAGTTGGGTATCGAGGACTGTGTGTCTAGCATCGTTGCCGCCGAAGACGTGGTGAATGTGAAACCTGCCCCTGACATGGTATTGAAGGTGTTGGAAGAAATCAATGGCAATGCCGAGGATAGCATCGTGGTAGGTGATATGATTTATGATGTGGAGATGGGCAAGAACGCTGGTACCAAGACCTGTGGCGTGACCTACGGCAATGGTACTCGCGAGCAGTTGGCTTCCGCCGACTATGTCATCGATGACTTCGCAGAACTATTACGTATTGTGGAATAGCAATAGTAGTTATACACGCTTCCTTTTATTATAAAACTTATGAAAATTCGTTCATGTAATACTAAAAATGTTACATTGAACGAATTTTTGTATCAGATGCAATGATTCTTATAGCTGGTATTCAGACCTTTATATAATTTTGCGGCAGAAATCAAAACAATAACGCTAACAATTTAAAATCGCAAAGATTATGAATACCTATTTTATGAGAAAGAATGCAGCCTTGGCGCTCGCACTTTCATTGGTCAATGTATCAGTGGCTTTCGCACAGGATGATAACGCCAACTCTAAGGAGGAGGGCAACCGCAACGTGATGCTGAATGCCGCCAGTGCCAACGGTCCTCGTGAGATTCAGATTGGTCTGCCATCAGCCGATGTGAATGTCTTGGAGAATGGGCTGCCTGTCACATACGCCACCAATCCTCACTCCGTCAACACCATTTGGCGTGGTGATGCGAGCCTGAGTCACCAAGGGTTGCTCAAGATTGCGGAGACAGCCATCACAACTGGTAACATCGGTTATGCCGTCAACTCTTTCACCCAGAAAGGACAGAAAGGCTTCAACGGTACACTCAACTATAAGAGCAATCACTTCGGATTGCAGGAGTTCTCGCTCAATATGAATGGCGACTTGGGCAAGGACTGGTACTATAGCTTCAATATGTATCAGGACTTCGACCCTGGAACCTTCAAGATAAAATCGACTCCTTATCAGGACCGCACCCAAATCTACAAGGCTCTCATCACCAAGAAATATGCTGGCAACCGTGGCGAACTGACTGCTATGTACAAGTATGCCAACAGCCATAACGTCTATAACTATGCCACCCAGAGTGCCCCATTCATCTATGTGGGCGATGGAAGCGTGAAGGAGTTTGGCAACTTCAAGCTCGGTACCACCTCTTATCTTCCTATCGACAACGAAATGACTTACAGGGATATGCGTACAGGCGAGTTGAAACAGACCAGTCTTTACGATGCTTGTCTCAACACGATGAGCGAGGTTTCGTTGATGAACAACTATCGCTTTGACAACGGCTGGAACTGGAAGGCTTCCTTGAAGTACGACCATTCTCGTGGTGCGATGGTTTATCAGACTCCGATGTCTATCATCGATACCAAGAGTGCCGATAACCAGGGTGTATATAAATATATGTATCGTGACATCGACGGACAGACCAAGTCTTACGATGGTCAGTATGTCCAGACCCGTATGTCTTGCTTGAACGCTGGTAAGATAGACGAGCTCTTCTTTACCTCCGAACTCTCCAAGAAGTTTAAGAGTTCCACCTTCCGCCTCGGCGTGAACGAGTGGTTTTATCATATAGATTATTGCTCAAATACAACCATGTACGACCAGAGCGTGCCTGCTGATGGCAGTTATGCCGTGCGAGTTTGGGATGCCAACCTGCGCGACGGCTATTTCTACGACTTCAACAAGAATGCCTCTGAGTATTACAAGGGAAGCGAAAACAAGTTGGCTCTCTACTTTACCCATGATTGGGATGTCACCAAGAAGTTGAATCTCTACTATGGTGTTCGTTTGGAGTGGCAGAAGCTGAAGGGTGAGAACGCCGCCGTGAAGAATGCGCAGGGTGAGTATGTAGGTCGTTTCGCTGATTATTATCTCGGTGCGACAGCAGCTGATGGAACCAAGATTGCACCAGCAGACTTGAGTTACAACTGGTTGAACTACGACTTCTCTGTGGCAGCAACGTACAAGTTGACCGACAACTTCGGCTTCACAGGCGATTTCACTTACATCGTTCAGCATCCTAAGTTTGAGGCGTTTGCCCCAGCTACCACCCCAAATACAGGGAAGATTTCCGTGCCACTGGGTCGTGTGGGTATCTACTACAACAACGCTTGGTTGAGCCTCACCTCATTGGTGTCTTACATCTCCAAGACCAACAACAACCAGACGCTCAATTTGCAGCATGGCAGTGAGATCAAGGCTGCCCCAATGGCATACGACATTCAGACCTGGGGATGGACAACCGACGCTGTGGCTCATCCTTTCAAGGGCTTCGATTTCCACTTCCTCTTCACCTATCAGAAGCCAACCTACAAGAAGTTTGAGACATCGGTTACTTTCAACGACGGTTATACTGGTTCCATCAATGCCACTGGCAACATCGTGGCAGAGATTCCTCAGGTTCTCATTGAGTTGGACCCAAGCTACATGATTACCAAGGACATCAAGCTCTGGACCAGTTTCCGTTACTTCAGCAAGACCTACGCCAACATCAACGAGGCATATTACTTCAATGGTCACTGGGAGACCTTCGGTGGTTTGAACTGGCAGGCAACCAAGCGTCTCGCCCTCGGTTGTACCGTAGTCAACTTCCTCAACCAGACTGGTGCCAAGGGTAGCATCGCTGGTGCCGAGTTGATAACCAAGGATGAGGCAAAGGGTATCAAGAACCAGATTATGACAGGTAGTTATCTCCGTCCATTCACTGTAGAATTCACAGCTTCGCTGAAGTTCTAATATCGCTCTAAATCTTCAAAGTAAAATTTATCAGGATAATATATAAATAGGTATATAAGGTAAAATAAAATTGGAAAACAAAAATAATAAAGCCAGCTCTGCGTATATAATAATGTGTATGCAGGGCTGGCTTTTTTTATTTATGGATAATATCTCTTTCTGTTTCCATACGAGATTACATTATTAAGTTCTGTTTTATGCCAAAAATGACATTTAGAAGTTAGTTCTCTTTTTCAAAACCCCTTCAGTTTTTAGCGTAAAGTGTTGTATTACTGCTAGTTCCACTGAAGGGGCTGCGAGCAGTGCTTTCTTTACAGCAAGAAAAGTGGCAATAATCGGATGGCCATATACCCCCCCCAATACAGGCTATGCAAGCAATTGCTAGCGTATGCCTAACTAGTAAGGGAAGCCTGTAGCTCCTAAGGGACATAGTCCCTTATTTTTAAGGAGTTAAGACTAGGAAAAGAGGGACAAACAAGTAGCTTTCGAGGACTTTTGACTGCCGTGACAAGACCTTTTGACTCCAGTCAAAAAAACTTTTGACGGTAGTCAAAAGGTCTTGCGACTATCGAGCAAAAACCTGAAAGTATGCTTCTTTGTCCCCAAGAACGTAGTATTCCGTCCCACAAAACCTAGGCTTCTCTCCCTTCAATTCCATTTCTTATCGTAAGGTTATACATAGGTATGTATTTTCTGAAAGAAATGCATATCCATCTCAGGAATGCATACACGTTAACTCATCGATATTATGCAAGAATGGCAAAACAAAGCCATTCGTTCTAGCCCCTTCAGTGGATATAGCAGTCAGTCAGTGAGTTAACTGGAATACTGAAGGGGCTTTTGACTTTTGTTTCATTTTGCGCATCAGCTTTTTTCCTATTGTAAGACCGATTTATCCCTTATAGTATAGGCTTGAGACCCCGAAAATATCGGTTAGAAAATCTAAGAAAAACAAGTATATATAATTGTATATCATAGCGTTATGCAATTTTCTTTCGTTTCCTTTCTTTTGCTTATTTCGGCGATTTTTGGTGCATTT
>CAVCRI010000090.1:0-11627 GCA_963604545.1 Lachnospiraceae bacterium | reverse complement strand
GGTGCAGGAAGTACCAGCACTCTGTCTGCTAATGGTTTAATGTTCATGATTCTATATGTTTTAATTTGTTATTACTAATAATGTTTATCGAGCATTTGCTGCGAAAAGCAACAGATTCGACAATCTCGCCCCATACGAAAAGCGTGCCAAAGCATCAATGCTGACACTTTGGCACGCTTTGTATAGGCAGAAGACTGACAAATCTGTCACTTATTTCTTTTTCTTAGATTTCTTGGAAATCTTCTTGACCGTAGCCTTATCTGAAGAAGCCGACGTTATTGGCATAGGGTCGGCAGCTAGAACATCATAAATAACACCTGCTAGTTTTTCGGCTCCATTGGCAGTAGGATGAATGCCATCATGCTGCATCAAGTCCTTATAATTATATAAGGTATGGAGGTCGACAAAAACGCATTTATTCTTCTTGGCGAGTTTCTGGATGATAGGCATCTCACCATTTACAATGATGCTGTCGCTGATAGTCCATGAAGGTTTGAAAGCAGGGATTGGCGAACAAAGATAAATTTTAGGCTTGCTAGGCAATGCCTTCAATGTATCAATCATAGCCTGCATACTCTGCTGATACTCCTCTGCACCATGCGCCCAATTATGCGTCTTGGCATCATTGGTTCCCAGCTTGATGATAACAATATTAGGAAGGAAAGCCTGCGCATCCCTCCAAGCCAGTTCATTCATATAAGGAAGGTCGCCCTTATTCATCATCGTGCGAGCTGACACCCCGAAGTTCTTGACGTCGTAGTCTTCCCCAAGTTTTTTCTGTAGCTGAGCTGGATACCCTTTGGCTTCAGAGTTCATGATGCCCAAGCCATCAGTGATAGAATTTCCGATACAAGCCACACGGATGGCATTCTCCTTAGGAGCCTTGAAACCACCAAGCCAAGAAGTCAGGTCACTCAACATCTGGCCATGGTGCTTAAAGTTCGTACGGAATCCCCAACCATGGCCTCCAGTAGGATAAACGTGCAGTTCACAGTCATTACCATTTCTGTGCATCGAAGTATAATATGCCACGCCATTAGTAACTGGCGGCACGGCATTGTCGTCGTTAGACATCAGGAGAATGGCACGAGGGGTGAGATGATTGTGCACAGCCTTGTCGCTAGACCACTCCTTCACCAACTGTGGATTGGTGTTGCGAGCCTCACCCAAGAAGTTGACGCAAGAGCCCTTGTGAGTAACCTTCTCATCCATCGAGATAACAGGATAGAAGAGGATGGAGAAATTAGGACGTGCATCAAAGTCAGCATGGGTGCTGACGGATGAAGCCAGGTGACCACCCGCTGAGAACCCCATGATACCCACATCTTTTGGATTGATGTGCCATACCTGCGCACTATCTCTTACAGTACGCATAGCCTGGTAAGCATCGCTGAGCGGAATATTGCGGTCGCCATGAGGCATACGATACTTTAGTACAAAGAAGGCAATGCCCTGCTTATTGAAATATTCAGCCCACTGATGTCCCTCATGATCCATGGCGAGATGCGAATAACCACCTCCTGGACAATCCACCACGGCACGACCACTAGGATTCTGGGGCAGATAACAAGTGAGCTCACTCTGCCCATCTGCACTATTCTTTAGCATGAACTTACGAGCCGTAGACTGTGCAAACATCGTCAATGAGGCAAAAGCCACCAATGACATGACTAAAGTTCTTTTCATATCTGTTTTGACTAGTTAGTTTTTAATTCCAACTGCAAAAGTAATCATTTTCTGTCAACAATGAAGACTTTTCTGTTATTTTTTTGTTATTTAGCCCAAATAACTTTGCTATTTCTTTCTTTTTTACTATTTTTGCAGAAGAAAATTGGTATTAACGTAATTCGTAAGTAATATGAAGCAATTTTTCAAGAGTGTGGCTGCCACTATTGTCGGCCTTTTTGCATTCGGCATCATCATCTCCATCCTGGGATTCATCACCTTATTGGGCATGATGGCTGGCTCCAGTAGTCCTAAGCTAAAGGACAACACTGTGATGGTAATGAAACTGAAAGGTCAGATAGACGACAAGGCTGATGATAACTGGCTCGGACAACTCACCGGCAACCAGTTCAACAACCTCGGCATGAACAACATTCTCTCTGCCATCAAGAAGGCAAAGGAAGAGGACAAGGTGAAAGGTATCTACCTGGAGACAGGCACGCTGGAGACCGACTATGCCACCTTGCAGGAAATTCGCAATGCACTCGCCGATTTCAAGAAAAGCGGCAAGTGGGTTATCGCTTACGGCGACAACTACTCGCAAGGTGCTTATTATCTCGCTTCCGTAGCCAACAAGGTATATGTCAACCCCGAGGGTGCGATAGATTGGCACGGCATAGCCTCACAGACGCAATATATCAAGGATGTGGCTGCCAAGTTTGGTGTCCACTTCACCGTTGTCAAGGTGGGTAAGTACAAGAGCTTCACAGAGATGTACACCGAGGACAAGATGAGCGATGCCAATCGCGAGCAGGTGTCGCGATACATCAATGGGCTCTGGCAGCAGGTGCTAACCGATGTGAGCAAGAGCCGCAACATCAACAAGGACTCGCTTAACCATTACGCCGACGGGCTGATGGTATTCGACGATGCCAAACTTCTGAAGACTCGTAAGCTGGTGGATGGTTTCTGCTATTACGACGAGATTAGGGATGTAGTGAAGACGCAGCTCGGCTTGAACACCGAAGACAAGATAACCCAAGCCTCCATGGCGGATGTCAACGAGGCGGTGGAAGATGACAATGTACTGGGCGACCAAATCGCTGTCTACTATTGCCAAGGCAGCATCGTGAGCGTAGCATCACCTAGCATTACAGGCGCCGAACAGCAAATCGTGAGCACCCAGGTGATACAAGACCTACAAGACCTGGGCAATGACAAGAACGTGAAGGCCGTGGTATTGCGCATCAACTCTGGTGGTGGCGATGCCTACGCATCAGAACAAATATGGAGAGCCGTGAGCCAGCTCAACAAAAAGAAGCCCGTCGTGGTCTCAATGGGAGGCATGGCAGCCTCGGGTGCCTACTACATGAGCATGGGTGCCCGCTATATCATGGCACAACCAACTACCCTGACCGGTAGCATCGGCATCTTTGGTGCCCTGCCAGACTTCAGCAACCTGATGACCCAAAAACTGGGCTTCAAGTTTGACGAGGTGAAGACCAATCGCAACAGTGGCTACACCAGCGCCGGAATGGCTCGACCATGGAGTGCCGACGAGATAGACAACATGCAAGCCTATGTGAACCGTGGCTACAGTCTCTTCCGCAAGCGTGTGGCAGACGGCAGAAAGATGGGCATTGACCAGGTCGAAAAGATAGCACAAGGTAGAGTATGGCTCGGAACCGATGCCAAGAGCATCAAGCTCATCGATGGATTTGGCAACCTGGACGATGCCATTGCCAAGGCGGCCCAGCTCGCCAAGGTAGAAGACTATGGTACCGTGGAATATCCAGTGGCAGCCGATTGGATGGATCAACTCCTTGATGAGGTATCGGGCAACGGTGGCAATTATCTAGACGAGCAATTGCGCCTAACCCTCGGCGACCTCTACAAGCCATTCATGATAATACGCAACATGAAGGAGAAGGAGCCTGTGCAAGCCGCACTGCCATACGTGCTGAACATCAAGTAAGGATAAAAAAGGCAAAAAGGGTAAAAAGGTAAAAAATATGAAGGGGACGACCTTAATATATCGACATAAGGAACCCCTATATATAATAAGGTATAAGAAAAATGAGAACAGAAGGAGATCTAATCAAGATTAACGACTGGTTGCTGCCAC
The DNA here is from genome assembly GCA_963604545.1 of Lachnospiraceae bacterium. Classification (GTDB taxonomy): domain Bacteria; phylum Bacteroidota; class Bacteroidia; order Bacteroidales; family Bacteroidaceae; genus Prevotella. Next base: position 7,837 of record CAVCRI010000090.1, on the reverse strand, counting down.
TGAGTTGGATATACGGCGGCATCGTGAGATTTCGCAACTGGCTCTTCGACATCGGACTGAAGAAGAGCCATGCTTTTAGCCTGCCAATCATATCGGTAGGCAACATCACCGTGGGCGGATCGGGAAAGACTCCTCACGTGGAATACCTCATCCGACTGTTGCAAGACAAGATGAAGGTGGCTGTACTATCTCGTGGATACAAAAGAAAGACCCGAGGATTCGTCTTGGCCGACGCAGACACCACCATGCCCGAAATCGGCGATGAGCCTTTCCAGATGCACAAGAAATTCCCCGACATCTACGTGGCAGTAGACACCAAGCGAGTGAGGGGCATCGAGACCTTGCAAAGCGAGGAAGAGACCAAGGATGTGGATGTGGTATTGCTAGACGATGCCTTCCAGCACCGCTATGTGAAGCCAGGCATCAACATTCTACTGGTAGACTACCATCGACTCATCATCTACGACAAGATGTTGCCGGCTGGACGACTGAGAGAGCCATTAAGTGGCAAGAGCCGAGCTGACATAGTAATCATCACTAAGTGCCCGAAGGACCTGAAGCCTATGGAATTCAGAGTACTCACCAAGGCTATGGACCTCTACCCCTTCCAGAAGCTCTACTTCACCTGCATCAACTATGATGCTCCCAATGGCATCTTCACCGACAAGCAGATTGCACTAGACGGGCTAAAAGACTATCACGTGCTGCTACTCACAGGCATTGCTTCGCCCAAGCAGATGGAGCACGACCTCAAGCCAATCGTCAAGGGCATGACCTCGCTTTCATTCGGCGACCACCACCGCTTTAAGGGCAAGGACATTGACCGCATCAACGACACCTTCGAGTCGCTGCCAGAACCACGCATCATCATCACCACTGAGAAGGATGCCGTGAGACTGAAAGAGACCGACGGACTCTACGAGAGTGTGAAAAACAGCATGTACGAGCTCCCTATCAAGGTAAGTTTCATGCTCGACCAAGAAGAATTATTCAATGAAAAAATAATAAGCTATGTACGAAAGAATTCAAGAAACAGCATCCTGGCTAAAAGAAAGGATGACAACAAGTCCAAAGACTGCAATCATACTGGGAACAGGCCTCGGACAATTAGCTTCAGAAATAACTGATAGTTACGAATTTCCATATAGTGAGATACCAAACTTCCCGGTATCTACAGTAGAAGGACATGCCGGCAAGCTCATCTTCGGAAAATTGGGCGGCAAGGACATCATGGCGATGGAAGGCCGCTTCCACTTCTACGAGGGATACAACATGAAGGAGGTCACCTTCCCAGAGCGTGTAATGTACGAGCTAGGCATCGAGACCCTCTTTGTGAGCAACGCCTCGGGAGGCATGAACCCACAGTTCAAGATTGGCGACTTGATGGTAATCGACGACCACATCAACTTCTTCCCTGAGCATCCATTGAGAGGCAAGAACTTCCCTACAGGTCCTCGATTCCCAGACATGCACGAAGCATACGACAAGAAACTGCGCGACCTAGCCGACGAGATTGCCAAGGAAAAAGGCATCGAAGTAAAGCACGGTGTCTACATTGGTGTACAGGGTCCTACCTTCGAGACACCATCCGAGTATCGCATGTATCACCACCTGGGTGCAGATGCCGTAGGTATGAGCACTGTACCAGAAGTCATAGTAGCTCGCCACTGTGGCATCAAGGTATTCGGCATCAGCATCATCACCGACCTCGGTGGCTTCGACGTACCGGTAGAGGTAAGCCATGAGGAGGTTCAGGTGGCTGCCAACAATGCCCAGCCTAAGATGACGGAGATTATGCGCGAGATGATTCGCCGCTCATAATTATTAATTATTAATTCTTAATTTTTAATTATCTTGGATATAGCAAAATTGGGTGAGTTTGGTCTAATAGACCATCTCACCAAAGGATATGAGAACAAGAATGCCTCCACCATCTATGGCGTGGGCGACGACTGTGCGGTGATGCACTATCCAGACAAGGAAGTGCTCGTCACCACTGACATGCTGATGGAGGGCGTACACTTCGACCTCACTTACATCGACTTGCAGCACCTAGGCTACAAGAGTGCCATGGTCAACATCAGCGACATCTTCGCCATGAACGGCACTCCCCGACAGATGGTTGTGAGCATTGCCCTGAGCAAACGATTCAAGGTGGAAGACATGGACGAGTTTTACAACGGACTGCGCATGGCTTGCGATAAGTGGGGGGTCGACATCGTAGGTGGAGATACCACATCGTCGCTTACCGGACTAGCCATCAGCATCACTTGCATCGGAGAGGCTGCCAAGGAAGACATCGTCTACAGACACGGTGCCAAGGAGACAGATCTCATCTGTGTATCGGGCGACCTAGGTGGAGCCTACATGGGCTTGCAACTCTTGGAACGAGAGAAGGCCGTATACTACGGACAGGTGGAAGACATCCGCAAGAAGATGGCAGAGGCAAAGGCACAGGGCGACAATGCAAAACTTGCCAGCCTCAACAAAGACCTTGAGGAGATGCGCAACTTCCAGCCAGACTTTGCTGGCAAGGAATACTTGCTCCAGCGCCAGTTGCAACCAGAAGCTCGTGGCGACATCATAGCCAAGTTGCGTGAGGCAGGCATTCATCCTACAGCCATGATGGATGTGAGTGATGGCCTGAGCAGCGAGCTGATGCACATCTGCGAGCAGAGTCACTGCGGATGCCGAGTTTACGAGAAGAATATTCCTATAGACTACCAGACTGCGGTACAGGCAGAGGAATTCAACATGAACCTCACCACTTGTGCCATGAATGGAGGCGAGGACTACGAGTTGCTCTTCACCGTTCCTATTGGCGACCACGAGAAGGTGGAGGCTATGGAAGGCGTGCGACAGATAGGTTACATCACCAAGGATAGTCTCGGCAAATTCTTGATTACAAGAGATGGGCAGGAATTTGAATTGAAGGCCCAGGGATGGAATCCGCTGAAAGGCTAAGCATCGCAAGAGGCAATGAAAGCAACAAGAAAGGAAATGCGTCCTTTTTTAGTTAATAAACATTAAGCAAGAGAAATTATTTCGGTTTCTCTTGCTCAATTAAAATATTTATTGTACCTTTGCAACCGCAAAAAGCAAGATGGTGCCATAGCTCAGTTGGTAGAGCAAAGGACTGAAAATCCTTGTGTCCCCGGTTCGATTCCTGGTGGTACCACTCCTCCTTTCATTTGGGCGGTTTCTAACTTCGGTTAGAGCCGCCTTTTTTCGTTAAATAAACAAATTAGAACTTATAAACTAAACTTACAAGATAGCAACATGAAGAAGATTATTTTCTCAATCCTGAACTTAGCACTTGCCTTCTCAGCGCAAGCCGCCAACAACTATAGTAAATATTACCAGAACCTGCCAGTGCAGATGGCACAACCGGTTCTGCCAACAATCCCTGACAACCAAGTAAGCATACTGGAGTGTGGAGGCAATGGCGACGGACTCACCATGAACACCCAAGCCTTCAGTAAGGCCATTAGCAAGCTGAGCAAGATGGGAGGTGGACACCTCAACGTACCTGCAGGTATCTACCTCACAGGGCTCATCTCTCTCAAGGACAACATTGACCTCCACCTGGAGAAGAATGCCATCATCGTGTTCTCGGAAGATAAAAACGACCTCATCAAGACCGACGAGAAAACTGGCAAGAAGGAGAATCGTGCCACACCAGCCATCAACGCTAACAAGCGCAAGAATATTTCCATCACTGGCGAAGGCACAATCGACGGCAACGGAGAATGGTGGAGACCGGTAAAACGCACAAAGGTGAGCGATGTGGAATGGAACAATTTCAAGCAGATGGGCGGCACGCTCAATGAGAAAGGCGACATTTGGTATCCACTCAACTTAAAGCACGAGCCAAACGTGGTGGAAAACATCGACGACCAAGAACGAGTGCGCAACCACATGGTTAGATTCATTGAATGCGAGAATATACTCATTCAAGGAATAACCTTGCTCAACAGCCCTCGCTTCCATCTCATCCCTACCCGATGCAAGAATGTGATTATCGATGGTATCACCGTGAAATGCCCTTGGAACGCACAGAATGGAGATGCTATCGACATCTCCAGTTGCAAGGACGTACTCATCGTCAACAACATCATCGATGCTGGCGACGACGGCATCTGCATGAAAGGTGGAGCAGGCCCAGCTGGTGTCGCCGCCGGCCCATGCGAGAACATCAACATACAGGACAACACGGTTTATCATGCCCATGGCGGATTTGTGATAGGCAGTGAGTTCTCTGGCGGCATGAAGAATATCGTGGTTCGCAACAACACCTTCCAAGGTACAGATGCTGGCTTACGATTCAAGAGTGCCGTGAAACGAGGTGGCAAAAGCGAGAACATCTTCATCGACCATATCTATATGACCGACATCACAGGCGATGCCATCACCTTTGAGACAACCTACTGGGACAACCACGTGGGAGCCAAACAGCCATCCGAACCAGTGAAGCAAGAATACCTTCCAAACTTCCAAGACATCCACATGAGCGACATCTACGTGAGAGGCTGCAAGAATGGCATCGTTGCCCATGGTGCGGAAGGCATGGTGCACGACATCACCATCAAGAATGCCTATATCTTCTACACGAAGAGGGCTCAAGATATAGACACAGCTTGCAAGGTTAAGTTAGAGAATGTACACTTTGCCACATTTGTAAAATAAAACAACCAAAGTGAATCTCACATTTTAGACGCTTACATCTAGTCTTAAGGGTAAATTTTCATAGCCTTAAGACTAAATTTTTTTACCCTTAAGGCTATGAAAATTTAGCCTTAAGGGTATTTTTAGGGGCTTTTTAGACCATTTTCGCTATTTTACCACTGTCAATGTTTTTCCATCCACCACAAAATGAATGTCTAAACCCTCATAGGGCATACCATAGACCTTGCAAGGATTTTTTTGATAATGCGGATGGGGGTCTTGTGCCAAGACTGCTCGCAAAATCCCTATTTTCTCCTCGCTCAGCCCCAGATGGAGAAGATGAGCATGAACATCGTCAGCAATAACGACCTCACACGTTTCCCATCGTGTTTCGTCCACGAATCCGCACCTCGCCTCGGGATGGCAATCAGCATACACCACATACGGCTTGATGTCATATATTGGAGTTCCATCCATGAGGTCAGCCCCCTTTACATGGACAACAGGTCCCTTACTGGTCTCCCACTCTATGTGGGAAAGCCTAACCGACGACAATCCCAAGTTGTTAGGCCGAAATGGGCTACGAGTAGCAAAGACACCTACCTTTTCATTGCCCCCCAACACCGGAGGTCTCACCACAGGACTATTAGCCTTATGCTTATTAGCGGAAAACTCCCAGACCAGCCAAAGGAAATCGAATCCATCCAGACCTCGCAAAGCGTCCACATTACGATATTCCGGCTCAAAGACAATATGTCCCTCCAATTCTGCCACCAGCCCAGCCTGCTTGGGTATGCCAAACTTACTGCTGAAAGGTGAATGAAAATATGCTATAGGTTTTATCTCCATAATCATTATACCTTATTATATATATATACATCAAATTAAGTGCAAAGATACAACAAAGAAAACAAACTGAGAAAAAAGAGCACATATAATTTTGCCGAATGACTAAAATAATGTACCTTTGCAGCCAAATAAATAACTAAACAAGATGAAAATACAAAGACCAGAATACGAGATTTGGTTGCAAAAGCCAGGAGAACAGGGCATCTATCAACAGATAGAAAGAGCCGGAAGAGTATGCTACAAGAGCGAGAACAACATGACTGAGGAATCAGCCAAGCCTTTTGTCAGCAGAATGATACAGAGCGAGCATTTCGCCATGCTCGAACATGGCACCGTATACCTGACATGCGACCACGGCGAGTTGCCCCTCTACATCCACAACAAATTTTCCAGACTTAATTCCATAGATGGGAAAGACTATATCACAACCAACCTGAGAGTGCTGGCAGAAAACAAGGCGATGGAAGACCTTAAATATTTAAGTGATTACCAAGAAGGCAAACATGAGCTTCGTATCACCGTACACTTCACGACACAGATTGCCATCACCAGAGAATACAACCGACATCGCTCCAACTCCATGGCAGAACAGAGTACCCGATACTGCAACTACACCAAAAATAAGTTTGGCAGCGAAATCACCATCAATCTTCCTACTTGGGTAGAAGAAGCTGGCTATAGTGGTTCACAAGAACTTGCAGATTATCGACTTGAAGACCTCTGCAAAGACATTGCCGATAACAACACGGGCGAATGGGATAAGCTCACCACCTGGTTTTTTGCCAACCAAGCTGCCGAATTTGCATACATGAAACTGATTGAGGCAGGATGCAAGCCACAGGAAGCCAGAGTTATCCTGCCACTCAATTGCAACACCGAATTGGTACATACGGCATTCATCAGCGACTGGAAGCATTTCTTTGACCTTCGCGCCTTAGGCACGACGGGTGCTCCACATCCAGATGCCAAGGTACTTGCATATCCACTGATGGAAGAGTTCAAAGCAAAAGGTTACTTATCGTAAGTTATCTCCATTTGAGGGTAATATTACAGACTTAAAGTTTTAAAAAAATAAAAAACAACCCAAGAAATGCAGATTTTCCATTTTTCGTACAAGGCGAAAGAGAAAAAAGCGTATCTTTGCGATGTGTTTTTCATAGTATTAGATTTAAGGTTATCAAGGTTGGGGCTACAGCGGTAGCCCTTTTTTTGTGGCGTGTTTTCCAGTTTCGCCCTTAAGAGTGCCCTATTTCACCCAAAAAACATATAAAAATGCACTTTTTTGAAGAAAAATGAAAAAAAGTTGCGAAAATATTTGGTGGAACCAGAAAATAGTAGTACCTTTGCAACCGCTTAAGAAAACCAAGCTATAGTCAATATCCAGACTGAATGGAGAGATGGTAGAGTGGTCGATTACAACGGTCTTGAAAACCGTCGTACCGAGAGGTACCGGGGGTTCGAATCCCTCTCTCTCCGCAAGAGCCTTCTGAAAGAAATTTCAGAAGGCTTTTTCGTATATGTCGGCAATTCTTAGTAGGAATTTGGGGCTCACCCGACAAACCAGGTGAGCCTTCATTTATAAATTCATCTAACAGTTAAAAATACGTTTTCACTGCAAACAAGAACTGTTCTATAAAGATTTTCTTGAAAGCTGCAATGTTATTCTGTTCATAGAACATAAGCATAGCCTTCTTATAGTCGATGGAGTCAACGGTTCGGAAAGAAATCGGGCAATAGCCATTTGCTATTAAGATAGCATTGCTTGTGATTCTCGCAGTACGCTTGTTCCCATCCACAAAGGCTTGAATATACGATAATAGCACTAATGTCAAGAGTGCTTTCTCAAAGACGTTATCTTTCCCATTCACTAACGTGCAAGTATCTTCCAATGCCTCACGAATCTGAAATTCATTATCAAGAGGGCGATAATTGGTACCAGTAATACCAACACGACGATGACGAATATTTCTATCTACCGCCAACTCCTTTGTCAAGATGGAATGAATATCCTCGATTCGATGCACTGATAATTCTTTCAGATAATCAGGTACATCAAGCACAAAATCAAGTGCATCCTTATGATTTAGCAACATGATAGCTTCTTCTTTTGTCTTGCCAGATGCAGTCTGCTTATCTTTCAACAATCGTTCCGTCTCTAAAAGAGAATAGGTATTGCCTTCTATTTGTGATGATTTCCAGGACAAATCCACCCCAAGACGTTCCATTTCCTTACGATATTCCAAATCCGTCATACCTTCAGTATTTTTCTCAAACTCTTTTTGCGCCGCAGTTAGCACAGTAAGTTCTTCTTTTGTGAAAATCT
>CAVCRI010000089.1:0-11713 GCA_963604545.1 Lachnospiraceae bacterium | reverse complement strand
GCAATGCCAAGGTGGAGTACGACCAGAAGAAGGCTCTCGAAGGCGCAGACTTCGTTTATGCCAAGAACTGGAGTTGTCCTGGCGTGAAAGACCCAGCACAGTATGGTCAGATATTGAGCAAGGACATGAGCTGGACCATCGACGACGAGCACATGAGCTGGACCAACAATGGTTGCTTTATGCACTGTCTGCCAGTACGCCGTGGCCTCATCGTCACCGATGATGTCATCGAGAGCAAGAACAGTTTGGTTATCCCAGAGGCAGCCAACCGTGAGATTTCTGCCGAGGTAGTCATCAAGCGTATGCTGGAGTCTCTCTAAAATCAGAGACAAACAAGCAACAAGTACGTATAAATATAGTAAAAGATGCAGAAAGATGGTAGTCAAAAGCCATTTTTCTGCATTTTTATTAGTATATGTGCGCATTTTTACTTACCTTTGCGGTATTAACTTAAACCGACATCAATATGGACGAAATCATCAAGAAGCCAGGAGTGCATACCCTGATATTCCTAGGGGCGATAGCATGTTTCATATTCTATCAGTCTTCTACCCCTACCATTTTTACTACCAGGAACAGAACCAGCTCTTTCTTGGCACATGGGACTACGTGCTCCACTATCTCGACAAGCAACCATTCGTCAACACCCAAGACACGATTCGTGACCATGACGACTATCGTGCCATCATGCACGAACTGGCAAAGAGCACAAGCCATTCCTCTTGCCACAGAAAGCCCCTACGGTATACGACTACAACATGAAGTGCTTCAATACCCTGGAGCTATACCGTGGTTCGGCACCATTCGATTGCTTCGACCTCACCAACATCCAGAAGAAGCCAGCCGAGACTTTCAGATAACATAAGAGTATCTCCTTTTTGGGGATACTCATTTCTAGGTATTCTTCACGAAAAAGAGGTACAGATTCTTGTTTCTTAGGAATAATCAGTACCTTTGCAGTCGAAAAGACAAAAACAAGATGGATAAATATACGATTATTTCACCGGAAAGCAAAGGTTCATTCAACGACCGTCTCAACTTTCTGTACCTCAAGGTAGGCAACTATCTCGATGCCGAGCAACTAGAGAATCGCTCGCTGCAATACTGCAAGGTATTCCTGAGCGACTCCCAGAACCAGATAAAAGAGCTGGAAGGATCCCTGCTCTATCAGGAATTTCTGTCAAAGACCAACCTCACCATCGTGGAACAGACTCCACTCGATGGCAGCAAGGTCTCACTCTTGCTGAAGACCACCGATGATGAGACACCCATCATTTTCCAGAGCATCCGCCTCACCGAAGAAGAAGCTATGGGAAAGAGCTCTTATGAACAGACACGACTGGTATTTGAGAAATATCTGCATACTTTGGAAGAGTATAACACCCATTTGCCCGAAGGAGAAAAGATGACGATGGAGCGCAATCTCGTACGCACTTGGATTTACGTCACCAACATAGATGTCAACTACCAAGGTGTGGTGGTAGCCCGCAACGATGTGTTCGACCAGCACAACCTGGCAGCCGACACCCATTACATCGCCAGCACGGGCATCGGAGGTGCCACTCCTGTTCGTCACTCAGCCGTGGGCATCGACTTCCTGACCGTTCCCGGTATCAAGGAGGAAGACAAGAAGTATCTCCAGGCACTCGACCATCTGAACCCTACCCATGAATATGGAGTGGCGTTCGAACGAGGCACACGCCTCACCTTGCCTACCAAGCTGCAGTTCTTCATCTCGGGCACAGCCAGCATCGACAAGCACGGAGCCGTGGTTTACGAGGGGGATGTGGTAAGACAGACAGGCAGGCTGCTGGAGAACATCGGCGCCCTGCTGAAGGATGGTGATGCCACGATGAACGACATCCAGTACTTCATCATCTATCTGCGCGACATCTCCGACTATCAGACCGTGGAGCACCTGATGCAGCAGTTCTATCCACAGATACCTCACATCATCGTGGAGGCAAAGGTTTGCCGCCCGGGATGGCTGATAGAGATGGAATGTATCGCCGAAAAAGAAGCCTAAGATAACGAATATCGCATAAGAATACAGAAAGATTACCATCAAAAGGTATTTTTCTGTATTTTTTTGTCTGTTCTGAATATATTTTATTAACTTTGCATAGACTTAGCTGCACTCAGCAATTTGAAAAGCAAGCTTTCATTGTGCTCGTTTGCATAAGTTTTACCCCAACAATTCAAATCAACAAAAGATGAAAAATCTAAAAACTAAACCAAGAATCGGAACCTATTGCATCGTCTTTCTTTGGGCGATAGCATGCTTCGTGTTCTTCCAGTTCTGGTATCATTACCACTTTTTCTACCAGGAGCAAAACCAGTTGTTCCTCTGGTCTTCCGACTATCTAGTCACTTATCTCGACAAACCGGGCTGGCTAGCCTGCATGGCAGGTGACTTCCTCACCCAGTTCTATTACTATCTCTATGCCGGACCTATCATCCTCACCCTTTGCCTGCTCTTGCTGGGGCACAACGTGAGAAATGCCATGATACTTACCGGCATCGACAAGAGATGGATTCCTACCGTCGTGGCTTTTATCGTCATGACCGCAGAGGCATTGCTCTGCCTGCACTACGATTTCCGTCTGAGCAGCATCCTCTCCATCACGGGAGGTGCCAGCGTGTTTTGCGTGAGCACCCGAATACTCACCACCAACCGCAACTTCCTGAAAAAGATGGAACAGAAGGTGGCTGGCGAAGAGCACGTGACAAACCATTCGTTTTTTCATTGGGTATCTGTGGTCAGCATTCTGGTCACGATACCTGTATGCCACTGGTTCTTTGGCTCAGGCATTTGGACTTATGCCCTTCTGGTCATGATAGGATGCCTGGCCTATATCAATCATCCTGGCAACTACCTGCGACTGGGTGCTCTGGTTCTCTCCATGTTCCTGCTTATGCTCACCAAGCGAGTGTATTTCATCGACTTCAAGCAGTTGTACACCTACCCTAGCTTCGGCAAGTTTGTCAAGCCGGAGTTTGACCTTGAGAAGACCTTCGCCGTAGACTATGAATATTACTTCGGCAACTACAACAAGGTTATCAGCATCATGGAGAAGGAGGAGGACCCAGACCAATACATGAAGTTCTTCTATAACCTCGTGGTAGCACAGAACAAGAGTTTGTCTGACAATCTCCTGAAATACCCCAACAACAACCTGGGTACCTTCGATACCGTAGGTCCCAACACCCCATCAATGACCATCAAGACGATAGGCGAGCTCTACTGGTTGCTTGGCGACATGACCTTCGCCGAGCGTGCCGCCATCCTCGCCAACGTGAGCTCACCCTTCAGCCGCAACATCCGAATGACCAAGCGACTGGCTGAAATCAACCTAGTGAAGGGGGACATCAATGCTGCCAAAAAATATCTGCGCATCTTGCAGAAGACATTCGTATGGAAACGATGGGCAGACCGCATATTCGCTGCGCTCGGGCAACATGCCACCCAAGAAGAGCATGCCACCATCAAGCCATACCTGGACAAGCGTCCATTCGTCAACAAGAAAGACACCATCCGCCTAAGCGACAACTGCTACACCATCATGCGAGAGCTGGTGGAGAGCAATCCTGCCAACAATATCGCCATCAACTACATGCTCTGCAGCGACCTCCTGCTAAAGGACATGGAATCGTTCAAGCACGATTATGATGCCTATTATCTCAAGCAGCAACATGTGCTCTACGACCCACTCTATCAGCAGGCGCTCATGATATATCTGGCTGGCACACATGCCAAGCCAGCTGAATGGCAGAAGTATATTAAGCGAAACGAAATCTTGCAGCAGTTCTATCAGTACAACCAGCAACGAGGCAGTGCAGCATTCAGCGGCACCTACTGGTATTACTTCGACAAGGCTCCGACACCGAAATTGCAAAAGTAGGCCAATCAAAAAGTTCAGATTGGCAAACGAGACATAAACCCTACACAAACAAGAAAGAAACAAACAATGAAGAAACGGCTATACCATCTATTATATAGTGCACTGGCAGCGATGACCCTCTTCGGCTCATGTGCCGCCACCCATGAGGATGCCACCCCTGTAGGCCACTACCCCAACATGTACCCAGACTACACAGGAGTCACCATCCCCGTCAATATCGCACCACTCAACTTCGTGATGCGCAACAAACATATCACCAACGTTGAGACCTGCCTCACCATCGAGGGCAGCAAGGGCAAAGACGACGAGAACACATTGGTAACCACCAGCAACGACCGCAACCTGACCTACGACATGAGCGAATGGAAAGACTTCCTGCAAAAGGCTTCGGGCAAAAGGGTGAAGGTGCAAATATACAGCCGTGCTGATGACGGTGCATGGACGGAATACAAGCCATTCCACTGGGAGGTGGTGGGCGACAGCATCGACCCTTACCTCACCTACCGACTCATCGAGCCAGACTATGAGGTGTGGAACAAACTGCAAATCAAGCAACGCTGCATAGAGAACTGGGATGAGAAAATTCTTGCCGACCACAACCTGCAAGAGAACCGCTGCATGAACTGCCATGCCTTCGGCAACCAAGACCCGAACCTGAGCATGGTGTATATACGTGGCGAGAACGGCGGTGCCATCCTCAATCGCAATGGCAAGCTCCGTAAGCTAGACCTCAAGAAAGATGGCATGATTTCCTCTAGCGTATACTATGGTTTCAGTCCATCGGGCAAGTATGTCACCTTCTCCACCAACATCATCATCCCGGCATTCCATGCCAATCCAGATAAACGACTGGAGGTATACGATACCAAGAGCGATGTATACGTGGCTGACCTCGACGACAACACCATCATCTCCTCGCCCTTGACGAGCGACAGCACCAAGCTGGAGACCTTCCCAACGTTCTCACCCAACGGCAAGTACATCTACTATTGCGTGGCAGACAGAAACGGACTGAAGACCACAAACCTAAAGGGCTTGCAATACAGCTTGGTACGCATACCGTTCGATGAGGAAAGCGGAACTTTCGGTACCCAGGTAGACACCCTCTACAAGGCTCGCTCCGTATGCCACCCAAAGATAAGCCCAGACGGCAGGTACTGCCTATTCACGGTAGCCGACTATGGAACTTTCCCTATCTGGCATCCCGAGGCTGACCTCTGCATGATAGACCTACAGACAGGCAAGGTGGATAGCCTAGGCATCGTAAACAGCAACAAGAGCGACACCTACCATAGTTGGTCACACAACAGTCGTTGGTTTGTCTTCGCCAGCAAGCGAGACGACGGTCTCTATGGCAAGCCATACTTCTGCTACATAGACCGACAGGGCAAGGCGCACAAGCCTTTTCTCTTGCCACAGAAAAGCCCTACGTTCTATGATGACTGCCTGAAGAGCTTCAACATTCCGGAACTAAGTCGTGGCTCCGTTCCATTCGATGCCATTGACATCCAGAACGTAATGAAGCAACCTGCAGAGAAATTCAAATAGCGAAAAAACAGACAAGAAATTACCCTTAAGACTAAAAATTCTTAGTCTTAAGGGTAATTATTTTTTCCCTTAAGGGTATACAAATTCTACATTAACAGCCTTTTTCTGTCTTTTACTTTACCTTGGTCGGTATTCTCTTGTCGCTCACGATTTCGTTTCCTGCCGCACGAGCATCTAGCTCCACAGGCTTCGAAGTGAAATCAGGCGTATTGTAAGAATCCATCAACTCATCATAATATTCCTTCGGATTACGCTGAGGCAAGAGGAATGGCTTGCTCACATTTCCCTTATCATCGACACAAGCGAGATAGAGGCGAGTATAGAGTCCGTCGCCTCGGCGAGAGGTGAAGACGAACCAGTGGGAATCCACACTCCAGTTGTGCCAGCTATCCGTATTCTTGCTATTGGCAGCGGTCAGAGGTTTCGCCTGTCCGGTCTTTAAATCCAACAACCAGTTGTCTGCCTCCTTATGCCAGATAGGGAAACAACCATAGTCGCTCATCGTAAACATGATGTACTTGCCATCGTAGGATGGTCGAGGATGAGTGGCACTCTTGCCCATCGCCCTAGCATTGAAGATGGTATCCACCTGGTTGCCAAACTTGCCCGTAGAAGGGTCGAAATCTATCTTGCAGATATTATACTTGATGTCCTTATAACCGCTAGGGATAGGATGGGCATCCGATGAGCAGAAGTACAGCGTCTTGCCATCTGGCGAGAACACAGGATAGGTCTCATAATGGTCTTTCGTCATCAAGAGCGTGTCGACCAACAGATCGTGCGTCTCTGGCTGATAGACGAAGACATCCGATGCCTGGTCGAAGACCTCGATGCGCTCGCTTCGTATGGCATGGAAACTCTGGTGAGTAGTATTCGTGCTATAGGCACAGTACTTGCCCGATGGATGCCAGTAAGGATAAACCATCGAACCGTGAATGGAATCATTCTTTGCCTTCAGCCACTCTCGCTTGCCATTCTGCTGTATCATCGTAGCTCCATGGTCGCCACGAACATGGAAGGTAAACTGGTCTGGGTTTGTCTTGTTGGCGGTATGGCAGTTGTAGCATTGTCCGCTAGTCTGCGTATTCACCAAGATGGCAGACTCATCGAAGTTGCTGAGGTTGCGCTGATAGATGCCCAGCTTGCCATACACCTCATAGCCTGGGGCTATGCGACGATAGGTCAAGCCCCAGTCCTTCAAATCGTATGGGCTGACATTGATGTCAAAGTCCTTATACTGTGTCCAGTTGCCATCCTTCTCCACACATACCGTTATCTTCAGCTTGCCGCCCTTGTTTTGGGCAAGCAGGTTGTGCCATTCGTCGATGTCGAAGTCGGCATAGTCGCCATTACTATGCAGTTCGCCTGCCTTGGAACCTTTCACCACCACATCTACCGTTTCGGCATCCGCATCATCCACGTTGAAATCGAGCGGTGCGATATTAGTAGGTATGGTTACGCCCACATAATCAGGGAAAATCCGTGGCAGTTGGTTCACCTGGGTGGCATTCTCTGGCAGCGATGTACAAGAGGCAAGTCCCATCATCGCTCCCATCAGCAAAGCCCCAACAAAATATCTTGTCATTTTCATTGTTATTCCGTTTCTATCAGCATTCAATGTCCCCACAAAGTTAACATTTAACACTTAACATTTAACATTCTAATAAATCGCCTTACTTTCTTCTTTCTCCTTTGCCGTCTCGTCAGCTCCCTGCACCACCATATAGTGCCAAGCATTTGTAACGTATGGCTGCTGGCTGAGCTGTGGGTCTTTCGGATTGCGAAGATAGATTTGTATGAAGTTGAGCGTATTGTTCACCGTCTGAGCATCCACGCTATACGGAATGGTACGAGGGTCGTTGTGTGTCTTCATCCATTGCTCTATCAGGATTTCCTGAAAGGAGCGAGGGATGTGGTCGTAGCCCACGAATCTGCCCAGTGGATAATATTGCATAAACTTAGCGAAGTCTCGCTGCAAGAGTTCGTAACACATCAAGTATTCGTATGCCATCTTGTTGCTCTTGTCATTGAGATAGAGCAAACCGAGCATCTGGTCCATCTCTCGGTCACTGAAGAGGAAGTCTTGCTTCTTCTCACGGTATTTGCGAAGTTTGCCATAGATAGGGTGACTGTTGATGGTCTTCTCATTGCCCAGCAACGCCATGGTCTGCTCAGCCCAATCATGATAGAAGAGCGTCTTTTTCAAGCGACGCAGCAACTTGGCAGCCACCTTGTAGTTGCCGTTGATAAGCTCACACTCGGCGATGCGTCGGGTCAGTCGGCTGCTCTTGCGATGGTTAGGTATCGCCTCCTGCGCCTCAAACATGAATCTGCTGGCATCATTCACCATACCAAGGCGATAAAATATCTCCGAGGTAGACACAGGCGAGGTCATATCACGGGTAAAGGTAGGTATCAATCCCTCGCTGCCGTTCTGGAAGAACTCGAAGAGACGGTCTGGCAATTGTCCCGTCTGACTCAGCGCCAAGTTGACGCAAGAGACGCTCATTGGGGTGGCAGCAGGCTTTTTCTCCGCCTTCTCGATAATCTTGTCCCATTGCTCGGTACGCACCAGGAAATCATAGTCTATCAGTTCATAAGTCTGCTCGTCAAAGAAAGCCTTAATTCCAAACACCGATGCCACGATAACCAAAACATAGCTGATTGCCATCACAATCTTTGATTGTTGCAATTTTAGAAGGGCTGGCTTGCGATTTTGCACCATGCCAAGCAAAGGTACGATGACAGCCAATGACATGACGACAAACTGCATGATAGGCACCACTTCGGGATAGCGATAGTAGTTGA
This sequence comes from Lachnospiraceae bacterium, assembly GCA_963604545.1. Lineage (GTDB taxonomy): Bacteria > Bacteroidota > Bacteroidia > Bacteroidales > Bacteroidaceae > Prevotella. The sequence goes on along the minus strand of CAVCRI010000089.1, from coordinate 3,455 downwards.
GACCTGTAAAGAAACGTTTTGTAGGATATTGCAAGCCTTGCGTAGTAAGCAATATCCAGGCGATGGTGAGCACCAAGATGCCCGCAGCATACCCTACGGCAGGCAACACGTTCTGCCTAACCACTCCCTTGCGGATAGTATCTGCCATCAGCAAGGCTTCATAGACAAACACCACAGGTCCCAAGAGCCAATACACCAAGGCTGTGCTGACGAGTTCGAACACTACGATAACGAGTCTGTTGTGCAAGCGATGATGCCACCATGCCATTGTCAAGGTGCCCAACAATGCCACCACGAAAGAGAGCAACACATTTTGGTCGCCCATCATGCACCACAAGGCGACACTAGGCACAAAGCTCAAGAGATAGCCGGGAAAAGGTTTTTCCGCTCCCATCTCTCTCATCAATGCCCATACCACTTGCTGGATGCCCACCAATAAAATGGCGATAATAATGCCACCCACGGCAGGCATATAATTGAATTGTACAAGGAACTCGCTCAGATAGTCGGCAAGACCACCTGGCAACAGTATGCGTTCCAAGAAATAATGCTTGTCGAAGAGGAACATCTGGTATTGTTCCTGATAGCACAAGGCACTCACATAGGGTACTGCCCAGAACACAGCTACCGCCACGCCAAAGAGTAGTGAGAGCAGCAGTTTCCAGTATCTAGCTAATAGTTTATTCATTGTATCTTAGGTTTAAACTGTTTAACTCTTATTTTTTGTTTACGTTATTGCTCACAAAAGTACAACAAAATATCGTAACGACCAAACTTTTTCTTCATTATTCTTAGATAGTATGGAAGATAGGCAAGAAAAGACAAACAGTGTCTAATAAATCCGGGAATGTCAGCAATCAAATCAGGAAAAGTCAGCCCGAGACCATGAGCAACTTTGCCCGAAACATCGAGTAAAGCTGCCCGAAAGTTTGGGTAGAACTGCCCGAAGGTACTGGGTAGTTTTGCCCAAGGTATCTGGCAAAGTTGGGCAAACACAGAATAAAAAGCCCCACACACTGAAGGACATGCCCCAAGAGTCAAAAAGAGGTGGAAGCAAACGAAACAAGAGTGGAAGCAAATGGCAGCAAATGGCAGCAAAATACCGTTTGCTACCATACCTTATTTCTCTGTAAATCAACACATTACCACACATTATGGTAGCAATGGCAGCAAATTTAAGAAAAATATCAAAGTTTTTTTGCTTTTTAAGCCCCGACTGTACAATACAGCCGAGGCTTAGCCTTATTTATTGTTTTGCTTTTTTTCAACCTCCTCCAAAGGTAGCCCTGTACCTTTTGCAACTTGTTGAGGCGACAAACCCATTGCAAGAAAACGTTTTGCATTTTCTATCTTTTCTTCAGCACGTCCTTCAGCACGTCCTTCAGCTCGACCTTCCAATTTAGCGTTACCTAGCACATCATTCTGAATCATAATGGCATTTACATGCTCATCATAAGCATGGCGCTCCGCATTAGACATCGAGTAATACTTTAATTTTTCACGGGCCTCCTGTAATCCTGGAGCTTTGGTTTCTGGATTGATAACACCATTTTTCAGATAATCCACCCATTCCTCGATAGGAGACTTGGCTACTTTGTTGAACTCATTGACACGAACCAACATATAGGTAGGGAATATCTCGGCTGGTGACTTTCTGACAATCGTATCCTTCTCCTTGGCGCTAATTACGAGATTATCCTTGGTATGCAAGCCTACGAAATTGTTCTGTCCTACATAGATATAGTCAGAGCCCTTGCCCAAGTCAAAGTACAAGATGCTGATGGAATATACTTTCTTAACCTCCTTATAAGTATTACCGAGATTGATGTGCTCGGTGATAGCCTTAGCAACGCCATAAAGCACACGCTCCAAGTAATACAACTCACTTGTGTTTTGAATCTCAACGATAATGATGTCACCCTTGCTATTCTTAGCCTTGATATCCACACGATTGAACTTGTCGTCCTCCGCCTGTTGATTACCCTCACTCTCCAAGATTTCGATAATCTTGATAGGTTCACCTATAAACACTGTCAAGAAGCCCTCAAGGACATCAAAGTTTGCCTTTTGGCGCAACAAGCGTTTGATTGCCCAATCAAAACGAATATACTTATCTTTCAACTCTTCCATTTTCTTTCCTCCAAAAATTTAATCTGCTGCAAAGTTACGACTAATTATCGTAACCACCAAATGTTTCGATAACTATTTAAAACACAGGGCACGAAAAAGCCCCGACTGTTTCACTACAGCCGGGGCTTAACCCAAATTTATACGATAATCACAACGACTATCTAATATAAATCGCTATGAGTACCATTGTCAAGAAATAACAATGTAAGTTTGTCGTCATCTTGCAGCCATAACATCAACCAATCTGGAGTTATATGACACTCCCATATACCTTCCAGATTACCATGAAGTTTATGAGGTTTATAAGACGCAGGAAGTTTACCTTCCTTGGCTAACTTGTCAACAGCCTTTTCAATTAATGTTGCATCAAGTCCTCGCTTTACACTTTTCCTCAGAGACTTCTTGAACCGATTGGTATAATCTACAGAATACATTTAAGCCAAACATTGTTTAATAAGGTCATGCGCATCCTCTGCATGATAGACACGACCTGCCTTCACATCATCAAGTGCCTCTTCCAAGCCACTTTTCTTTTCTGTTTGAATAATCCATCCAAACTTCTTTGCCAAATCCTTCAATAAGCTAAAGTCCACCTTAGGGATGGTAATAGCTGTAGTCATATTATCAATTGCGATATCCATATCTATATAAGTTTAACGTTATTCGTGTGCAAATATACAACTAATTATCGTAACCGCCAAATGTTTCGATAACTAATTAAGACACAAGGAACGAAAAAGCCCCGACTGTATCACTACAGCCGAGGCTTAGCCTTATTTATATTATAATCACAACGATTATCTTCTGCGTGCGCTGCTTGAAGTGTTTGTTACCTTCTTGAATCTCCAGAATGTACCTTCCATCCAACTTGCAGCATCATCATCACCATTCTTGGTTCCTTTTGGATAGTTAGGGTAAGAAAGAACAAGATGAGTATCATCAAAGTAAACGACATCAAACTCATTGACGGTAGTACCAGCATTGATGCGAACTGGGAACAAGAGACCATCGCCTGTTACTGTGAGACGTCCCCAAGTCTTGCCTTCTCCATAACCACCAAGATCAAGTGTATTCTTGGCATCGAACTCGAAGGTTCCCTTACCACCGGAACTCTTAGTGAAGGTACCATCCTTCTTGAATGTCACCCGAGACCATGAGCAACTTTGCCCGAAACATCGAGTAAAGCTGCCCGAAAGTTTGGGTAGAACTGCCCGAAGGTACTGGGTAGTTTTGCCCAAGGTATCTGGCAAAGTTGGGCAAACACAGAATATGACTTTTCCTGATTTGACTAGACACTTTTTCTCTTAATAAACTAGAAAGGTAGA
>CAVCRI010000088.1:0-11824 GCA_963604545.1 Lachnospiraceae bacterium | reverse complement strand
CATCCAGAAGTTCCGAGACATCCAGGCCATCCACTTCCATCTCGACATCAACGGCAAGACCGTGCAGGAGGGATGTACGAGCGATATGATGTATAAGGTAGACGAGATTATCTCTTACATCAGTCAGTACTTCACGCTGAAGACGGGCGACCTGCTCTATACAGGCTGTCCTACAGGATGTGGCCCTGTAAACATTGACGACCACTTGGAGGGCTATCTAGAAGACCGCAAGGTGCTCGACTTTAACTGTAAATAGATGATATATGTTTAGGAATATAGGAAACTTTTTGTTGCTGGCATGCCTCTTATTGTTGGCATTGCCAGTGGAGGCAACGCAGAAATTCTTTAACCTTACTTCCCAGGAAGTTAAGGTCGACTCTGTGTTACCCCAGTTCGTATATTCCTTCCCACTTAGTGGAAACTATCAAGACTCTATCTATACGGTAGAGATAAAATATCCAGAATATATGGCGATGCCGGCTTCCGACATCGCCAACTACAACCGCATATCGGGAGCAGCCCTTCCCAGTGAGGTACAGGCTCACCGGCAGGTGATGGAATGCCGTAAGCAAGGTAGCTTGGTGATAACTTTCAGCCCCTTGGTATTTCGTGAGAATAAGTACCAGATGTTGGTGAGCTTCATGTTGGATGTGAAGGCAAGGGCTTTGACATCCAAAAGCACTCATGCACGACAAACAGCTACCCGTGCAACTACTTCGGGCGATTTTTACGCATCCCATTCCGTCTTGTCACATGGCAGGTGGGCAAAGATTAGGGTGAACGAGTCTGGGGTAACCCAACTTACCGAAAGTACGATTCGAAAGGCAGGCTTCTCAGATATCAATCAAGTAAAAATCTATGGATATGGGGGCAACTTGCAGAATGAGTCACTCTGTGCCAGTGACTTAAGGGAAAGTGACGATCTCAAGGAAGTGCCGCAATGTGTAGTGGCTGGCAAACATTACTTTTATGCCAAGGGACCCGTGAACTGGGTTAGCAATACAGCCCAGTATCGTATTCGCAACCCTTATTCAAGCTATGGCTATTATTTTATTACGCAGGCAGACAGCGAGCCTATGCTTATAGACTCAGCTACCTTCGCGTCTACCTACTATCCGCAGCCTGAGGATTACCACTCGCTTTACGAGGAAGATGCGTATAGTTGGTATGCGGGAGGCCGAAATCTTTTCTGCTCACAGGCCATCAAGGCTGGAGAGGGTCAAAGTGTAGTCATCAAGAATGCTACTGGCGGTAGCAATGGGCAGCTTACCGTTGCCATAACCTCGGGAAACAACAGCATGGCGCAAGTGCTCAAAAATGACTCTGTGCTAGGCACCATCAGTCTCTCACTGCCTCTCTCTATAGGGGGCGTCTCTTATGCCAAGGGTGTGGAGAAGACTGGCACTTATGCAATCTCCGACCTTTCTGAGCAAGATACCGTTACCATCAAGACCCTGTCGGGAGGTCCAGTTAGATTGGACTATGTTTCGATGACCTGGGAAAAGCCAAACCCTTTTGTCGGGTTAGGTGACAAGGTACCTGCAGCAGAGTATGTATATGCCATAACCAACCAAGATCACCATGCCGACCCATTTGCCGACATGGTAATCATTATTCCTACGTCCCAGAAACTATTGAAACAGGCTGAGAGGCTCAAGGCATTTCATCAAGAGCATGACGGCTTGCGCGTAAATATTGTGCCAGCCGATGAACTCTACAATGAGTTTGCCAGTGGAACTCCAGATGCCAATGCTTACCGTCGTTATCTACGTATGCTTTACGATAAGGCCACAACCGAGGCCGACATGCCTAAGTATCTATTGTTGATGGGGGATTGCGTATGGGACAACCGTATGCTCACCTCCGATTGCAGGCAACTAAATGCCGATGACTATCTGCTTTGCTATGAGAGCGAAGAGTCGTTTAGCGAGGTGACTTGCTTCGTAAGTGACAGTTGGCTAGGCATCATAGGTGAGGGAAAAGGCGGTGACCCTAGGACGGAACTGCAAGATGTGGCTGTGGGGCGATTCCCAGTGAAAACTCCAGAGGAAGCCAAGGTCATGGTAGACAAGACCATCAGTTATGCCACCAATGCCAATGCCGGTGCCTGGCAGAACACACTCATGTTTATGGGAGATGACGGCAACAACAACTTGCACATGAAAGACTGCAATGAGGTGGCGGAATACATCTCCCAACTTTATCCTGCCTATCTGGTCAAGAAAGTGATGTGGGATGCCTATACTCGTGAGACCTCATCCACAGGAAATACCTATCCGGAGGTAAGCAGGATTGTCAAGCAACAGCAAAATGCGGGTGCCCTTGTGATGGACTATGTCGGGCATGGAAGCCAAACGCAAATGTCTCACGAGGCTGTCTTGAAAATCAACGACTTTGAGACTTTCAGAAATACAAACCTTCCATTGTGGGTAACTGCCTCTTGTGACATCATGCCTTATGATGGTATGACATCAACCATCGGCGAGGCTGCCCTGTTGAATGCCAATGGTGGGGCAGTGGCATTTTATGGAACAACCCGTACTGTGTATGCACAGCAAAACAAATATATCAACCGAGCGTTCTTGAGGAGAGTGTTAAGTTTGAAGGATGGCAAGCCGATGCCTATCGGAGAGGCTCACCGACTCGCACAGAATGATGTGATGTTGGGAGCTGTCGTGGACGGAGAGAAGGACCGGACGGAGAATCATCTTCAGTATGCCTTGCTTGGTGACCCTGCTCTGGCTCTCAACCTGCCTGTTTTGCAGGTGGTTGTAGACTCTATCAATGGTATCTCTTGTGAACGGGCTGATACGTTGCCTACTTTGAGGGCAGGTTCGATAGCCAAGATGGTAGGGCATGTGGATGGGCAGCCCGATTACAAGGGTGTGGTGACAGCTACGGTGCGTGACTCCAAGGAGTTGTTGACCTGTCGATTAAATGACCGTTCTACCGATGGCGCAGATACAGCTTTTCAATTCTATGATCGTACCAAGACGCTCTATCTAGGCTCTGATAGTATTAAGGATGGCAAGTTTGTCCTAACTTTCGCCTTGCCTAAGGATATCAACTATTCGGATGCCACCGGGTTGGTCAATCTCCATGCCTTCAATGAAGGCAAGGACTTGTTGGCTCATGGTGCCAGCGAACACTTTACGGTAGGAGGAAGTACTGAGGCTCCCAACGACTCTATCGGTCCTTCCATCTACTGCTATCTCAACTCCCCATCGTTTGTGGATGGCGGCGATGTGAATACTACGCCATTCTTTGTGGCAAAGATTTCCGACAAGGATGGAATCAATGCAGCTGGTAGTGGCATCGGCCACGACTTGCAATTGGTGATTGACGGAGAAATGTCGCAGACCTATAATCTGAACGACAACTTCAGCTATGACTTTAGCACCTATACCAGTGGCTCCACTTATTACAGCATACCAGAGTTGTCGCCGGGCAAGCACCAGCTCACCTTCAGGGCGTGGGACATCCAAAACAATAGTTCCACCACCACCCTCAACTTCAATGTGGTGAGAGGCCTTCGTCCTTCTCTCTTCGACATCGGCGTGACCGAGAACCCTGCAAGAGAGTCTACCACCTTCATTATCTCCCACGATAGAACGGAGTGTGACTTGGATGTGCTCATAGAACTTTTCGATACCTCAGGCAGGTTGTTATGGCGACATGCCGAGAATGGAGTGCCAGCTTCTGATACCTATACGATCAAGTGGGACTTGACGATAGATGGTGGTCGCCCATTAAATACGGGTGTCTACTTATATCGGGTAAAGGTAGCGTCAGATGGTAGTAGCTATACATCGAAGGTAAAGAAACTTATCGTGGTGAAATAGCCAATGGCAAAAACAATAATTTTCAAGACTATCCGTTTAAAAGAAAAGAAGTTAAAATAAAAACAAGAATAATGAACAATACAGTCAAGATATTTATGGCAAGCATCTTGTCGCTGCTGGCATTAGAGGTATATGCAGACGATGACGCCAAGGAGAGTCTCTTCAATCCTGTGGAATATTCCGTCATCTCGCAAACGATAGCCCCGGATGCCCGTGGTGGTGGTCTGGGTGATGTGGGGGCCGCTACCGATCCTGATGTAAACTCTCAGTATTGGAATCCAGCGAAATACCCATTCAATATTTCACGGGCTGGTGTGGCATTGAACTTTACCCCATGGTTACGCTCCCTGGTCGACGATATGAACTTGGCTTATCTCTCGGGCTATTATCGCATAGGTGATTATAGTGCGGTTTCTGCCTCCTTGCGATATTTCAATATGGGTGAGGTTTATACGGACAATCCTGACGAAAACGCCAATGCGATGACCATCAATCCTTACGAGATGTCGCTGGATGTGGCTTACTCCTTGATGTTGAGCGAGAAGTTCTCCTTGGCTGCTGCCATTCGATGGATTTATTCCGACTTGCGCTTCAACTATACAGAGGACAACTCTCCGGCATCGGCCTTCGCTGCCGACATCGCTGCCTATTATCAGAACTATGTCGTCATTGGGCAGCGTGAGTGCCAGCTGGGCATCGGCTTGGATATATCCAACATCGGTAGCAAGATAACCTTCAGTGGTGAGGATTACGGAAAGTTCCTGCCAACCAACATGCGCTTGGGAGCTTCGCTGATGATTCCTATCGACGAGTATAACCGCATTACCATCGCGGCTGATGCCAACAAGTATCTCGTGCCAACCGTACCTAAGCAGAATGAAGGGGAGGATAACTCGGAGTATCAGGACCGTGTGCATCGTGAGTATGATGACATCTCAGGCATCAGTGGCATCTTCAAGAGCTTCCATGACGCTCCTGGAGGTTTCAAGGAAGAGTTACAGGAAATCAACTATGGAGTGGGTGCCGAGTATGTGTATAATGACAAGTTTGCGCTTCGTGCCGGTTATCATCATGAGAGTGAGAACAAGGGCAACAGAAAGTATTTCACAGTGGGTGCAGGCTTTAAGATGAATGTGTTCTCGCTTGATGCAGCCTATGTCGTGGCCACCGCCAAGAGTAATCCGCTGGACCAAACCTTGCGTTTCACCTTGTCGTTTGATATGGATGGACTGAAGGATATGTTTAAGAGAAGATAAGTAATGCATGTAATAAACGTATAATAACAAACTAAGATTATGGATATAAGAGTAGGATTTGGATATGATGTCCACAAGTTGGTGGAGAACCGCGACTTGTGGCTGGGAGGAATCAAGATAGACTATGAGTTGGGATTGCTTGGGCACAGTGATGCAGATGTGCTGATACATGCCATCTGCGATGCGTTGCTAGGTGCAGCCAACATGCGTGACATCGGTTATCACTTTCCTGATACCGCTGCGGAAACCTTGGATGTAGATTCCAAGATTTTGCTCAAGAAGACGATGGACTTGATTGCCACCAAGGGATATGGGTTGGGTAATATCGATGCTACTATCTGTGCGGAGCGTCCGAAGCTCAATCCGCATGTGCCAGCCATGAAGCGATGCTTGGCAGGAGTGATGGGCGTAGATGAAGACAAGATTTCCATTAAGGCCACTACAACCGAGAAATTAGGTTTCACTGGCCGTATGGAGGGTATCTCTGCTTATGCCACGGTACTCATCATAAAATCTTAACGACGGTTAAGAGAGTGTTAATATCTGTTACTTGTAAGCACATTCCCTTGATATAAATCAAAAATTCATCAAAAACAAGCATTTTCTTGATGAAATGTTTGGCGGAATGCGAAAATAGTCGTACCTTTGCACATGTCAAAAGGTTAATAGATTGTTTAGGTTAGTAGTAATAGATTTAGGTTTTTAGTTATTAGGTTTTAAGGTAGATTGTTTAACAGATAACAAAGAAGGTCGTGAGACTATCTTTGATTAGAAATTTTTAAAGTTAAACATATTGCATGCCACAGCTCGTTGAGAGTTGTGGCATGTTTTTTTATGTTATTTATTTTGTGCTAAGGGATTTTTTCATTACCTTTGCAAAAAATAAGCTGCACAGAATAAAATAAAAAGAGGATAAGCAATGAGAGTACTCATAGTTAATACAAGTGAGAAAGCGGGTGGCGCTGCCGTGGCCGCCAACCGTCTGGTGGATGCCCTTAACAACAATGGTGTTAAGGCGAAGATGTTGGTGTGCGACAAAGTGTCCGACGACATCACGGTTGTGGGATTGTCCCATTCGCTCAAGACACAATGGAACTTCCTTTGGGAGCGTTGGTGTATCTTTTGGCATCTTCATTTCTCCAAGAAAAATCTCTTTACTCTCGATATAGCCAATGCCGGAACAGACATCACTACGTTACCAGAGTTTAAGGAAGCGGATGTCATCCACCTGCATTGGATAAACCAAGGTATGCTTTCGTTAAAGGGAATCAAGAAAATCATCAATAGTGGCAAGCCCGTGATATGGACAATGCACGACATTTGGCCTGCCTCTTCCATCTGCCATCTCACCTTGGGGTGCCATCATTATAATACAGGTTGTGGCAACTGCAAGTATCTGCCTGGTAATGGAGGCAAAAATGATTTGTCGAGCAAGATTTGGAAACGTAAGCAGAAAGTCTATGGCAGCGGAAGTCTGTCGTTTGTTACTTGTAGCAAATGGTTGGCAAGTGAGGCTAAGTTGAGTGGATTGTTGGCGGGGCATCGCATAGAGACCATTCCCAACCCGATAGATACCCATGTATATTGCCAGAGAGACAAACAGGAGGCTCGACTTCACACCATGTTGCCTGCCGACAAGCGCATCATTCTGTTCATTGCCCAGCGTGCAACCAATCCATATAAGGGAATGGACTATCTGATAGAGGCTTGCCAGCGTTTGGCCGAAGAGCATCCTGAGATGAAAGAGACCACTTGCGTGGCAATCCTGGGAGGTCATAGTGAAGAACTGGAGGATAAGTTCCCATTTCAAACCATACCTCTTGGCTATGTGAGCGATGACAACCAAATCGTAGACATCTACAATGCTTCCGATGTATTTGTGCTTCCTTCTCTCTCGGAGAACCTTCCTAATACCATCATGGAGGCGATGGCTTGTGGTGTGCCTAGCGTAGGATTCAAGGTGGGTGGCATTCCTGAGATGATAGACCATAAGAAGACTGGGTATGTTGCCAACTATCGCGATGCCAAGGATTTGGCTGTAGGTATCTACTGGACCTTAGCAGAAGCTGATGCGCAGGCACTGGAGAAGGCATGTTTACAGAAAGTGATGCACTGTTATTCCCAACATGCCGTGGCACTAAAGTATATAGAAGTGTATAATCAGGCTATGGCCTTCAAAAATTATCGTATATGATTAAGTTCACAGTCATAACTTGTACTTATAACGCTGCTCCGGTGTTGCAGCGCACCCTGGATAGTGTATTGAAGCAGAGCTACTGCAACATCGAGCATCTCATCATCGATGGGGGGTCGAAAGACAAGACGCTTGCCATGGCTAGAGCCTACAAGCATAAGTCGGACGTGGGAGAGAATGCCCACGACATCATGATTAGTTCAGAACCCGACAAGGGACTCTATGATGCCATGAACAAGGGCATCGACCGTGCCACGGGCGACTATATCATCTTCCTGAATGCTGGCGATGTGTTTCCTTCTCCCGACACCTTGGAATATGTGGAAGGTTGTGTCGGTGAAGGTGAGGCTTTGCCGGGTGTGCTCTATGGCGACACAGACATCGTAAACGATGAAGGACATTTCTTGCGTCATCGCCGATTGACACCCCCAAAGAAGTTAAGCTGGCGTTCCTTCAAGTGGGGTATGTTGGTGTGCCATCAGTCATTCTATGCCCGTACCGACATAGCTAAGCAAGTGCATTACAATCTAGGCTATCGCTATTCGGCTGATGTAGACTGGTGCATCCGTATCATGAAGGAAGCAGAGAGACGGCATCTGCCATTGCGCAATGTGCATGCCGTCATCACCAACTATCTGGACGGTGGCATGAGCATCCAGAACCACAAGGCTTCGCTCAGGGAGCGCTTCCAAGTGATGCGCAGCCATTATGGCATCGTTACCACGTTCTTGGTTCATGCTTGGTTTGTGATTCGTGGCTTTATCAAGAAATAGTTATATGTTTAGGGGTGTTTCTGAAGACAATAAGCTTTGGAAACACTTTAGCAACATCAAAGTAATACAATAGTATAAATGTTGAACCGCCGTTGTAATCTAATACCCGTACCTTTGCACCAGATAAAATAAATAGAACTGATATGAAGGTATTTAATGTAAGATTGTATGTTTTGGCACTGGCTACCATGCTTTGTGCTTCAGTTTTGGCCGGAACTCCAGAAACAGAGGGCAATGCCGTCAATGAAGAGGTGAAAGCCCATCGTGTGTTGGTGCTTAGCGCCATGGATAATGTTACGTCTAATTATTTCGTAACGGATATGTTGGCTGAAAATACCAATATCAAGGAAGATAGCGTTTGCTATATATATAATAAGGTGATAGAAGACAACCTGAGTGCCATCGCCAAGAAGGCCAAGTCTCCTTATTACTTTGTGGATGGTAACCAGCAGGCTAAGGCAGGCAAGTTGCTGGAGAACGTGAGAACCGTAGGCGAGAACGAGAATAAGTCTTCCGACTTGGCTTTCGTCAACGCAGGGGAACTGAAGAACTTGTTGGCTGATGCGGGCGCCGACTATCTCCTGCTTCTCGATGCTCACTATCTCAAGTATCAGGAGCAGCCATTCAAGACCATTTTCCATTATGTAAACTATTCGCTCTATGATGCCAACAAGAAGAAGTTGGCTCATGGTTCCAACTATTTTACTTCCATCAATCCACAGACAGAAGACCAGATGCTCAAGTCAAGCAAAAAGAGCACTGCCAAGATGCTGGACCTGGTGGAACAGACACTTGATAAATAAATCCAATACGCTAGAGACAGGCCTATCCCGCTTGGGGATAGGCTCCTAGTAATAACTAATTGATGATGACTTTATGGAATTAAAATGTTTTTCCACCACACTGGCTGTGATGGCATGTGGCACTACGTGCCTTTATGCACAGAGCACTCGTGCCACTGTGACAGGAAAGATTGTGGATAACACCAATGAGCCCGTGATAGGTGCCATGGTAACAGTTAAGAATGAGTCTACGGGTTTCAGCGTTTCTGCAACTACAGGAATGGATGGAACTTATACAATCCGTGAGATACCTCTGGGTACTCCTTATACTATTACTGCCAAGTATATCGGCTTTGGCGACCAGAAGAAAACTGGTTATTCTCTGAACCAGGGAGATATGCTGCGTGTCAACTTCACCATGTCGGAAGAATCGCACGAGCTGAAGGCCATCGAGGTCGTTGCCAACTCCTTGAAGAAGAATGTGGATAATGAGGGCGCTTCAACCACCATCTCTGCACAGGATATACAGAAGATGCCAGTGAATGGTCGTAATTTCACTTCACTCATTGACCTTTCTCCATTGAGCAATGGAATGAACCTTAGCGGTCAGCTGGCTTCTTCTACCGGATTCAACATCGATGGTATGTCTTCCAAGAATCCTATCTCTGGTGGTGCAGCCAACACTCGCAAGGGAAGTCCATACGCCATGACCATGGAGGCTGTGCGTGAGTTTAAGGTGGTTACCAACGCTTAGTTTGTGGATAACATGTATATCAATGCGGGAAAGATTACCTACACCGTAGGTCTCGACCTGATGTATTCCCACCTGTCTTCACTTTATGGCAGTGAGACCAATGGTCGCTTCTACTTCAAGGGCTTGGATAGTTTCAATAATATGACTCCTTATCGCTATGCCCGAGATGTATATATGGTAGATGGCGAGGACAACCAAAAGGTTAACCAGCGCATCGTCAATGCTGGCATCTATGGACAGATGCACACCCAACTCTTTGATGGTTTTGATGTAACTGCTGGCGTGCGTATCGACAATGCTTCTTATCTCGACCATGGCAACTATTATGAGCCGGCAGACCGATTGCTCGGTGTTCGCACCGACAAGGGCATAGGTTTGTTCTTGATTCAACCTCGATTGCAGTTGCTGTGGGATATCAACAACAAGCATACCGATATATTGAAGTTGGGTGGAGGTATCTTCGCTTCCGACATCAATAACTATGCTACCGTCAATAGCCAGGTGTTTGATGGAAGCCGTATTGTTACCATTGATACTCAAGATGCAAGTTTGATTCCAACCCCTAACTTCCCTGGCTATCGCCAGAACCCTGCCTCTGCTCCTGGTGCAGACTTATTGAACAATCCTAATGTGGAGAAATTGGTTACTATTAACTGCAATAAGTCTGGTTCTAAGGTGCCAACTATCTATAAAGCAAACTTGTCTTACACCCATTATTTCAGCGATCGTTTCAAGATGGGCGTAGCCGGCTACATGACCTTGGCTCGTCACAACTATCTCTATATCGACAAGAATATGGTGGATGAACCATACTTCCGCTTGGAGAATGAGGGTGGTCGTGGAGTCTATGTTCCAGCCAACACCATAGATGCTAAGGGTAACACCAACTGGTTGGAAGGTCGAAAGACCAAGGAGATAGGTCGAGTGTTGGAGCTGAACACCATTGGCAAGGTTAATCAGTTTGCCTTCGTGGTGGATGGTACCTGGAGATACTATAAGGATGGATTCCTCTCTTTCAGTTATACCTGGAATAGTGTGAAGGATAACAATACCTACAATGGAGATGTAGCTAATACTTCTACCTTGGTGAAGATGGTGAAGGATGACCCTCGTGACATGAGCCAGTTGGCTTACTCCAACAACCAGTTCCGCCACAAGTTGGTAGTCTATGGTACAGCTCCTACATTCTGGGGCATCACCGCAGGTCTCCGCTTCTCGGGTATCGGTGGCACTCGCTACTCTGCTATCGTAGGTGGTAACGTGAACGGTGACTTCGTGGCAACCAACGACTTGGCTTTCATCTTCGACCCTAACGACCCAAATACCGATGCCAACATACGCAAAGGCATGGAGGACTTGATGAACAATCCTAACGTGCAGGGTGGATTCAAAAAGTATCTGCGTGAACACTATGGCAAGATGGCAGAGCGCAATGGTGGCTGCAATGGCTTCTATGGCACCTTCGACTTGCACTTGGAGAAGAGTTTCAAGCTCTATAAGACTCATGCCATCGATGTGTCCTTCGACTTGTTCAATGTAGCAAATGCACTCAATAAGGATTGGGGTGTAGGTCGCAACTTGTCTAGCGTTCCTTTGTACTACATCACCGGCTTCGATCAGGAAAAGAAGCAGTATAAGTATGCAGTCAACACCAATGCCGGTGTTGCTTCTGGAAACGGAAATCCTTACCAGTTCCAGATTGGAGCAAGATATAAGTTCTAACGTAATGTGATAAGGTAGGTAATTATAGCGAAAATAATTATAAAGAAGAAAAAATGAAGAAATTAAATACGATGATTTGTGGACTGCTCATGCTGTGCAGTCCGATGATGGCACAAGTGAAGATTATAGCTCACCGTGGTTATTGGAACAGTCCTGATGCAGCCCAGAATTCAGTGGCTTCTATGCAACATGCCTATGACGCGGGTGCTTTCGGCAGTGAGTTTGATGTACATATCACCACTGATGGCGAAATCGTGGTAAATCATGATGATGACATCCATGGCACTATCATAGAGGATGCCAAGTATGCCGACATCAAGGACATGAAGTTGGCGAATGGCGAGACGCTCCCTACACTCAAGCAGTATTTGGCTGCTGGCAAGAAGATGGGCAATCTCCAGTTGATTTTGGAGATTAAGGCCCATAAGACGGCAGAACGTGAGGACAAGTGTGTGGAAAAGTGCCTTCAACTTGTCAAGCAGGCTGGCATGGAAATGCGTG
>CAVCRI010000087.1:0-11860 GCA_963604545.1 Lachnospiraceae bacterium | reverse complement strand
TAGCTACGACGGCAAATCTGCACACACTCGCCACGGTTGGCAGAGCGATTGGCATTGGCGAGGCTCATGTAGCACTTGCCAGACACAGCCATGCACAAGGCACCATGACAGAACATCTCGATGCGAATCTGCTTGCCCATTGGTCCACAGATGTTCTGCTTCTCGATTTGCTCATGGATATGCTTCACCTGGTCCATATTCAATTCACGTGCCAGTACAGACACATCGGCAAAACGTGCATAAAATTTCAATGCCTCTGTGTTAGAGATATTTAACTGTGTGGACAAGTGAACTTCCTCCCCTACCTCATTACAATAGCTCATCACAGCCACATCGCTGGCGATGACGGCAGAGATGCCCGCCTCCTTGGCAGCATCGATAATCTCCTTCATCGTAGGGATGTCGTCGTCGTAGATGACAGTATTGACCGTGAGATAAGTCTTGATGCCATGCTCATTGCAGGTGGCGGCAATCTCACGAAGGTCGTCGATGGTAAAATGGTTGGCAGAGTGAGAACGCATGTTCAACTTGCCAATGCCGAAGTAGACAGAGTCTGCCCCAGCCTGGATGGCAGCCGCCAGAGATTCGCGAGATCCCACAGGCGCCATCACCTCAAATTCGTTTATCTTTGTATTCATGAATGCAATTTTTCTTTTCAGGGTGCAAAGTTACTACTTTTTCTCCAAAAAGCCATCATAATTGGGCTATAAACTTAGTGTCTTGTCCGTTTACCTACATCTTATTATAACATTTGTGGAATTCATTGGTAAAATAATTTGGTCGTTTCATGATAAATGATTATCTTTGCCGCCACAACAACAGATTATAAACCTTATAAAGTAAAATATTTTAGTTACAATACTGTAGTAAATAAAAGATATTATAAAGATGGCAACAAAAATTATCTTTTGCGTATCTTCTGTTACTAACCTAATAATGATAAGAGATATGGAACATGATGTAAAGTCTTTAGTTATCGGCTTGGATTTGGGTGGAACCAATTCCGTATTCGGCATCGTGGATAGAAGGGGGGGGGAGGTCTTGGCCACCACATCTATCAAGACTCAGGCTTTCCTGGAGGTTGAGACCTATGTGGAGGAGTCGGTGAAGGCGGTGTCTCAAATTGTGGAGCAAGTGGGAGGCATGGAGAAGATTCGAGCCATGGGCATCGGTGCGCCCTGCGGCAACTATTACAAGGGCACTATCGAGCATGCCGCCAATTTGCCTTGGGCTAAGGGCATCGTGCCTTTGACCTCTCTGTTTCAGGAGAAGCTAGGCATCCCTGTCGTCATCACCAATGATGCCAAGGCTGCCATCCTCGGTGCATCCGCCATCGCTTGGGAAATATAAATTCTTCGCAGGACATTTAACAACGCAGGACATTTAACAACATAGATTTACATCAACAAAAATAGTATGTCAAATATGAGACTCAATCTTAGTTCACAGATCGTACTCAACAAAGTACCCGTAGAGTTCTACAAGCCTAAGACGACCGTAGAATATTCAGAAATCTCCCGTATGGAGAAGATACATACCGACATCTTCGCCTCAGTGAGCGAAGGGGCCATCCATGTAGCCGATGGCATAGAGGCAGGCATCAAGGCAGCCCAGCATGAGGGCAAGTTTTATGTGATGGCACTGGGCACAGGCTTGTCACTGACCCCTGTTTACGAGGAGTTGGTCAAGCGATATGAGGAGAAAAAGCTCAGCTTCCGTAATGTGGTGGCCTTCAATGCCTACGAATACTATCCTTTGCTGAAGGACAGCTCCATCCGCTGCATCAACCAATTGAAGGAACGTTTTCTCGACCATGTGGACATAGCCGAACAGAACATATTTTCTCTTGATGGTTTCGTGGCCCAAGATGCCGTGCAGGATTGCTGCCGACTCTACGAGCAGCGCATCAAGACATTCGGTGGCCTGGACATGGCCCTCATCGGCATCGGACGAATGGGAAATATTGCAGCCAATGAGCCAGGTTCCGGCATCCAGTCGGTAACTCGTCTCATCTTGATAGGCAACACATCCAGGGAAGAAATGGAGAACAGCGGAAAGACCAAGGAGACCGTACCGCCTTGTTCGTTGACCATGGGCATCGCCACCTTGCTCTCTGCCAAGAACATCTATCTGACGGCATGGGGCGAGGAGAAATCTGAGATCATGCAGCAGGTGGTGGAAGGTAGCATCACCGATGCCCTGCCTGCAACTTTCCTCCAGACCCATCCTAACGCCAACGTGGTGCTCGACCTGAGTGCCGCCGCCCACCTGACCCGCATAGAGCATCCTTGGCTTGTCACCTCTTGCCGATGGACAGACAAGCTGGTACGCTCTGCCCTGGTTTGGCTCTGCCAGAAGATACACAAGCCTATCCTGAAACTCACCAACAAAGACTACAACGAGAATGGACTGAGCGAACTACTGGCTCTCTATGGCTCAGCCTACAATGCCAACATCAAGATATTCAACGACTTGCAACATACCATCACGGGATGGCCAGGTGGCAAGCCTAATGCCGACGACACATATCGCCCGGAACGTGCCACTCCATACCCTAAGCGAGTCATCGTGTTCTCACCTCATCCCGACGATGATGTCATCTCCATGGGAGGCACCATCCGCCGACTGGTGCAGCAGCACCACGACCTGCATATTGCCTACGAGACCTCGGGCAATATCGCCGTGGGAGACGAGGAAGTGACGAGATTCATGCACTTCATCAATGGTTTCAACCAGATATTTGGCGACTCCAAGGATAGTGTCATCTCCAATAAGTATAAGGAAATCAAGAAGTTCTTCGCCAACAAGAAGGAGAGTGACTTTGATACCCGTGATGTGCTAACCATCAAGGGGTTGATTCGCCGTGGCGAGGCACGCACCGCTTGCACCTACAACCAGATACCGCTCGACCACGTACACTTCCTAGATTTGCCGTTCTATGAGAGTGGCAAGATTGAGAAACTGCCGATGACAGAGAAGGATGTAGAGATCGTTCGCCATCTCTTGCAGGAGGTGAAGCCACATCAGATATATGTGGCTGGCGACCTTGCCGACCCTCATGGCACCCACAAGAAATGCACCGATGCCGTGCTCGCCGCCATCGACCTGGAGAAGGAAGCTGGTGCAGAATGGCTCAAGGACTGCCGCATCTGGATGTATCGTGGTGCTTGGGCAGAGTGGGAGATTGAGAACATCGAGATGTGCGTGCCACTGAGTCCGGAGGAACTGAGGGCAAAGCGCAATTCCATCCTTAAGCATCAGTCGCAGATGGAGAGTGCTCCTTTCCTGGGCAACGACGAGCGACTGTTCTGGCAACGTGCCGAGGACAGAAACCGTGGCACGGCGAAACTCTACGACAACCTAGGTCTGGCTTGCTATGAGGCTATGGAGGCTTTCGTGGAGTACAAGCCGCTCTAATGCTGGCATCTATCCCAAGACCTGATCTCCTATAATACCACAGAGGGGCAAGCCATCGCACAGTACTTGGCCGACAAGCTCAAGGCATCTACAGGATACCAAGTTTCCACCCACTCGAAGAAGGGGGACATCAGCATCCAGATTACCCCATCCCTGAAGATGGCAGAGGAGGGTTACCACTTGAGCGTCACAGCCAAGGGAGTCGTCATCAAGGCGAAGACGGGCAAGGGTGCCTTCTATGGCATGCAGAGTTTCTTGCAGCTCTTGCCTGCCGAGGTGGAGAGTCCTACCCAGGAGAAAGGCGTGAAGTGGGTGGCGCAGTGTTGCGACATCGAGGATGCGCCGCGATTTGGCTATCGTGGTTTCCATCTCGACCCATGCCGCCATTTCATCACGGTGGAGAACGTGAAGAAGCAGTTGGACATCATGGCTATGTTCAAGATCAACACCTTGCACTTCCATCTCACCGAAGATTATGAAGCAGCTCAATATCAACGCTGTGAGAACTTGTCACTATCCTGACGACCCTCGCTGGTATGACCTTTGCGACGAGTATGGCATCTACCTTACGGCAGAGGCCAATCTGGAGAGCCATGGCATGGGCTATGGTGAAAAGTCGCTCTCCAAGTTCCCGGAATATCTCCAGGTGCATATCGAGCGCAACGAGGGCAACGTGAAGAGTTTCGTCAACCATCCTTCCATCATCGTCTGGAGCCTGGGCAACGAGTCGGGCTACGGCATCAACTTCGAGAAGGCATACGACTGGGTGAAGGCATACGACAAGACCCGTCCCGTACAGTATGAGCGTGGTGGCTACGACAGCAAGACCGACATCTACTGCCCGATGTACATCGACTGGGATGAGAGCGAGAAGTATTGCCTGAGCGATGGCACCAAGCCATACATCCAGTGTGAGTATGCCCATGCCATGGGCAACTCGATGGGTGGTTTCAAGGAATACTGGGACTTGATACGCAAGTATCCGAAGTATCAGGGTGGTTATATCTGGGATTTCGTTGACCAGGGACTCCGCGACAAGAGCCCTGTCACGGGCAAGGAAATCTTTACCTATGGTGGCGACTACGGTCGCTATCCTGCCAGCGACTATAACTTCAACTGCAATGGCATCCTTGCCCCAGACCGTCGCCTGAACCCTCATGCCTACGAGGTGCAGTACCAGCTCCAGAATGCGTGGGTCAAGGATTTTGATGCCAAGGAAGGAACCTTCAAGGTTTACAACGAGAATTTCTTCAAGAATATTGACCAACTGAGCCTGAGAGCCATCATCTCTGCCATCGGCTATCCAGTGGAAGACCTGGACGCAGGCATCGAGAAGGAACATGCCTGGGGACAGCATAGTGGCGACTTGGTGGATCGGGATTTCGTACAGTTGCATATCCAGCAGCGACAGTATGGACTTGGATGTGTCGATACCTGGATGTCCAAGCCAATGGAAAAATATCGCATGCACTACCAAGACCGAGAGTTCCGCTTTGTCATCAAGGCAAAGTAAGATGCGGAAAGGAAAACTTAAGAAAAAATGTGAGAAAAGAATTAGTGAATAAGAAAGCGGTGCTTTCCTGCAATTTTGCAGGGAGCACCGCTTTAACATGGAAATATGAAGTATTACAAATTCTAGACTCTATCTTAATTCTAGATTTTATTCTTTATTCTTAGACTCTAGCCACGATTTGCTCTGGAGTCAACTCGTTGTCGAGAGCCATCTTCTGATAGTCGTAGCGGTCGTAGAGACCCTTCTTGATGCCGAAGCAGAGGGTCTTCATGTCGCTATCGCCGTAGAAGCGAGCAATCTTCTCGCCAAATCCACCTTCCAAGGCACCATCCTCAAGGGTGATAACCTTCTCGTGGTCTGCCTTCAAGCCTTCGAGCATCTCCTCGTCGAGACCTGTGATGTAGCGAGGGTTGATGAGGGTGGCATCGATGCCCTTCTGCTCCTTGAGCATGGCTGCCACCTGCTTGCCGAGACCATAGAAGGCTCCCAGGGCTACGATGGCTACCTTGCTGCCCTTATGAGTCATCTTGAAGCGGTTCAACTGGCTGTAATCCTCGTCGAACTTCTCATCGCTGTGGGTTACTGCGCCACCTGGCACACGGATAGCCACAGGATGCTCGGTCTGCTTGATGCCCCAAGCCATCATCGCCTTGTACTCCTCCCAGCAAGTAGGGGCGAGGTATACGAGGTTAGGAATGTTGCTGAGCATCGGGATGTCGTAGAAACCGATGTGGGTGATGTCGTTCAATCCATACATAGAGCCAAGGAAGACATTGATGAGCGCAGGGTTGCCGTTGATGCAGAGGTCTTGCGCTATCTGGTCGTAGGTGCGCTGGATGAAGGTGCTGTATACATTATATACAGGACGGATGCCACCCTTTGCCATACCCGAAATCATTGCCACAGCCTGCTCCTCGGCGATGCCTACGTCTACGTGCTGTGCGCCAGCCTCCTCACGGCGAGCCTTGAAGAAGCCTGCCACGGTAGGGGTACCAGAGGTTACGGTTACGAGATGCTTGTCTTTTTTCATCTCGGCGAGCAAGAACTCGGCTGTCAGGTTGCCGTAGTCCTCGGCATCGCTCGTGTTCTTCAGCTTGCCAGTCTCGATGTCGAAAGGCATGCTCCAGTGCCACTGCTCCTTGTTTTCCTCGGCAGGTGCATAACCCTTGCCTTTCTCTGTATGGATGTGGACAACGATAGGGTGGTCGATGCCCTTTACCTCCTCGAATGTCTTGATGAGGGTCTCCACATCGTTGCCGTCGGCTACATACTTATAGTCCAAGCCCATCGCACGGAACAGGTTGCACTCTGCCTTGCCGTTGGTCTCGCGGAGCAACTGCAGGTTCTTGTAGAGACCGCCATGGTTCTCGGCGATGCTCATCTCGTTGTCGTTGACCACGATGATAATGCCTGTGCCCAGCTCGCCAGCCTCGTTGAGACCTTCGAGAGCCTCGCCACCGCTCAATGAGCCATCACCTATCACTACCACGATGTTCTCCTTGGTGCCCTTGATGTCGCGAGCCTTCTGAAGACCTGTGGCAAGAGAGATGGAGGTGGAGGTGTGACCCAACTCAAACTGGTCGTATTCTGGTGACTCGGCTGGGCTGCTGTAACCAGAAATCTCCTGGAAACGACTGTTGTCGTAATAACCGAATGCACGACCTGTCAACATCTTGTGTGGATAACTCTGGTGAGAAACATCGAAGACGAACTTATCCTCAGGGCAGTTGAACACATAGTGCATGGCGATGGTTGTCTCCACGATGCCGAGGTTAGGGCCCACGTGGCCACCGATGTTGCTGTCACGGTTCAGGATACCGTCACGAATTTCCTTTGCGAGTGCTGGAAGCTGCTTCATTGTGAGCACCTTCACATCCTTAGGTGATTTAATATTCTCTAAATACATAGTCTTTTTATCTTTTAATTGTTTTTACGGCTGCAAAGTTACGACTTTTCTCTTTATTCCATATAACATAGATTACTGATAGATGGAACGAATTTACAGAAAAGGCAAAATTGCACATCTTTTCAACCATACAGGTAGAAGATTTATCATGCAAACATATCCTTCAAGGTGACTTGATTTTGCACGATATTGCTGTTGGCATTCTTCTGTATTCCATCGCACGTAATCATTGTGACACGGATAGAACTCTTAGTTCCTGTATAATTGATAAAGCTATCCACTCTGTGCTCAATTTTTTCCCTTTCAGATTTTGTCATCGTATATCTTCCTCGGCAGAACTTCATTTCGCAGAGATTTACGCAGCGGTCTGCTCGGTCAATGACCATATCTATCTGTGCGCCTTGTTCGGCAGTCTTCGGGGTTCGCCATGAATAGATGGCAGTTTGTACTCCGCTAATTTTCAGTGCGTCCATTATTTGGGAGATATGATTCAAGCAAAGCATCTCAAAGGCAAAGCCGCTCCACGTATTATAGAGGGGAGTGTTGATGTTGTGCGACCAAAAGTTCTCGTCTTGGTATTTGCATTTCTCCAATATGTGATGGCAAAAATGTAAAAATGGGTCTACCAATTGATATGTTACCATTCTTTTCTTGCCATCAAAAGGAAGGTACTCACGGATAAACCTGCACTCTTCCAATTCCTTAAGCATACTTGTGAACCTGGCGTTGTTGTGAAGATTCGTTATTTCGAGCAGTTCGTTGCGTGTCAAGCCTTTTCCTTTGGAAGACAAGGCCTCTATGATACTAATGTAATCTTCGCTGTGCTTAAAGAGAGAACGGAACAGATTATTTTTTTCTGAGCGTAGCTCGCCTGTTTGGGTAAAGAGCAATCTGTCTACGTTTTGCGTAACGCTCTCATCTTTTTCCATAAGAGAAAGATAGAAAGGTACTCCTCCAAAGACCATGTAGCATTCTGCCACTTCTCGGTCGGAATATCCGAAACCGTATTTGTGGAAATACTCACGGCATTCACCAAGCGAGAATGGTTCTATGAGCATTTGGTGGGTTATGCGGTTATGGAGTCCGCCATGGTTGTTTATCAGATTGTCAAGCATCCACGATGCAGCACTGCCACATGCAATGAGTTTGATGTCTTCTCTGGCAGAAGCCCAGCTGTTCCAGAAATGTTCCAATGCACTGACAAAATCAGACTTGGCTGTAGCCAACCAAGGAAGCTCGTCAAAGAATAGAATCTTAGTCTCTGTATTAATTGTCTCCAGATATTTCTCCAACTGGTCGAAGGCCTCCAGCCACGTGTTGCTCCTTACTGCACTGGCATAGACCTTGCTCAAGCTGAGATAGAAATTTGTCAGCTGTTCCTCTTGTCCCACATTTTCCATACCCGTGATATAAAAGCATGTCTTGTCCTTGATGAGATGTCGCACAAGGTATGTCTTGCCTACCCTGCGTCGTCCATACATAGCGATGAATTCAGAGCGTCCTGAGTTTAAGTATCTCATGAGAGCCTTCTGCTCTCTTTGTCGTCCTATCAATAATTCCTTCATAGTTTTATGTTTTAATTTCGCTGCAAATATAATAAAACAAACCGATTCCAGCAACTTTTAGGGGGAAAAAGTGCTGAAATGGGTGTTTAACGACATCGTTTCAGCAACTTTTGAGGATAAAAAGTGCTGAAATGGGTCAAAATTGACACACTGAGCAAGAGCCCTACGCTTTGCCCAAAGTTACTCATGGCTTTGGGCACTTTTGCCCGGAGCATCTGGTTACTTTTCCTCAATAGCCTGGGCAAAAGTACTCGATACTCTGGGCAGAAGTGTTCATAAGTCAGGGCAGAATTATTCTGCGTCATGGCAGAAGTGTTCTGCGTTACGACTTGACTTCTTCGGAGTATCGGTCGAACTTCAAAAGTCATCTTATTATTGCTTATAAAAATGCAAAAATTTTCTTTTAAGTGCATGTTTTTTCTCTATTTCCTTCATTTCTAGCTGCCTTTTTAATGATTTGTGGAAGCAAATGACAGCAAATGACAACAAATATTCTTTTGCTGCCATACCTTAATGTTCTGATATATAGATGATTAACATATGTAGTGGCAGCAGTGGAAGCAAAAAAACAAAAAAAATGTTTTGGACTAAAATTTGAGAAGAGCCAAAATTCTGAAATCAATATTGAGCAACCCCATTTCAACAGATTATCTATAGGAAACTTGCACTAAAAGATATTTTTTACTATCTTTGTGCCCAGAAATAGTAAAAGTATGAAACATATAATTATATATATCATTTTGATTTTTATTGTCATGGCTTCTTGTACAGGCAATAAAAAGTATAACAACTTGATGCAGCAAGCAGACAGCATCATGGATAGCAATGACGACTCTGCAAAAGTTGCCATTAAAATGCTGGACAAAATGAGGCCACAATTGGCAGACTTCACAAAGAGCCAACAAATGCGCTATGAATTGCTTTATCATAAGGCAATGAACAAAGCTAACATCACATTTACATCGGATAGCGTGATGAAGAAAGTCGTAGACTATTACGATCACCATGGCTCAGCCAACGAGCGAATGCTTGCCAACTATGTATTGGGCTGCGTTTACAGGGATATGCATGAAGCTCCTGAGGCTTTGGAGTATTACAACAAGGCGACGGAGCAAGCCGATACCACTGCTACTGATTGCGACTATGGCACGCTTTACAGGGTATATAGCCAGATGGGGTTTCTTTTTAGTAAGCAATATCTACCTTATCAATTGCTGGATGCTTTTGGTAAGGCAGAGAAGTATGCCTATTTGGCAAAGGATACTCTAAATGCGATTATAAACTATCAAAATAGAGTAGATGCATATTCTTATTTAGGAGATAAAGATTCTGTTATTACAATAAGCTTGCGTGCTGCAAAGATGTTCAAACAAATAGGCAACAACTATGCAGCAGCAATTGCCTTAGGCTGTAATTCTGATTATTATATAGAAAAGCAAGATACTGCAAATGCCATGAAAGCTTTTAAGGCATACTTCTCTACAGGATATGAGGGAAACTCTGAATATGAAGATTCTAAGGCTTATATGCTATGCCAGAAAGGGATATATTGTATGCTTACTACTCAGTTGGATTCTGCTTATCACTATCTACAGCAGAGCCTAAAAATATGCAAGTCATATAGCATTAAAGCTGCAACAACTAAAGCCTTAGCTCAATATTATGCAAAGGTAAAACAACCAGCATTGGCTATGAAGTACGCCTTGCAAAGTTCTGAGTATAATGACTCTGATTTGATAGAAGCTAGAAAAAGCCAGTTACAGCAGGTGCAAGCCATGTATGACTATGGCAGAAATCAAGAAATGGCAAAAATAGCTGAACAGAAAGCAAAAAGAAGTACACAGATGAACTATATGATAGTTTTAGCCAGCATTATATTACTCTTATTACTTTCTTACATTTATAGGAAACAACTAGCCCTTAAGAAAAAGAAAATAGCAGTTTCTAAGCTGCTATATGAAGATAGTTTGCTAAAGTTAAAAAAGTTGCAAGATGAAAAAGCGAAACTTGTGGCAGAAAATGACAACAAACTAGCTCAAGTCATTATAGAGAAAGAAAATACCATCAACAAATTAAAAGCAGAAATAAGCGACATCCAAGAAAAATGCTCATTGCCTTCTATATCTGCTGTAGAGTTGACCTTAATGGATTCTTCTATCTATAAGAAGATAAAATTTATAGAGGTGCACCCTAGAAAGAAAATGAGTGAGGATGATTGGAAAGAATTGGCTGATACAATAGAGAAAACAATACCCAACTTCATTCTTAGATTGAAAAATAAACTCAATGATAAAGATTACCAAATCTGTTTGTTGATAAGATTAGGATTCTCTACATCTTTAATAGCGAGACTGCTAGGTCTATCAGATGCTGCAATTTCAAAAAGTAGGAAAACAATGCTGAAAAAAATATGTGGGAAGATTGGTAAACCAAAAGAATTTGATGAATATGTCCTACAAATCAAATAATGGTCAGTAAGGTAAAATTTTGGTAAATTATTCAATAAGTAATTAAAATATAGAGAGTTGCAGGTGAATGGTAAAAAATAGGTAAATTCTAAATTCATAATTTTCTTGTTGGTTTCGTTTCAAAATCGTACTTTTGCGGCAGATTTGAGATTGAACAATAATCAAAATTGTTAAGACATGAAACATTTACTAATTATTATGATTTGTGGGGGGGCATTGCTTTTGTGTCCTATCCATTCTAGAGCCGAGCCTTATACCTTATCATATAGCTTGGTTTCTCCTAGTCGTAAAACCCCTAAGGGCAGCAGAGCACCTAAGCACCCCTTGGTTGTTGATTTGGCAGGGCACACTCTGACCTTGCCGAGTCAAGTAATAGGTTATACACTCACGCTAGAAAGTGGGGATGGAGAAATCTATACCTATTACATAAATAACATGACTTTTGAGATTCCTCAAGAATTGAGTGGAGAATATATTATAACCATATTAGGAAAGGGCGAGATGTATCAAGGTACAATTTTATTGTTGTAGTTTGGGCATTATTTCCTAATTAAGGAGAATAACTAACTTAAAAAAAGAAAAATATGAAGAAGTTTTTATTGTCAGTTTTGGTGTTGATGGTTTTCTCTATGAATGCATCAGCTATGATTCAGTATATAATGACAGATTGTGGAACAAGACATCGTATTCCTGATAATTCATCGGTAGAGGATGCTTGTTTCTTTATTGATTATTTCACAGCAGAGGATTGTTAATTTCTAAATAGAGGGAAACATAATGAGTGTTTCCCTCTATATTTATAGGCAAGCTATTTATGAAGACTTTATTTTTATTTTTTATGTTTTGCTGGTTTCAAGTTGGTGCTTTCTCACAAACTCCAACTGATTCCGTATTCTTTAGCATCCATTATATTGCCCAGTTTAACCCAAGTTTGATTTAAGCATCCTGTTTTTCTTGCAGTATCAGTGCGTTAGCTTTTTCAATTTGCGTC
>CAVCRI010000086.1:0-11867 GCA_963604545.1 Lachnospiraceae bacterium | reverse complement strand
CGCTCACGAAGATATGCTTTCGCACTCGTAATCCTATGCTTTTCGACCCGAGAACCTATGCTTTTGTACCTTAAAAGCTATTCACTTGCATCTGTAAAGCTATTCTTTAACACCTGTAGAGCTATTTATGACCTTCTCTACCATTACTTCCACATAGTTAGCATCCGTCTCAAACAGCACGTGGTTATCCGCAAACTCCTCTTTTGCTATCTTGTCCTTTGCCCAAAACTCCACTTGTTCCATAGGCGTATTGCTAACGATGAAGCTCGTCATGATGAGGTTTGGATTAGCAATCTGCGCTGCCACTTCCGCCTGTAGATATTTGAATAGCTGAATCTTCGGGTCATTCATACCTTTCAGGTTGCGAATGCCTTTCGGGTCGATGAACGTAAGGTATTGCTTCTCTCCATCCAATATCCAAAGTATAAAGTCGGGATAGAAATTGTTTGCCTCAAAGAAGCCCATGCCCTTCTTGCTCTCATTGCGAAGCAGATAGAGTTCCTTGCCCGCAAAGACATCATCCCTATGCGCCTCATAATACTTGCGTATCTCCTTTACGAAGTTTCGCTCACCTTCATTCAAGGCTACTGGCGATACCTTGAGCCATTTCTCACCCGTCACCTCATCCACGAACAAAGGCTTGCGGTTACTATCTCGCTCTGCCAAATAGAGCAATGGTTTGTAGAGATGATTTTCAAAATCTATTGCCTCAAACCAAGTACCATACAAAGGGAAGTCTTGATGAAGCGTTCCCTGTTCCAACAATGCTTGCATCGTCTTCAATGGTGCTATCACCTCTTGCTTGTCGTTCCTCACCTCAATCTCATACTGGCTTGTATAAGCAAGATTATATTCCGTTACGGTCATTTCACGGAGATGCTTCTGCTCTGCCCTAGCCTTTGCTTTCTTATAGGCTTGGTCGATATAGCCACGAAGCAAACAGACGGTGATGTCTTGCCACATCGCCACGTTCTTGCCATAATTTGTAAACGATAAGTCTGCCTCTGGGATGGCAAGCTCGTACCACGAAGGATGAGCCATCAAGAATTTCAAGTCTTCCATCTTGATTTCCATATTGTACCATCCACGCTCGCTCTTTTGGCGTTGCAAGGCAAAATAAACTTCCGTCCAATCTATCAAGTCGAGATGTTCTGGACGCAAATGGTCTGTATGGATGGCTGCGCCGATGGATGTATCCACATTCTTGCTTCTCAACAAGTCCACCTTCGGATACTTGTCCAACTTGACATTCACCCTATCCATCAAGGTGTTGTCGGAAGGTTCCACAACCGAGCTCTTCTTGAAGTTATAGCCATCCATCACCCTTGGCATCTTCAAGCCTTTCGCTTGCAAGTCGAAGTTAAGGATGGTATTGATGGATATTTTCTCATAATCCATCTCGTTGGTTGGCAAGCCCTCATCCTCCAAGTATGCCTTGAAGGCTTCCATATAGTCTGCTCGAACGCCAAAGATATTCAGCGTCTCGATGGTTGACAAGCCCCTTGGTATCCGCTCTTTCTGATAACAAGCATCGAGCATCTTGCTGCGCTTCAGGGAATACGCATATCCTTTCAGTCGCACACCACGACCGAACAACTGGATAATCTCCGAGCCTTCACTTCTGCCCACGTTCATCAATCCCATCGCCGACACTCGCCAGCTGCTCCATCCCTCGGTAAACTTCTTGGAACCTATCAGGATATTGATGCTAGAGTCTTGCGAGTTGATGGTGGCAAAAGGCTGGATGTGCCAAAAGCCTTGGTTTCGCAAAGAAAACCCTTGTCTTGCAACAGCTTGACCAGTTCCTTGCCATCGCCCACATTGATGACGCCGAAGTAAGGGGCATTTCCTACACGAAGACCGATTTCCTCGTAACCGCCCTTTTGCAAGTCGATATGGAGCTTGGCACCTGCGATATTGGAGTGGAACAATTCTTGCAAGATGCCCACATAGATGTTGTCGGCAAACTTCTGCTTATCCTCTTCCACCAAATATCCATGCTTTAGTTCTTGGAAAGAACTGCCAAAGACAGAATAGCCATTCTTCGTTTTCAGCCCATCTTCCGAGCTAAGCAATCGACGGATATAATTGGTGAAAACCTTCCCGTCATTGTTTACAAAGTCTTGCAAGAACAAGAGAACCTGCGTTACATCAGATACATTGTTCTTGTTTTCTTTGCTCACCGCCTTCACACTGCTACCCACAAAGATACCCAAAGGTTTCTCTATATTGAAGATGTTATGGATACGTGCATCACTGCCATATATCTTGATTTGCTCATAGAGACAGAGCAAGTAAGCGGTGAGGTACATATTGAGCAACTCATCGTTGTTCCAATCGTCCATATTCATGATACGATAGTCCTTGCCATAGCCATCGGCATAGAAATAACGATAGGAATAATCGAAGAGCGTTGCCTTGCCATACTGATTGAACATTTCCTTGCGGTCCTTGGCATTACTCTTGGCAGACATGGCTTGACCGAAGGTAGCAGAGTATTCGAAGGAAAAGCCTTCCTCGGTCAACTTTTGGCGATACCCCATCCAGACATCACCGCTCGAACCTTTATGCCCCTCATCCACCAACACCAGGTTATTGCCCTCGAAAGCCTCAACGGCAACGGTCTTGTCACCATCCTTGTCGGCAAGTTTGTTGATGTCGATGATTTCCACGCCCTTACCTTGGAAGAGTCCTCCCATGCCTTGCTTACTAAAGAGCGAAACATCCATATTGGATGCCTTCAACTCCTCATAGTGCTGACGGCTCAATCCCTCATTCGGCGTGAGCACGATGATGCGATTGAGTTTCTTGGTGCGATGATGCTCGGCATAGTAGAGATATTGTTTGATATTGATGTGCATGAGCAAGGTCTTGCCTGAACCAGTGGCGTTCCAGTAAGCCAACTTATTCAGGTCTTCCACCTTGAAATCGGGCAACTCATGCCAAGTCTCTGCACGATGATTGAAATCATTGTGCAGGAACTGGTTCAGATTGTCGCAAAGGGCTTGGGCATCCGTGAAATACTGGTCGAGATAAATCTCCGTAAACAGCAAGGAAAGATACTGGAAATACTTCCACTTGATTGGCTCACTTCGCTTCTCATTGATTTCGTTGGTGAAGCGCACGATATGCTCGTCGTAATAATACAAGCGTTCCTTGCTGAGCAGACCTGTGGCATAGAGTTTACGACACAGCTCTTGATAAAGTTTCGACTCGCCATCCTCGTTCACACCCTCATACATCGGGTCTTTGAGGTCACGAGATAAAGCCTCCAAGTCTTTGCAGCCAAAGAGATTCAATATATAATGGAACAGGACCAGTGCCTGTTGCAGTTTTCCTTTCTTCTGTACTTTCTTTGCCATAATAAGAACTATTCAAACATTCTCTTTTTAAACTCTTCTTCGATAAGCACCACTTTCCAATGCTCCTCATCTGTCTTGATGTTAGGCAAGGTATTGTCGCCATTCACATAAATCTTGTCAAACTCAGAGTCGGTTGTGCTATAGGCTTGCTTGCAGAAGAATTCATTGAGAGCCTCATTGCTCACCTTCTCGCAATCTCGCCAAATCACCAAGGTTCGTTCATTGCCAATGTGGGTGGTACCTTCCACTACGCAGTAGCCATCCTTAGGATAGCGAAGGGTCTCTACATTCAAGCCTATCAGATAGTTGAAAGTCTCCACCATATCCACTGGTGTATCTACCAATTCATTGTCCTTGGTTGTCTTCAAGGTCATGTTGAATGGATGCACGAACCACTCCAAGTTGAAGAGGTCGCCCTTGGTTTCCGTATCGAGCATATAGCTCAAGAGATAGCTTTCCGCAAAAGCACCCTTGCCGTCTTCATCAGAGAAGTTGAGTCGCTGATGCTTTGGCTGTAAGTTGTTCAGCGTATCCTCGTATTGCTCCAAACGGATGTACTTGAAACATTGGGAGATGCCTTTGCGAGAAACAGGCTTACCATCTTTCCAAGCGTTTTTGTCACAAGAATATATTGAGCGTAAAGCACGTACTTTAGTTTTAGAGTCAAAATGTTCTCCCATTTCCATCAATATATACTTGCGTTTAGCACCATCTCGCTTGTTTCCCAATATGACTTCATGCATAGTTGAGCCCGAACCTGCAAAGAAATCCATGATAAGAGCATTCTTATCAAAAGCTGAAATCTCAAATACCTTATCCATAAAAGCTAGTGGTTTCTTACCGCCAGGGAATTTGACTCCACCCTCATTAGAGCAGTTATTGAAATCTGCTTGAAAATCATACAAGTTAGGACGAGGCAATCCTTTGTCTTCATGCTTTAAAGGCATGCCTTGAAAGTAAATTCCATTATCACCGCCATTAGCTTCTGGTTGCATAATATACCTATATCCAAGACCATCTCCTCGTTCTCCCATACCAATGACTTTATACAAACATCCCAAGCCATCCTCTATTCTTCTGATTCTCAAATTTCCTTCGTAGAACTCGCTAGCAGAACCACTTTGGGTAATCAAAGAGCCACGAATTAAATATCTCTTTAACGACTTTTCATTTGGCTCAGTCTTATTGATTACATAATGTCCTAATGAGAACTTTTCGATTTTATAGCCGCCTATTTCCAAGATTTCATCAGGTTCAGAAATTGGCTTTACTTCATAGATATAATCTTTCAGCCCATCATCTGAACTTCCCATTATTCGAGAAGGATTGAATGAAGGATTCAATTGGATAAGGTATTCTATTACATCTTGATATTTTATATCTTTTCTCAATATACGTTCCTCATGACGAACTTTAATTGAAAACCAAGTATCTACTAAAGATTGGGAAGATACGAAGTTATTAAACTCATTAGAATTTAGGCTTATAAAAGTAGGAGCTATATCTTTCGTCATTTTCTTGGTATAATCCAATCTATCATTTATCATAGACAACCAAGAACTATGAGGGTAACCATCCTTGTATAAGAAGCCGTCTGAACCTGTATTATATGGAGGATCAGAATAGATGCCATCTATCGACTTCAGATATTTATTCAACAATAGATTTAATGCTTGGAAATTATCACTTTTTATCAGCAATCCATTACACTCCTCATCCACATTCTCCATACTTTCCACGAGCTTATGCTTAAACTCAGCACTAAAGAACTTCGTGTCGAGTACAAGGAACGGATTATCTTCCAAGAACTTCTCTGTCAAAGGCTCACTATATCCATCTGTCATCATATCACCCTTGATTTCGTCGATGGCAAAGAGGCGTACCCATTCTTTGCGCTGCTCATCATTGGCTACAATCTCTGGGTAAAGGGCATGAGGGATGCGGTCGAGTGTGATACAGTAATCACAACCGACAACAAATTTCTTCTTGAGCCACAATTTCTTTTGGAAATCTTCGAGCTGGGCTAGGAAAGTGATGACTTTCTCTCCCACTTGCTTGATGGCTTTCACCTGCGCCAAATGCTCCACGATATGCTGGGCATCCAAATCGTCCAAGAACATCACTTCGTTCTTGATATAGAAGTCCAACTCTCGGCGAAGGAATCCACCAAGGTCTTTATGGATAAAATAATCAAAGTTGTTCTTCGCCGTATAGTCTTGCAGATGCTTCATCAGCAAAGTGCGATTTTTATTTTCTTTGGTTGGTGCCTTTACGGTTACCAATTCCCCAAAGTCAAGGAAGCTCTCTGAGATGACAGGAGAAAGCTTAGCCTCAGCATCCTTGATAAGGGCATCTTGCTTGGTTGCCTTCGGCATCAACTCGTATGTAAAATAGATGTTGAGTTCACCATCTGCCTCCTCTATGAAATTCTCCTCACAGAGTTGGAAACGACGTTCCATATTGTTGGCTGCCTTATTATTGTTCTGCTCGGTCTCAGCATCTCGGAGCACAAAGTGAACCTTGCGGCGACTCTCTGGCAAAAGGAAAGCATAGTTCTTGAAATACTCGGAAGTCTTGATGTAATATTGGTCGGCATTCGCCCAATACAACTTCACTTCCTCTCCACTATACGGTATGGCATACGCATCATCCTTGTAACGACGCTTCGATACGAAGTCGCCACCCTCATAATATCTACCAAAGAACTTGGTAAGATGAGAAAACACCTCATTCTCCATGGCAGAAATATCAGCCCCATGGGATGACGCATTCTCCTTTAAGATGGTTGTTACCTCAGGCACAAGGCGATTGTTTAAGAACGCTTCTATGTCCTTGCGCTTTTGATTCATAATGCGATAGATGCCGAAGTCTAGCTCGGCTTGGTCGAGTTGCAGGATTTCTGCAAGTACGTCTCTAAACTTTTGTTCGTATAGTGTCATTGCTGTATTACCTTAGTGAGTGTTATGTTTGTTTCTTTTTGGATTTCATTTATTTAATTGCCAATGTACCAGGAAGAGCGGAGTCTCTGTGATGTGTTGCTTGATGAAAGCCTTCACCTTGTCAATCATGTCATCACGTTTCCCTTCTATTTCATCTTCGAGGTCGAATATCTCTCTGCGCTTTCGCTTCTGCAGGCGAGTGAGCGTATTCAGTTCCTTTTCGAGTTGCAAGGTTTGCTGGACATTCTCAGAACGCCTTAGGAGTTTCTGCTTTTCATTAATCTTTGCCTTGATGTCCTTCAACTCCTTTTCGAGCGTAAGCTGTTGGTCTTCCGCCCAAGCCTCAATATGTTGGATTTCATCATCCAGCAAAGCCTTGTTGCGCTCCTCTATATCAGCAGTCAACTTGGCTCGTTGCAAGTCATAGACTTCGGATAGTTTCTGTCCGGAAGCCTCATCCATTCTCTTTTCTTCTGCCTCAGAGGAAGGAACATTCAGCAGCTTCTCTGCAAACTCCTGTCCGAGCGGCTTACCATCATCCGATAAAGCCGTCAACAAGATATGCTCCTCCGTCTGTCCCTCAGAAACAAAGGAAAGCAACTTTGCCTGTAGCCATCCACTTTCGTGCGGACATTGCTCAATATCGGCTACCTTATAATGATATAAGGTGTAATCGAAGAGCAAACTAGGATAAGCCTCTGCATGGGAAGTTCCCATCAGAGAAGCATCCCTACCCTTGCAGTTTTCTATCACCTTTTGAGCCAAAGGATGAGACAAGCGATAATTGATGTAGGACGACAGAACTGTCGTTATCTGATAAACGCCAAGCTCGGCATTCACATCTAGGTAAGGATTATGCTTGAGCCTAAAGACCAAGGCGTCAGCATCCACAACTTCCACATTATCTGTGCCTAATGTCTGGATGGTTATCGTCCATAGCCAACGGTGGAACTTATTCAGATTGCCCATATCTTTGCCTTGGCGTATCTTCAACAAGCCCACCACATCCTCATCAAAGTTTTCGAGCAACTTCTTTCGGGTGTCTTGCATTGTTGCCTGGATATTCTCATCCATCTCCTGTTGGATTTGGTCGAAGGCTGCATTGATTTCCTCAGGAGTGCGACACTGCTGATAAATATTGAGCATTCGTTTCTCGAAGTCCACTCCCGACTCGATACTACCCAGCACCTCATCGCTCGAACCAAACACGCCATCAAAGAGATGAAACTTCTCTGAAAGGAGTTGGAACACACGAATATCGGCAGCATTCGCCTTATTGATGAAATTGAACACCACCACATCATTCTTCTGTCCATAACGATGACAACGACCGATGCGCTGCTCTACACGTTGCGGATTCCAAGGCAAATCATAGTTGATGATGAGCGAACAGAATTGTAGGTTGATGCCTTCGGATGCAGCCTCCGTAGCTATCATGATTTCCGCATGCTCACGAAAATAATCCACGATAGCCTGTCGCTTGTTGGCAGAAAGGGATGGTGTAATGGCGGAAGTTCCTTCATTCGCCTTCTTCCATTCCTTATAGATTTGGCGAGAAGTCTCATCGTTGTTGCTGCCGTTGAAGAGCACGATCTTTCCAGCATACCCATTCTCCTCCAAGAGTTGTTTCAGATAAGTTTGGGTTCGTGTACTCTCTGTGAATATCAAGGCTTTGCGATGAGCACCCAGTTGCTCCATCTTTTGGAAACCAGTATGCAGGGCTGAGAGCAAGCAATCACCTTTCTTGTTGCTACTGATGCTCGTGGCAAGATGGTATAGGCGTTGCAATTCCTTGATTTCATCTTGTATGCCTTTAATATCATCGGGCGAAAGGAGTTCTGCTTCGGAAGTTTCTGACTCCTCATTCCATTCATCCCATTCATCGCCCAACATATCCTCTGCCACCATTCCCAAGTCATTGGTTTCTGATATGAAGCCATCATGGTTGGCATCTTCTTCGTTGTTACCCTCCACGTATGGCGCAATTCTTGCTTGCAGCCTATCTATCAAAGTCTTGAGGGTTGAACCGATGGCAAAAGTGGAAGACGACATCAGCTTGCGGAATATCAAAGTGATGAGTTGTCGCTGACTGTTTGGCAAGCCATACGAATCCTCCCTTCTCAGATATTCACTGATTTCATTATACAGTTTTTGCTCCTCTATCGCAGGATAATACTCTTGCGACATCGGGATGCGAGAGGTATATTTCACATACTCGGTCACTTGCTTGCGAAGGGTACGGTGAACGATTGGCTTCAATCGCTTGCGAAGGTCGCCAAAGGCGATGTCATCATTCTTGTTGCTATAGCAATATTGCGCCTTGAAACTCTTCAAGTCGCCAAAATAATGGTCGTCGATAATGCTTACCAATCCATAAAGTTCCTCAATATTGTTTTGCAGAGGGGTGGCTGTCAAGAGAAGTTTGTGACAATCGGCAAAGGCTGACTTCAAGCGAGTTGCCATCGAAGGCGTTGACTTATAGACATTGCGTAGCTTATGAGCTTCATCATAGACTACCAAATCCCAACGAGTACGAGACAAGAGTTCTGCCTGACGAGCAGCAAACTGGTAAGAACAAATATAAACTTGTTTGCCATCATAGAGATGGTCGAGGGAAATACCTTTTTTCTTTTCAAGAATCAAGGAAGAGAGAAAGAACTTATCTTCCAGTTCCATGCTCCACTGTCGGCGGAGCGTGGCAGGAGCAATGATGAGGATACGTCGCTTATGCTCAGCCCAAAACTGGCTGATAACAATACCAGCCTCTATGGTTTTACCCAATCCCACCTCATCGGCAAGGATAACGCCCTTGGAGAAAGGAGATTGGAATGCAAAAAGAGCCGCCATCACCTGATGGGGGTTCAAATCGACACGTGCCTCCGACAAGACACCCGTCAGCTTATCATCATCCGCACCACCCCTGTTGCGTGACAGCTGCCAAGCATAATACAGGAGTTGCGCAGATGAATAAGGGATTTCTTGATTCATCGTCGCTATAAGGTTTAGAGCAAACTATATCGGATTAGCAGGTCACATCATTGTTATGCCTTGGCAAGCTTCTTGGCTTGCTGTTAGGGCATATCAGATAACAAATACCTTGTTGGCGAGAGTGTATAAGAAAGGCGTAAGCCCTACTTATCAGTCTCTTAGGTATTTGCCGTAACCTGCTACACATAGATAAGTTAAGCTCACGCCTTATGAGCGTGAGCACCTACTTACTCATTATGTGTAGTCAATTTTCAATCGGCAAATTTCAAGAGACTCCGAATAATAGTAAATGCTTGTATATTATTATG
The DNA here is from genome assembly GCA_963604545.1 of Lachnospiraceae bacterium. Taxonomy (GTDB): domain Bacteria; phylum Bacteroidota; class Bacteroidia; order Bacteroidales; family Bacteroidaceae; genus Prevotella. Next base: position 2,270 of record CAVCRI010000086.1, on the reverse strand, counting down.
TTATATATCTAAATTTATGTTCTTTCTGTTTCTTCTTTTCTTAATTTAAATTGTTATACATCTGTTATGATGGGGCTGTGGCAGAGCCACGGCATCCCTTATCGAGTGCAAAAATACAAAAAAGAATTGAGATAAAGAAAGTTTCTTGTATGAAAGTTTGGTGATTACATAGAAAAAGCGTAAATTTGCGGCATAAATTACAATATACGACAAATATGAACAAACAAAATGTCATAACAGCCATGCACAACAAATTGCATGAGATAGACCCTCATGCAAAGGCTATCCTTTTCGGCTCCCGTGCCAGAGGCACGGAGCATGAAGGGAGCGACTGGGATGTCTTGATACTTCTAGACAAACCTAAAGTCACATTGCAAGACTACGACAAATATTCTTATCCATTGAGAGAACTCGGTTGGGATTTAGATGAAATCATCAACCCTGTACTGTTCTCAAAAAAAGAGTGGGAAGAGAACCACTACACTTTGTTTAATCATAATGTTAGCAGGGAGGGTATCGCTATATGATTAAAGGTCAACTATCAGACAATGACAGAATCGAAATCGTTAAGTACCGACTTGAAAAAGCAAGTCGTACCTACCATGAAGCAATCGGTTCCATCAGTAATGGCTTTGTAGAAACAGCTGCCAATCGTCTTTACTATGCTGCTTATTATGCAGTATCAGCATTGCTGATTGCCTACAAATACGAAGCGAGTACACATAATGGTGTTATCCAAATGTTTGGTAAAGCTTTCCTTAAAAGCAACATTATAGACAAGAAATATGGTAAGATTTTCAACCAACTATTCTCACTACGTTTGACTGGCGACTATGAAGACCGCCACATTATGGATATGGCAACAGAAGTAATGCCACTAGTTGACCCTGCAAAAGAACTAATAGATTTAGTTTCAACTATGGCTAAAAAACAACTAAACCTAGTATAATATGGCAACCCCTATCAAAGCAATACCTACTCTGCAAGGCGAAGATGCCATTCGCTTTAGAGAGGAAATGGAAGCGAACGAGCAAGCCTTCTTGTCTCGACCAAAAAGAGACAGAGACTCAGACCCATTCGTTATCAAAATGAGAGCTATGCTTCGCAAATCAGGACTATAACACTTGGGGTAGAAGTTATCAGATTTTCCCAACAGTGTTGGGAAAATCTGACAAAACGCAACATATTATTATATGTATTAGTACCGCAAAATATCCTTTACTGAATAGATTTTGCTCAAAGCATCAAAGGAGAAGTATTGGTCATCCATAATCATATAATCTTCCCTCTGCTTCTTGCTAAGACTCTTTATATCAGGGAACATGGAAACTGGCGCTATCACTTCTCGACCATCGGTCAAGAAAACAGCCATAGCTCCACGCTTCACATTAAAGTCAAGCTTCTTGATTCCCAAATCAGTATCCTTGTATTTACACATTAGTTTTTATTTTTGAAATAGCTATTTTCTCTTCCAAACTCTTCCTCCGCCACAACAAAATCACAAGGCAAGCCTCTTCTGTTACACTCAGCTTTGAGGGCACAACCATAAGAACCACGAGCAGAAGTCCATCCACGACATTGACTCTCACGCTCCACGATTGCCAACAACTCCTCATCACTGTCAAGGACAAAGAACGAAGCATAATACTCCATTCGATACTTGCCATACACTATGTCCTTAGCCCAGTCAAAAGTCATATCATGTACGATTCGACTTACATAAAAGAAGTCTGCCTTCTTTTCATACGTCAGTAACTTGCTCCAATCAAACACCATCGAAGCACCCTCATTGTTCTTTACATTTGATTTCATAAAGATAATTATTTTAAGTTGTTAATACTTACGCATCCTTTTACCACCGTGGTTATCTCTATGTGAAACTCGGTTGGTGTGCCACAACTGGGCAACTCTTGATGCAATATCGGGGGCAAAGGTACTGCTATTTTTTGAGATTACCAAATTTTTAGGGCATAAAATTTGGTGAATACATAGAAATACCGTAAATTTGCAACAGAAATAACAACAACTTAATTATGGAGGAACAAGAATATGGACAAAATAAGATATATAAATATGTGTATCGTCGAATTCGGACAAAAGTATGGAATGCCAGCAAATATGTCCTATAATTACCTAAAGGAACATAAAGCTCTGGAATTCCTTGACGAATGTTACCCTGCAGAGCATACCCTCTCGCTAGAAGATGCACTCGAAGATATGCAAATCATTAGCAGAAGAAATGGAGGAACTATCTGATGAAACTATATCAC
>CAVCRI010000085.1:0-12093 GCA_963604545.1 Lachnospiraceae bacterium | reverse complement strand
GCTACACTTTATTCCTGATTACCTGGTGTCACCAACCGAGGATATCCGCTGACCCTTAATCGTCATAAGACAAGACAACGATGAATGCTCACGGTAGGTATATTATGCCCTGCCGTGAGTTGCCGTATATGTACCTCGCTTGCCGTGGTGTGTCTGCGGTTGCCCACGTATGGGATTGATATATGCCATGCGTGGGCTTTCTGCGTTGTCCGTCTCGACGATTAGGGCAATGCGAGAGCCTCGACTAGTGGGATGGGCAAAGGCGAATCCCACGCTTTATTTTGTAGAGACATGTTCAATAAACTATAACACTTGTCGGAGATTGGGGTTCTATCCGTATTTAGAAAGATAGAAACTTAAAATGTACAAGATTACATGGGATAAGGAGACTGGCGGAGTGCTGTTGCACTCGCGCATCGTAGAGGGAACGCTCGGCATCTCCCCACGTCCCGTGTTCTTTGAAGAATTGAATCTTTTGGGGCTTGACAAGTTAGGTTGGACTTATCCACAGGCTAAAGGACCTATCATGTGGGCTGTGAACAAACAGTATTGGTATCGTGGGGTGCGTCTCTTTGATGCCAAGGGGGCTGACATATACACCAAACCCACATTGGAAATGCAACCAAGCATAGAACCCATGGAGTTGAAGCCTGTTGATGTAAAGACGATGCTCCAGCGCACTTCTGACTTGATGTTTGTGTTGGAGAATGAAGCCATAGAGTTCATTCATGACACCTATCTGGCGTATGCCAAGGTAAACAAGACATACGCTAAGGCGGATGCCAACAAACTTGATTTTGAGGCAATGGCGGAGCGTGTGGAGAAAAAGAGCAAGCAAAAGATGGCGGTGGTGAAACAAGATTGCGACTCCTTTGACATCATGCCGCTTTCCACTGCTGAAAAAGAGGGAAAACGTGTACTGCTTTCCACTAAGATAGACCGCTTTATAGCCAGTTTTTCTGGAGGCAAAGACTCTCAGGTTGTACTCGACCTTTGTACGAGAGCCATTCCGCCCACTGATTTTGAAGTGATATATAGCGATACTGGCTATGAATTGCCGCCATCGCTCACTCTATATAAGGAGGTAGAGAAACATTATAAGGAGAAATTTCCAACACTCAATTTCCTGATGGCTCGGAACCACGAGTCAGTACTCAACTATTGGGACAAGATTGGCACGCCAAGTGACAATCATCGTTGGTGTTGCTCGGTAATGAAAACGGCGCCATTATATAGGATGCTAATGTCTGGAACTGATAAACGACAAAAATTCTTAGCTTTTGAAGGAGTAAGAGCAGAAGAATCTGTTAGTCGAAGTGAGTATAATAGAATCGGCAAGGGTGTAAAGCATAAATTTGTTATAAACGCACGTCCTATATTGAATTGGAATACAACTGAGGTTTTCTTGTATCTGTTTGAACATGATTTACATATCAATTCTGCATATCGTGTAGGAAAACCAAGAGTGGGATGTGTCCTTTGTCCATTTGGTTCCCCATGGGATGATATGATAGTAAACAATTGCTATCCAAACAATCTCAAGCCTTTCTTGGATAGGATAGAAACAAATGTTGTTGCAAGAAAGATTCCGAATAAGAAAGAATATATTGCAGAGAGAAAATGGAAACTAAGAGGGAGTGGTAAGTTCTCTGAAGCTAAGACCTCTGTGTCATTTTCTTCGTCCTCAAATAAATGGCAAGCAATGGTGAAGAGTGCGAAAAAAGATATCTTCACCTGGCTTCCTGTTCTCGGCAAGTATAGCATAAAAGAAAAACAGGAGGCTATCATTGGCGAATTGGAGTTCAAACACGAAATATACAATTTTGAAATTCACTTCGGCGAAGGCAAGAAGGATTTTACATTCACTTTGTATGACAATAATAATATACAGTTAAGATATTATCTAAGACGAATTATCAATAAGACAACGTATTGCATTAATTGTGAAGCGTGTGAGTTGGAATGCCCCACAGGTGCCCTTTCTGTTTATCCTGAAATAAGCATAGAAAACGACAAATGTGTGCATTGTTACAAGTGCTTGGAGTATCATAATGTTGGTTGCATCGTGGCAGATTCTATGATTAAGCCGACAACAATAAACTTATCAAATATGAAAATATCAAAATATGGAACCTTTGGCATTCATCAAGAATGGATTGACCAATACCTGACAGATTCGGACTCATTTTGGGAAGATAATTTTCTTGGCGTAAAACAAGTGCCAAGTTTTAAGTCATGGCTTAAAGACGCAGAGATTATTGATGAAAAATCAAAGCTTACACCTTTCGGTGAATTGTGCATTGAGATTAATAGAGAGAACACAACCCTTTTGTGGGAACTTATTCATGTCAATTTGACTTATAATAGCCCCTTGATGAGCTGGTTCGCTTCTTCCATTGGCTTTGATACAGAGGTTGGAAGAAAAGATTTGGACAAGCTTGCCCTTGAATATTTCCAACAGACATTCAAGGAAACAACAATTAAATATGCAGTGCAAGCTTTGGTGCAAACTTTCAAGTATTCTCCTATCGGTGAAGAGCTTAAACAGTTTGTGGGACAGGATGCAAAAGGAGCTTCTTTTCAAAGGATACCCTATAATGATTTAAGTCCAGAAGCAGTTGCTTATTCTTTATACAAATACGCACAGCGGAAAGGTATTAAGATGCTTAGAGTTTCCGATTTGTATCGCCCAGAAGAAGTTTGTGGAGTATATCGAGAATTTGGTATCAGCAAAGTTGAATTACAGAAGAAATTAAGATTTCTTTCTTCTGATAAGAACCGTGTGTTGGTAGCAGAACTTTCAATGGGCTTAGACCACATTACCCTTCGGGACGATTTGGATAGTTTTGCAGCAATCAAGTCTTTGCTGCAATAACAAGGAATTAGCAACTTAACAATCATACGCATATGGCGACTAAGTATGACGACATCATAAAACTGCGTGGAGGCAAGGCTGCCTACGACATCGCAGAGGAAAAGCAGGGAGAGTGGATTTCGTTCATCCCTAATGAACAATTCAATTCTGTGTTGCGCACTGTTATCAAAAGTGTGCGTGGCAACGACATAGACAACCACAAGAGCTTCTGGATAAACGGAACTTACGGCACAGGAAAGAGCCATGCCGTGGCCGTAATTAGTCACTTGCTTGGTGACGAGGTGGAAGACATCAGAGATTGGGTGGACTATGAATATAAGGGAAGTAAGTTTGACTCCATTCGCCAAGCTATTTATACACTCCGAGAAAGCAAGCGATTGCTCACGGTAAAGGTGTATGGACTGGGAACTATGACACACCCGGGCGACCTTGCTCTTGTACTTCAGAAAGCTGTGACGGAAACGCTACGTAAGCACAAGATAGAAATAGCTGTACCTACGGATTATGAGAACCATATCGAACAGATTCGTCAGAACCATGAGATTTGGAATCATCTGATAGATACACATGTAGCTCTATCATCCGTGGTGGCCGACAGCGAACAGTTGGCAGAGAGCCTAAAGACTGGCGACCTTGGAATCTTCCATAGGGTGACCGACACTCTGAGAGAGGCACAACTCGATATTCGTCTCAACAATGACAATATCAAGCAGTGGCTCACCGAGGTGCAAGATCGCCTAACAGAACTGGGTACTTACAATGGTCTGCTCATTATTTGGGATGAGTTCACTGACGTGATGACCGATGCCATCGGCATCCCTGTGTTGAAACAATTACAGGAGGTTGCACAGAAATTCATGAACGAGGAGAGCAATTCCTATATGTTCCTCATTTCCCACCCTTCCGCTTTCAACGGCATTGACACAGAACAACTAAAACAGACCGATGGACGCTACCATCGTATGAAATATAACATGGAGTCGGTGTCGGCGTTCAAGATTATGTCGCGCAAGTTTGAAATCATCGACGAGGAACGCCATCGTCAGATGCGAGAGCAGTTTTATGCGTTGAATTCCCAGTTACTCGACATATTCACTGCCACCAGCAATGACCAACAGTCCACCCGCGAAGACCTCTTCAGCCTTTACCCTTTGCATCCTGGCACCGCCAACCTCGCCACTCATTATGCCACGGTGGTAGGCTCGTCAAGCCGAAGCGTGTTTGAGTTCTTGGGGCAGAACGATTCTATCCGTGAGTTCCTCGACAGTGAAGAGCGATTCCTCAACCGTGACACCATCACTGCCGACTACCTATGGGATTATGTGTTGAAAGTTTTTCAGGATGACGTAACCAACTATGGAGCAGTAACGGAACGCTACAACTCTTACAAGCTACAAGTGAGCAATGAGGGAGAAGCCCATTATGCAGTATTCAAAGGGATATTGCTACTGAACGCTTTCAACAACGTATCGGGCGAAAACAACAACGGACTTGTCACCCCGTCAGAGGACAATATCCACGCCCTCTTTGCTGGCACTCGTTATGACAATGAAGTGAACGGAGTGCTGCAATGGTTTAACGAGCAAGGTATTATCCAGCGTGCGCCAGGAGGCCTCTACTCCGTACAGTTTTCTGCCTTGCCCTCGGGAGAGATAGAGGAAAAGAAAAACGAGATGCGGAATGTGCAGTATCGTTACACCAGTCAGATTCTCAACTTTTCGGATGCCGCCAGCACAGCTTTCGAGAAGAGGATGATGCAGAAGGTGATACGCCCCTATCATTTCAAGTTCTTCTCTGACCAACAGAATGAGGCCGTTCTGCGCAGTCAAATCAAGAGCGCAAGAAAAGACACAAAGACAAGTGCCCTTTTCTTCGCCCTGCTTATGGCTCGCAACAACACAGAACTGGGCATACTCCGCAGTTTTGCGGAAAAATGTGCAGAGGATGATAGCGACAAGGAATTGAAGAACATTGTGTTCTTGGTGTTCGACGAGGTGCTGACCGATGCCAAGTATGAACAGTTCATTGAATATCAGGCTAATTATGCCTGTGCCAGCAGTCACGGTTTCATTGACCAGCAGAAAGTACATCGCGACCATGCCGTATCGATGGTAAAGGAGTGGATGGACAGCGCACAACGTGGCAATGCTACTTACTATATCAATGGCGTAGAGAAGCAACCTATCTCCGTAAAACATCTGTCAAGTACTGTCAATAATGAGATAGCTCCGACCATTTTTCCTTATGGGCCGGATGCTTGTAAACTGTTGCGCGAAAAGACCCCTTCCACATTTTGGCGCCAGCAAAACTCAAAGGAGATTGTTCGCACCTTTATCTTCGCCACATCAAAAGAAGATTTCGCTACAATAACCGCACAGATGCGCCCTATACAATATCTAGTGCAGGAATGTCTGGATGACAATATGGACTGGAAGAGCGACGTACCGGAGAACCATCCGTTCAAGGTTGTATATGACAAGGTACAGGACATTATCAAATATGCCGACAAAAGCCTTCCTTTCAACTTTGATGACAAGTTCTCAGTGCTACAGAAGCCACCGTATGGACTTTATGGCAGCTTTGCTCCAATGGCAATGATGGCTTTCGCCCTGAAGCCGTGGGCCAACAAGATATTCGATATGCAAGGTAAGCCTCGCGACAAGAATGCCTTGATAGATGACATAGTATGGCTCTTCAAGGTGTGGGACGACAAGAAATCGAATTCAAAACTCAACTTCAAGTTCCAGACCCCCGAGGAGGGTAAGTTGTGCAAAGAACTCATCTCGCTCTTCAAGCTCAACAATAAGGACAATGCTTATTCCGACGTATCGAGTCTGAAGGATGCCCGATATGCCATCACGGCAGAATTCCTGGGCAAGAAGGGGTATCCGCTTTGGGCGGTAAAATATGCTTCCGAAGAAGCATTCGCCAGTTTGCCTGTCATTCTGAAAGTAAATGATGCGGAGCGTAAATTGATAGACAACATCGTAACCATCTGTATGGAACGCGACCTGCGTAATCCTGCTTTGGTGAAGGAAACGATAGACCTCATCTCTGAATTGCGCATAGAGATGAAGAATATCCTCAATGTAGATGCAGCCTTCTCTGATGGCTTCAAGAACTACTTGATGCAGCTAGACTTCATCAATATCCAGGAAAGCGATGTGGAGGAGGTAAAGCATTTTGTCGAGCAAAATCTGCAGTCTACGGTGGGGTATTGGACGGAAGAGGAAGTTGAGAAAAAAGCCTTGCAATGGAAATCGTCGAAAGCACAGCAACAACCAGTTGTTCCACCGACACCGCCGGTTATTCCTTCTCCCCCTGTCGGAGGTAATCCTCCCATATCTCCAGTATATCCCTCCCAGCCGGATATTGTTGCAGAAAAGCGCAAGCAGGCAAAGAGTCATATTGCCAACATTGCCACCCTCGATGATGCTATCGCATTGCTTAACAAACTTTGTGATGAGGCAGGAGAATGGTTGTTGGACAAGATAAACGGATAGTGGTATGTACAAGGAATTCACTTCATTGCAAGACCTTTATCATGAAATAGAGGCCGATAAGAATTGGACGGGTGCGGAGAGTTCTCTTCGCAACCGCTACCCTATACGCTTTGTGCTGTTTGAGAACTTTGGTAACTTCCGCGAGTTTGTGCAAGTGTGCCAAGATCACGATGTGTTTGTACAGAGCATAGAGAAGTGGATGAAGGACGGCCAAGATGACAAGTTTATTACCTATTCGCAATTGGCGGCAATGTTTGAGGCTTACATCAAAAGTTTGCCGGCAAACGATTTCGTAATTGCACCGTTCTCTGAGATAACTCGTTTCTATGACAACACGCATTATGCAGAGTTTGACTCTTTGCTGAAAACCATACGTCTTGTGCAGTCACCAGAGGAAGCTCAGCGTGACCACCAGCGCATCTATGTACCCATCATAGGTATGCAAAGCAAAGTAAGTAAGTTCAAGGATGACCCCAATATACACATTTGGGATTATCGTTCTGGAGCAGAGAACCTAAATTACAGGTTGGTACTAACGTCTGGTACGACCTATGGGGTAAAGGGCCTGGAAAAGAAGTTTAGCGTCTGCGAAAATCTACGCCAGTGGATTTCCTTATGGAGGAAAATGGGAGTACGGGTGCAATCTCAAATCATCTGTTCGTCCAAGTGTATATTTGCCAACGCCTATAATGCCCAGCCTGACAACGCTTTCATTTACACTCTTTGTCACAATGCTTTTGAGTTCTTGAGCAATGGGCTCGGCATAGATTTTGGAAACCTGACCGCAGAGGAGGAAGAAATGCCTTTTTGGGAGCAGTTGGCTTCTAACATCGACATAGAGGACTTTGATTTTGAAACATTTGTCAACAAATGGTTCAACACCTCCAATCTGCATGACGACATAACTTTCGTACAGACATGGTTCGAGTATAAGGACAGCTTCTCTCGTTGGTTGTTGAAAAGCTATTTCTTGTGGAAAGCCACTACGTCAACTTATCTGACGAATGTGTTGAAGTACTGTAGAACTCAAAGTTCATCAGACCTTTTCTCTTTGTTGGCCACACAAGTGTTCGACGAACCACAAGTCGAAGAAAGTCTCAAACTGCGCAGAAAATTGCTGAAGGAAGCTCAAAAGCAGAATGTGCAGATAACTCAGATGGCAGAGCAAAAGGTAAAGGCAAAACTCATGGCAATGGCGGCTGACCCCGAACGTGGATATTACTATGCCATGAAATATATGACATCGTTCACCTTTTCGGAGCAGTGCTTGATGATAGAATGGATAGGTAAGGGCAAGATAACCACAAAGGACACTCAAGCACTGATGCCTTCACTCTGCTCCTACCTTGCGCCATTAGGCATCCAATTGAGCAAATCATTCGCATGGGTCAATGACTATTTCTGTGAATACACTCACTCGAAGATTGCCAATGGGGTAAATGAACGTTTGTTGCACATGATGAAGGAACACAATGCGTCACAAGCGACTTTCGAGTCTTGGAGAGATGGATTCAAAACAGTGAAGACCATTTTGCACAATCGGCAAGACATTGACGTCTATTACTGGATAGATGGATTGGGCATAGACTGGATTCCATTTATCACTAAGGTAATAGAAAAGCATAAGGTGGACGGCGTATATCTCAACGAGGTGTATGTTGCGACAACCGAACTGCCATCTATAACTTCAGTCAACAAGGTGAAACTGGAGGAATTGACCAGCGACAAATTGGAAAAAATAGGAGATATAGATGGTTTTGCTCACAAGCAGAAGACCTATCCAATGTATATAATAGACGAACTGCGGCTTGTGGAGGACTCCATTACCAAGGTACTGACGCAGTATAACGGAAAAAAAATAGCCTTTGTCTCAGACCATGGCATCAGCTATATGGCACAGTTCGGTACCGGACTCAATTTGGCAGGTATAGAGTCAAACCATTCAGGAAGATGTGCGGTATGGAAAAAAGGGAGTTTTCCCGCAGATTGCAACTATATGATTTTGCCAGATGGAAAGACGCTCTGTGCCCTCAACTATAATTCTCTCTCCTCAAAAACACCGATAGGGCAAGGCGCACATGGTGGTGCTACACCTGAAGAGGTGTTAGTGCCCATCATCATTGTTTCTGGTCAGAAAAACGCTAATGTGTATTCTGCAAAACTACTAACAACAGAATTGTTGGCATCAAGTCCGATAGTGAAATACAACATTAAGGGGTTGAGTAGCATTGATACACCAAAGGTAAATTACAATGGCGTAGATTATCAGCTCCACAAGAAACAAGGGGACATCTATGAAAGTGAACGACTGAACCTTGTGGGAACTGCCACAAGAATCACTCTTCTCATAGGAGATTTCAAACAGATAGACCAAATTGGCATCAATATGGGTGCCCAGGAGGATGACTTATTCGGATTTTAGCTATGCAGACATCAACAATACAGAAAGTCAGGGAGCAGTTTGCATCCATGGCCATATATAAAGACCCAGCATCAACCAACAGTTTGTTTGCTGGTCGCAATTTACCATCATTTGTAAAAGACTTCATTCTCAAACGATACATCAATGAAGATGGTTCTGTAAATCGTTCGGGATTGACAGGATTCCTAGACATGGTAATTCCGCAGAAGCAAACGGAGGTGAAAGACCGCTTGTCTTCTGGCGAAGAACTGACGCTTCTTACCCGATTTATCATCTATATAGACTTGGTAAAGGGGGTACGCCGTTTTGGCATTCCTGACCTTGGCATCAAAATCAATGAGGGACAGATTCCAGAATATGTGTACAAGAACCACCAGGGAGAATTGGTGGATGGAGAGAAATGGGGTATCATCAAGCTGTCGGTACTTCCCGATGAAGATGGAAAGAAAAACCATGTGGAAATGGTGGACTACAAACCATTCAAGCCGTATCGTTCTGTGGATATAGACTATCTTAGAGAAGCAAGGGCCGCATTCTCTACATCAGAATGGATAGATGTGCTGCTGTCTGCTATGGAATATGAGGCCGACGGTTTCGAAACGATGACGCAGAAAGTGGAGTTTCTGAGCCGGCTGCTTATTTTTGTGGAGCCACGACTTAATGTCATTGAACTTGCGCCAAAAGGCACAGGTAAATCGTTCGTCTTTGGCAACCTCTCCAAGTATGGTTGGCTCGTAAGCGGAGGAAAGGTGACACGTGCCAAGTTGTTCTACGACAAAGCAAAGCAACAGAATGGCATCATCAAGAACCATGACTTTACGGCGTTCGATGAGATACAAACCATCATTTTTCAGGAACCTGCCGAGATACAGGCGGCTTTGAAATCCTACTTGGAAAGTGGTAAAACAACCATAGACAACAACGAGTTCAGTTCGGAATGTGGCTTGATGATTATGGGGAACATTCCTCTCAACGAGCAACGTCGCCCCATAAACTATCGCTATTTTGATTCCTTGCCACAATCGTTCAGGGAGTCAGCGTTACTTGACCGTTTTCATTGTTTCATAGAAGGTTGGAATCTGCCACGCATCAACAAAGGAATCATCTACAAGGGCTGGACGCTGAACGTAGAATATTTCTCGGAGATACTTCATACACTTCGTACACAGAACGTTTACGGGTTGTTGTTTGATGAACTTGTAGCTTGCGATAAGAATGCCGACACACGCGATTTCAATGCCGTGAAACGTATCACTGTGGCCTACATGAAACTATTCTTTCCCCATTGGACGCATGTAAGCGATGTCAATCTGGATGACTTTGACACTTATTGCCTACAACCGGCTATTCGTCGCCGTGGCATTATTAAGGAACAGTGTCATTATATTGATGTTGAGTTCAAAACCCTCATGCCCCATTTCTGGTTGAAATGGAATGGCGGTGAGGAGGTAAACGGTGTGGTAAAAAATGCTATTTTTTAGGAATTAGGAATCGGTTTCGGTGTGGAATGATTGCAGTTTAACAAGCAATAAATTGAAATTTGCATATGATTATTGATAATACATCAAAATATCATTGTGTCATAAACGGCATAAGGATTAATGAAATAGCGGAAAATTCTTTAGACGGAATATGTAATGCCATAGTAGAAGGGGATTATTCTCAAGAATTAGCCGATACCATAGAGTGTTTAGTGCCTTCATTGAAAGAAGCTGTCTGTGAGGACTTTTCTTGGGATTTTGTTGAGGATGTCCAAAATATATTGACAACGCTTATGGCGGCCAAAGTGTTCTCTTGCAGGATGAAAGCGACAACGTAGTCGGAAACTTCCCACTCCAACCAATTCTGAGTGAGTTGTGTGAAAATTATTATGCTGATGAGAATGGTTGCGTTCAGGCAGGGCACATCTGGTCTGCCCAGTTGCAAACTTTTATCAATAAAGGAGAATGGTTGATTGGCTTTAGGGACGAGGAAGGAATTATAGTCACGGACTTGGAGGCATCGGGCAAGCCTACAGTCTCTGAGAATGGCGAAACAGAGTGGATGGATGGAGCGAAAAACTATGTTCCGATCTTATGGTATGGCATAAAAGGAAAACCAATTTCTGAAATGTGGAAGGTAGGAAATGATTCGTTTCCTGCTATAGTGCCAACAGAGAATGGTATGGGGGCATATGGCGGACAAATGCAGATAGATGGTTTTGAAATCAATTATCCGTCACTGTTTGATGATGGTTCTGTAGAGAGTTGGTATTTTGGATGTGGCGGTAATGAAGGGGCTAATTTTTCAAAAGTGTTGAATGAATGCCCCATAGACTTGCAAGAATTACTCGACAGACAAAATGGAAACGAACAAGTTGCCCAATATTGTTTGAAAGTTCAAACGAACAGTTTGGGAAAATAAGGACTATTCCTCATAACGCAAAAGGCCCACCCTGGTTCGCTGTTCTTCGGGAAGCGTGGTGGGAACTGTCGGGGCAAAATACAATTATTTCTTCAAAAGACAAAAATATTTCTCGGCTTTTCTTCGGAAAAGAGCGAAGGCAGAGTTAACTAAAGAGCGAAGTAGTTGAAATATTGGCAAGACTTAGTGTTGTAGCCTTCATTCTCCCCACATCTCACGGATTTCACTACCATGTGCCTCCTCGTCCGAATAGAGCATATCTATGTAGTTGATGACGGCTTCGGATTCCTTGGACTTGCGTAGTTCACGCCGAATTAAGCGGTTCTTCTCGCATTGTTTGCGCATCGTTGCATTATCGTGAGCCATGAAGAGCATGGTGATGAATGTGACCACGAACGCAAGGGCGAAACAGATGGCAGCGAACTTGCGGATGGATTGGTTCCGCCAAATCCGTCTGAACCAATAAGGGAGGTAGGTACAAAGCAGAAATCGTGGTACCTTTTTGAGTGACGAAGGGAAGGCTGGGGCGACAGACTTCTTGCCGGATGCTTGGGGCCGCAAAAGCTGTTTTACTCCGTCTATCCTTTTTGCCAAGATTTCGATGTTCTTGCTCATACGTGCAGAATTCTCGTTGCAGATACCGACAAGGTCATTGTATGCCTTGAAAACACTATCATATAAGTCTACCAACAGGTTGTGCTTTTGCTTCAGCTCATCTGTCTGCTCCAAGTAGAAACGACTCAATCTTCGGTATAGTTCATCCGAAAGTTCATCTGTATCAATTTGGGGTGATGGAACTGGCGATGTGGTTGGTAGTTTTTCGGCAATTTTGTCGGGCAAAGCCTGAATGTCTGAACGCAAACTGCTGAGGTTTGCTGCAATGATGTCTT
>CAVCRI010000084.1:0-12301 GCA_963604545.1 Lachnospiraceae bacterium | reverse complement strand
AGTGCAGACTTCTCCTCGTTAGCCATCTTAGCCTTTACGGTATCGAGTGCATTATAGAAAATCTCATAAGAGGTATTCTTCTTACCATCATACATCAAATGATTTACGAACTTAGAGACCTTTTGGTCGTTGAAGACTGGATCTGGGAGGATCACTCTCTTCTTTGGTTTTGCTTTTCTCATTTTAATCGAAAAAATTTAAATTCTGCATGGGGCTGTATATCGTTCTTCAACACTCGCACCCGAGCATTTACTCAACCTGTTTACTCCTCCAGCAAAACGTTGTAATTAAAAATAACTTTTTACCTTAACTCTCGACCTTCTCCGACCGTGAGTTTTCGGAATAATCTTGTTTTTAGCCTGAATTTTCAAGAATTCCTATCAAAATTAGGATTACTTCTTAGCCTTTGGCTTCTTAGCACCGTACTTAGAACGACGCTGTGTGCGGTTTGCAACACCTGCGGTATCAAGAGTACCACGAACGATGTGATAACGTACACCTGGAAGGTCTTTAACACGACCACCACGTACCAACACGATTGAGTGCTCCTGCAAGTTGTGACCCTCTCCTGGGATGTAAGAGTTAACCTCCTTAGAGTTTGTCAAACGAACACGGGCAACCTTACGCATTGCCGAATTAGGCTTCTTAGGAGTTGTGGTGTAAACACGAACGCAAACGCCACGACGCTGAGGACATGAATCCAAAGCTGGTGACTTGCTCTTGTCTACAAGAACTCGTCTGCCTTTTCTTACTAACTGTGAAATAGTAGGCATAATTTTACTTTTTAATTTATATATTTATTTTTGTTATTTTCTTATTTCAGTATAAGCCACCATGTTAGGAGGCTTTTTCGGGGTGCAAAGTTACAACTTTTCTAGCAAACTACCTAATTATATAGTTTACTTTTGGATGAGAAAGGTTATTTTTAACTTAATATAACTTTTCAATATATAAATTATGGGTTTTTTAGTCTTTTAGCGGGTTAATTTAGTTTCAGATGGCATGTGTTACTCTACATTATGCCTCACCTTTTGGAGTGCCGAATGGAGCGATAGTGCGCTCTTTCTCGTCTGGCAAGTTAATCTTGCCAAAGGTTTGCTCATAATTGTAGATGTTACCTTGCAATGCCTGAAGCAAACGCTTAGCATGCTCTGGTGCCATGATGACACGGCTCTTGATCTGTGGCTGTGGCATTCCTGGGAGTGCGCAAGCGAAGTCAAGGATGAAGTCTGAGCTAGAGTGTGTGATGAGAGCAAGGTTTGAATATGCTCCTTCTGCTACCTCAGGCTTGATGCCCATCTGAAACTGATTTTGCTGTTGCGTATTCTTATTATCTTCCATACTTTTATTAAGTTTATAGGGTTGAACATTAATTGATGATGCAAACTTACAAAAAATATTTGAGATAGACGAATGTTTTTGCAATATTTATACACCAAAGGGGTAAATTTTGTTGTTCTAAAAATGAAAAGCAAAGTCAAAAGTTCCTTCAGTATTTGGTATAACTCCATGTATTACAGCAGGATATACTGAAGGGGTAATTGATTTTACCAGAGATGGTGATGCTCTTCGCCAGAGAACAACTCTTCTGGCAAAGGAAATCGGAATGACTTTGCTGGGATTAGAGAGTAACTTTGCAAGACATATAACATAACCTTACGAAGACAAGGAATTATCAACAGAGGTCTTTTGACTAAGCTCAAAAGGACTTTTGACGATAGTCAAAAGGTCTTCCGACAACCGTCAAAAGGTTTTGTGACAATAGTCAAAAGACCCGAAATGAGTATCAACCATCCGCTTAAAATTACCATACATGCCCTGAAGAGAGGACTAATTAGCTTGAATTATGAGCTGGGACGGATAACAAGGATTATAGTACAGAGTGTCGCTTCATATACCGTGGGCAATATGGCGAGTATGACATCGTTTGACTTTATTAAAAGCTCAGTAAAAAGTAAAGGCTAAAGCTCCTTCAGTAAAACTCACTATCATACAGACACTTAAGCAAAAAACTGAAGGAACTTTTGTTTTTTTTCTAAAATTACAAGCTAAATTTTAGACTTAATCCTTAAATTATAAATCCTAATTCAAGGGGTCACGACAAGACTCACAGGCGATGGCGCTCATCATTACCAGCTCCAGAGCCCTTGTACTTGCTACGAGTCGCATTAAACTTGTAGGTAACACGGATCACCACAGAGCGATTGCAATTATAGCTATCCTTAATCAAGGTGACATGATTGCCTAACATTGTCCACTGCTCCTTCTGACTTCTGAAGATGTCATTGCCCGAAAGACTAAAGTTCAACTTATCATTGCAAAAAGTCTTGACTAATCGCAAGGATACATAATAGCCTGGACGAGTACGTTGGAACCCAGAGCACGAATAGGTGTTGCCATGAAGCGTAAGCCACCCTGTGAAAGTTGGTCCCAACAAAAACTTATTGTTCCAAGTAACTCCGAAAGCTGGCTTATTCAACTTGGTATTCACGCCATACTTTTCATTATCCAGGTACTGCTGCTGGTAAAACAATTGCCATGTAGGACAATACCAACCGAACTTAGGAGCAGCAATCAAATACATCGACATTGATTGGTTGCAAGCAAAGTTAAGGTTGCGCAGGAATATGATGTCTTCATTGTTATATAAGGTAGCAAACCAAATGATAGGATTGTCCTCGTACTTATAGTTCACACCAAACGTAAGCCAAGAGTAAACGACATCCAGAGAGAAATCATTCACTGCGGTTGGCCGCAAGTATGGATTTCCGCCCTCATACATAAATCGATTATCATACTGCATCTCATTGCGAAGACTGTTATAATTAGGTCGCTGAGTCTTGCAAGTATAAGACAAGGAGACAGCCCAGTTGCCCTTGTTCCATCCCAGGGATAGATTAGGAAACCAATTGTTGTATTTTCTGCTTGGCTCCGCCTGCCATTCACCAAATGAATAATAATTGGAAGTCACATGTTCATAACGCACGCCACCACTCAAGGATAAGTTGCCGAGAGGGTACGCCATCGAGAAAAATCCTGCCACATTGCTCTCCTTGACATCGGTAGATGAAGATGCCACGTAGCCTTCCTCATTAGCATAGACACCACGGCTTCGAGTGGCAGTCACCTCACTTCCGAGCTCCAGCTTGCCCTTACCTACAGGGTAAGACAAGACGAGTTTTCCAGCCACCAAACGATTGTGGGTTGTACTGGAGGTATGCACCTCTCGACTCTCAATACCGGTAGCATCCTCTATTTCCTGCATGTCCCTGCCACCTTTCTTCCAAACATAAGTTCCATCAAAGTCGATACCCATCTTACCAGCCTTGCCTACATAATAGAGATTTGCCTCATGAGTCGGGCCGAAAGCATCCTGCATTTGGATGCTCTGCTGAATAGAACTTTTTGGAACACCATCCACCGATATTGATTGAATACCATTGACATGTCCCTTATCGTAAGGGGCTACATCTATATTATAGGACCCACCCACGGAATGGTTTTCATTGAAATCATAGTTGAAACCGATGGTACCATCCAAAGTGGTGGAACGAGAAACAGTAGGGGCATACTGCTTGATATGGATTGCCTTAGTCCCCTCAATATATTGGGATAAAGTATTATGTTCCATATATGGACTACTACTAGCAAAAAGCGTACTGAACACCTCCATCCCCTTATTCTGATATTTTAAATCCACTTGTTCAAAACCTCCCCACTTTTCCTTGTAGTATCCCTGGGAAATGAAAGAACCGCTCAGTCCCTCGCCCTGTCGCTTGACAGTCCTTATACGTATAATAGAAGATTCCGTGGCATCATACTTAGCACCTGGCGAAGTGATAATCTCCACGTTCTTGACATCGTCTGACTTCAGACGACGCAATTCATTTACATCCTTCACTAGCTTGCTGTTAACATACACGAGCGGAGTTCCTTTGCCATATACGCTGATGGCACCATTGTTGGAGACATTCAGTCTAGGCAACTCACGGAACACATCGAGGGCATCGCCTACCTTAGCCAAGTCGGTATGCTGGATGTCTACCTGCATACCCTCCTGCCCCATCTTAAAGGAAGGACGCTTTGCCTTGACAACGACTCCCTTGATGTTGACGGCACTCTCACGAAGTGTGATATTCCCCACTCTTCCCACATTATATATATTATAACAAGTGTAATAGCCCACGCAACTCACCTTGGCGATAACCTTCTTCATACCACATGGGATAACAAAGTTACCACTTGCATTGGTCACGCCGCCCGTCAGGAACGCAGAATCGGAAGGGTTGAGAAGAGCCACATTGGCAAACTCCACCGGACGGCGATGCTCATCCACCACTCTACCCATCAACTTGATAGGTTCCTTCTGGGTACATTCCACGAAAATTAAGCTATCACCAATAGTAGCCTTAATGGGATAGAAGCCGAAGACCTGCCCCAAGGCTTCCTGCAAGGAGAGGTTGCGAAAAGAGGTGGTGACGGTAAAATCCTCCAGTTCGTTATAGATAAAACTAATCTTATATCGCTGTGTCGTCTTGTCGAGGTCCTTGAGTACCTCCGACATGGAACGGTTATTATAGTTACGAGAGATCTGCTGACCATAAGATGCCTGAACGAGCAGACACATGAGGAAAGCGAAAACTAATTTCTTCATCCTATTCATCTTATTTAGTAAATTCATATTGATGTGACGCATGTATCGAAAAGCATTCTAATCTATGATAGCTATTGTTATTCGACAACATCATTCGGTAATATGATTCGATGATATTATTCGATAACCAACTTATCATCCTCCAAGGAGATGTTCATCTGCTGGGAGTTATTCAGCTCATCCACCACCTGCTGGAGACTATTCTCGCTGTTCCATTCATAATAGAAGCGGAGTTGCTTGGCATCCTCATTACGGAAGACGACGTTCACACCATAATATTTGGCCATCTCTCCAAGCATCGCTCCCATCGTCACATCATCAAAAGTCTTATGGATGATTTCCTTCTTACCAACAGACTGCTCCACCTTGTTAATCACCTTCGTGGCAGTATCATCTGGGGCAACATTCACCTTGGCGGTATCAGAAACAGCCACCTCTTTTGGCTGCCGATGAGAAGAAAATGTATGAATGGCGGCTAAGGCAATACCCGATAGCATCACTACACCTACAAGCGATGCGGCTACCTTTCGCCAAGAAAAGACAGTATGTATTTTACCATTTTCCTGCATGTCATCTTCTAAAGAAGAATCATTCGCATGAGAGTGCTTTTCGGCAAAATTCTGCCATTCTTTGTCCATATCCATGTTCTTATCCGTAGCCTCCTTGTCAAAAGCCATGCGCATCTCCATCATCGTGAGGTAAGTCTGGCGGCATTTCTCATCCTGAAGAAGTTCTGAGATTTGAGCCTCAGAGTATCGCTCTGGGTGCTCCATCATATCAATTACTTGTGTTATCTTATCCATTGTTCTTGGGGTTAAAATGTTCTTTAATACGTTTGATGCCTTGGGCGAGATGCTTATAGACGGCGGCCTCGCTGATGCCGAGTTGCTCGGAGATTTCCCGATAGGTGAGTTTCTGGCGATAGTGCATGTTCACCACACGGCGTGTTTGTGGAGTGAGTTCGCTGTCGATGAAGCTCAACATCTGGTCGAGTTTGCTCATCTCCTGGTCTATCTCTCCCACTATCTTGTCCTCGGTATGCGAAATGTCGATGGTGGTATCCAAGGTCAAGCCAGCCTTCACCTTATCCTGCGTGGTCATCTTGCGCAGATGATTGAGGCTACGGTTTCGGGCAAGCACCACAAAATAACCTTCCGAACATTCCGGTGGTAGTTTGAGGGAACCGTTGAGCAGTTCGGCAAAGATGTCGCTCACCACATCCCTCGCCGTCTCTTCGTCGCCCAGCAGCATCCTTGCAACCAGGAACATCTTCGAGTAGTGTTGTCGAAAAAGTTGTTCTATTCTTTCCATTATAAAATCTTTATTTACACCAAGAACACATCAAAGGTACAATTTCCCAACCCCTTGATGAAGTTTTTTTCAATAATTTATTAAGAATAAAGTAAAAATACCCACAAGAAACAGGTGTCACACAACAGAAAAAGCCATAGATGAGAAGCTCCCACCTATGGCTTTAATCTTGTTAGGTACATAAATTAGATGTAATTACACATTATTAAATACGCGTACATTATATTATATACCTTTATTATGCATATGTCTCAGTAATGCGATTACTCACCGATTGGAGTATCAGCATAGTCGAGCACGTTCTTTCTGTTAGCTTGCATACGTTCGTACTCTTCCTTAGAGCCGACGATGAGCTTATCCCACTGGCGAAGACCAGTACCTGCTGGAATCAAGTGACCGCAGATTACATTCTCCTTCATACCCTCAAGGTAATCCACCTTACCACGGATAGCTGCCTCGTTCAAGACCTTAGTGGTCTCCTGGAATGAAGCGGCACTCATGAAGCTCTTAGTACCAAGAGCGGCACGGGTGATACCCTGGAGTATCTGAGTAGAAGTAGCTGCCACTGCATCACGAACCTGTACAAGTTTCTTGTCCTGGCGTTTCAAGGCAGAGTTCTCATCGCGCAACTTGCGAGCGGTAACGATCTGACCAGGCTTGAGGTTCTCACTGTCACCGGCATCGGTAACAACCTTCTTACCCCAGATACGGTCATTCTCCTCAGCGAAGTCGAGCTTGTCGACCAACTCCTGCTCCAAGAATGTAGTATCACCTGGGTCGTCAATACGAACCTTACGCATCATCTGACGAACCACAACCTCGAAGTGCTTATCATTGATGGCCACACCCTGAAGACGGTAAACGTCCTGAATCTGGTTAACGATATACTCCTGAACGGCGGTAGGACCCATGATGGCGAGGATGTCGCCAGGGGTTACGCTACCATCAGACAATGGAGTACCTGCACGTACGGCATCATGCTCCTGTACCAAGATCTGCTTAGACAGAGATACGAGATACTTCTTCTGGTCGCCAGTCTTAGAGGTTACGATAATCTCACGGTTACCACGCTTTACCTTACCCATGGTTACCTCACCATCGATTTCGGATACGACAGCTGGGTTAGATGGGTTACGAGCCTCAAGAAGCTCGGTAACACGTGGAAGACCACCGGTGATATCACCTGCACCACCTACGGCACGAGGAATCTTAACCAACACCTCACCAGTCTTGATGGTCTGACCATCCTCCACTGCGAGGTGACCACCTACAGGGAAGTTGTAAGTACCAAGAACCTCACCGTTGGCATCGATTACATCACAAGATGGAACCATAGCCTTATTCTTCGAATCGGTGATAATCTTCTCCTCCAAACCTGTGGTCTCATCGACCTCGGCACGGTAAGTCTGATCCTTCTGAACGTCGTTGAACTTCAATGTACCAGCATACTGGCTGACGATTACGGCGTTGAATGGGTCCCAACGTGCAATGACAGTATCCTTGTCTACGATCTCACCCTCCTTGTGATAGAGAGAAGAACCGTAAGGTACGTTCAATGTAGAGAGAACAATCTTGGTATTAGGGTCGATGAAGCGGATTTCAGCCAAGTGGCTTACTACCTTCTCGCACTTAACATCGTTGCCTTCCTCATCCTCCTCAACGAAAGGAACGGTAGCCAACTCATCAAACTCGATGAGAGACTTGTTCTTGGCAGCTATCTTAGCGTTGGCAGCAGCGTTAGACGCAATACCACCGGCGTGGAATGTACGAAGAGTCAACTGAGTACCTGGCTCACCGATAGCCTGTGCGGCGATGACACCAACAGCCTCACCGAGCTGAACCATACGAGCTGTAGCCAAGTTACGGCCGTAACACTTCATGCAGACACCCTTCTTGCTCTCACAAGTGAGCACTGAACGAATCTCGACGCTCTCGATAGGAGAATCCTCAATAGCCTTAGCCTTAGCCTCTGTGATTTCGTCACCAGCCTTGACGATGAGCTCGCCAGTAGTTGGGTGGATGACATCATGTACAGATACACGACCCAAGATACGCTCGTAGAGAGATGATATAATCTCATCACCATTCTTCAATGCAGTGCAAACCAAACCACGCAATGTACCACAATCCTCCTCTGTAATGATGACATCATGAGAAACATCAACAAGACGACGAGTCAAGTAACCAGCGTCGGCAGTCTTCATAGCCGTATCGGCAAGACCCTTACGAGCACCGTGAGAAGCGATAAAGTACTCCAACACTGACATACCCTCCTTAAAGTTAGAGAGGATAGGGTTCTCAATGATCTGCGCACCCTCGGCACCAGCCTTCTGAGGCTTAGCCATCAAACCACGCATACCAGACAACTGCTTAATCTGATCCTTAGAACCACGGGCTCCAGAATCAAGCATCATGTATACGGCGTTGAATCCCTGATCAGCCTCGGTCATCTCCTTCATCAAGATGTTACCCAAGTCGGTATTCACGTGTGTCCACGCATCAATAACCTGGTTGTAACGCTCCTTGTTGGTGATGAAACCCATGTTATAGTTGTTGGTGATTTCCTCAACTTCCTTGCGACCACGCTCAACGATTTCCTCCTTCTCTGGTGGGATGATGATATCGCCAAGGTTGAATGACAAACCAGCAACGTACGCCATACGATAACCCAAGTTCTTGATTCCATCGAGGAACTCGCAGGCCTCAGCCATACCGACAGACTTGATAACATTAGAAATCAAGCCACGGAGAGTCTTCTTAGAGATGACATCATTGAAGAAGCCTACCTCGTTAGGGATGATACCATTGACGATAACACGACCTACAGAAGTCTCGATCAAGTGCTTCACAGGCTTGCCGTCAACCATATCGTCGACAACCACCTTAACCAAAGAGTGGAGATCGCATCGACCCTCGTTGCGGGCAATCAAAGCCTCCTCTGGACCGTAGAATGTCAATCCCTCGCCCTTAGCTCCTGGACGAATCTTGGTAATATAGTAGAGACCGAGCACCATATCCTGAGAAGGAACGGTGATAGGCGCACCATTGGCAGGGTTCAAGATGTTGTGGCTCTGGAGCATCAAGATCTGAGCCTCCAATACAGCCTCGTTGCTCAATGGCAAGTGAACAGCCATCTGGTCACCATCGAAGTCAGCGTTGAAAGCAGTACATGCCAATGGGTGCAACTGGATAGCCTTACCCTCTATCATCTTAGGCTGGAAAGCCTGGATACCGAGACGGTGAAGTGTAGGGGCACGGTTCAGCATCACTGGGTGTCCCTTCATCACGTTCTCCAGGATGTCCCAGATTACAGGCTCACGACGGTCAACAATCTTCTTGGCACTCTTCACAGTCTTCACGATACCACGCTCAATCAACTTACGGATGATGAATGGTTTGTAAAGCTCAGCAGCCATCAACTTAGGAAGACCGCACTCACCCATCTTCAACTCAGGACCTACTACGATTACAGAACGAGCTGAGTAGTCAACACGCTTACCCAACAAGTTCTGACGGAAACGACCTTGCTTACCCTTCAAAGAGTCTGAGAGAGACTTCAATGGACGGTTGCTCTCGCTCTTAACGGCAGAGCTCTTACGAGAGTTGTCGAACAAGCTATCGACAGCCTCCTGCAACATACGCTTCTCGTTTCGGAGGATAACCTCAGGAGCCTTAATTTCAACCAATCGCTTCAGACGGTTGTTACGGATGATGACACGACGATAGAGATCATTCAAGTCAGATGTGGCGAAACGTCCACCATCCAATGGCACCAATGGACGAAGCTCAGGAGGAGTGACAGGGATGATCTTCATCACCATCCACTCTGGCTTGTTAACGCCCTTGCTGGCACGGAAGCCCTCCACAACGTTCAAACGCTTCAAAGCCTCAGTCTTGCGCTGCTGGCTAGAGTCGTTGTTGGCACGGTCACGGAGTTCGTATGACAAAGAGTCGAGGTCAACCTTCTGGAGCAACTCGTAGATTGCCTCCGCACCCATCTTGGCGATGAACTTGTTAGGGTCTGAATCGTCCAAGCGGTCGTTGTCCTCGCTAATCTGATTGTCGATGATGTCGATATACTCGTCCTCACTCAAGAGGTCGAGCATGTGAGAACCGTTCACCTCAAGGCCATCGGCATCAGTCTTACCCTCCATCACACCAGGCTGGATTACCACATACTTCTCGTAGTAGATAACAGCGTCAAGTTTCTTGGTAGGCATACCGAGGAGGTAACCGATCTTGTTAGGAAGAGAACGGAAGTACCAGATGTGAGCTACAGGAACAACGAGCTCGATGTGGCCAGCACGCTCACGACGAACCTTCTTCTCAGTAACCTCTACACCACATCGGTCGCAGACGATTCCCTTGTAGCGAATACGCTTGTACTTACCGCAGGCGCACTCGTAGTCCTTGGTAGGACCAAAAATGCGCTCGCAGAACAAGCCATCACGCTCAGGCTTATATGTACGATAATTGATGGTTTCAGGCTTAGTAACCTCACCATACGAATTTTCCAAGATCTCCTCTGGTGAAGCGAGACCAATGGTAATCTTCGTAAAATTATTCTTTATCTTTGTATCTTTTTTGAAAGCCATGTTTCTATATCTTAATTAGGGGTTCTCAAAATTAATCAAGTTTGATGCTCAATCCAAGACCACGAAGCTCATGGAGCAATACGTTGAGAGACTCTGGGATACCTGGAGTTGGCATTGGGTCGCCCTTAACAATTGCCTCGTATGCCTTGCTACGTCCAACAACATCATCTGACTTGATAGTCAGAATCTCCTGCAATACGTGGCTGGCACCAAATGCCTCGATGGCCCAAACCTCCATCTCTCCGAATCGCTGACCACCGAACTGTGCCTTACCACCAAGTGGCTGCTGGGTAATCAGTGAGTATGGACCGATAGAACGAGCGTGCATCTTATCCTCTACCATGTGACCCAACTTCAAGAAGTAGGTCATACCTACGGTAGCTGGCTGGTCGAAGCGCTCACCTGTCTCACCATCATAGAGATATGTAGAGCAGAAGCGTGGCAAACCTGCCTTGTCGGTCCACTCTGAGAGGTCATCCAACTTAGCACCGTCGAAAATAGGAGTAGCGAACTTAACGCCCAACTTCTTACCGGCAGCACCCAGGATACACTCGAAGATCTGACCGAGGTTCATACGAGATGGCACACCCAGTGGGTTCAATACCATATCTACAGGACGACCATCTGCCATGAATGGCATATCCTCAAGGCGAACTACCTTGGAAACGATACCCTTGTTACCGTGACGACCGGCAAGCTTATCACCAACCTGAATCTTACGCTTCTTAGCGATGTAGACCTTAGCCATCTGGAGGATACCTGAAGGAAGCTCATCACCGATAGTGATAGCGAACTTACGACGCTTCAACTCTGCATCGAGCTGCTTGTACTTGCGGATGTAGTTCATGATCAAGCGCTGAATCAAACCATTGGCATGGTCATCATCAGTCCAACCATTAGACTGAACGCCATCATACTCAAGGTTCTTCAATGCAGCTGCAGTGAACTTAGAGCCCTTGGTGATAATCTCAGCACCAGTGTAATCCTTCACACCCTGAGAAACCTTACCCTCTGTCAAAGTGAGCAACTTGTCAACCAAGATGTCCTTCAAGTCATCGTTCTTTGCCTCATACTCCTCATCAATCTTAGCGAGGATAATCTTATCCTGCTTCTTAGACTCACGAGTCTTAACGGCACGAGAGAACAACTTCTTGTCGATAACGACACCAGCCAAAGATGGGTTAGCCTTCAATGAAGAATCCTTCACATCACCAGCCTTGTCACCGAAGATGGCACGTAGCAACTTCTCTTCTGGAGAAGGATCGCTCTCTCCCTTAGGAGAAATCTTACCAATCATGATGTCACCTGGCTCGATGCGAGCACCGACGCGAACGATACCATTGTCGTCGAGATCCTTGGTAGCTTCCTCACTTACGTTAGGAATATCGCTAGTGAACTCCTCAACACCACGCTTGGTCTCACGTACATCGAGTGAGTACTCATCCACGTGAACAGATGTCAATACATCCTCACGAACCATGCGCTCAGAAATAACGACAGCATCCTCGTAGTTGTAACCCTTCCAAGGAATGTAAGCCACGAGCAAGTTACGGCCCAAAGCCAACTCACCGTTCTCGGTAGCGTAACCCTCAGTCAAGATGTCGCCAGCCTTCACACGCTGACCCTTGTTACAGATAGGACGCAAGTCGATGGTCATATTCTGGTTGGTACGACGGAACTTAGGAATGCGATACTCCTTCAAGGCTGGCTCAAAGCTAACGAACTCATCGTCCTCTGTGCG